>JAIPCU010000011.1 GCA_021738045.1 Candidatus Methylopumilus sp. | reverse complement strand
CGGGCGCATCAGACGCACCGAAGGTCACCGTTTTAGCGCGAATTTGACGCAGGCCACCTGAAGAACCAATCGACTGGTAATTCAAACCAACGTTTTCGATTTTTTTGTAGACTTCTGCCCATTTAGCGAAAATTGGGTATGGAAAAGTTGCGCCTGCACCGGTGATATCTGCTGCTTGCGAAGCGAAACCCAGCACGCTGAATGCGAGAGCTGCTGAGAGTTTGACGAGTGAGCGTTTGAGCATATATGAGCCTTATAAAAATCAATTCAAGACGGAGCCTAGACCCTTATTGGGCTCTAGTATGTGAATAGTACAGAGCGAACATGACGGCTTTGTTACAGTCACAAACAAAAGTGACCTTCAATACAATTATTTAGGGTTGAAATCGTAAGTCCTTGATTAATATAGTTTTTACTTTTTTATCATTAAAAACTCGTGTAATTTAAATCCAGCACGGCGGTTCGATACCGGGGTGTAACTGCCGTCAGGCTGTTGTAACCAGGCTAGACGGTTATCGCGCAAGGCAAACGTAAAAGCCTCATCAATCACGCGCTTCTTGAGCGTTTTTTCTAAGACCGGAAATGCAATCTCAACGCGCCTGAAAAAGTTGCGATCCATCCAGTCGGCAGACGACAGGTAAACGGACTCGGCCCCGGCGTTGTAGAAATAGAACACCCTGGAGTGTTCAAGAAAACGCCCAACAATAGAGCGCACCGTAATGTTCTCAGACAGCCCGGGCACGCCCGAACGCAAGGCACACACGCCCCGAATAATCAAATCGATCTTTACCCCTGCTTGGCTGGCCTTGTAAAGCTCTTGGATCACGGTCGGCTCAAGTAACGAGTTGAGTTTCACCAAAATCCGTGCTTGTTCACCAGCGCGTGCAGCCCGAGCTTCAGCGCGAATCAGCGAAACGACCGTGTCATGCAGTGTGAAAGGCGCCTGCAACAACTCTTTCAGTACCCTGCGTGAGCCAAGTCCAGTCAGTTGCGAAAATACTTTGTCCATGTCTTCACACAGACGCGGCTCAGCGGTCAGCAAGCCAAAGTCGGTATAAAGACTGGCTGTACGTGGATGGTAGTTGCCCGTGCCCAAGTGACCGTAGCGCCTGATTCGACCCTTTTCCCGGCGTAGAACTAGCGCCATCTTGGCGTGCGTTTTGTGACCCACGACGCCGTACACCACGTGCGCACCGACCTCTTCAAGACGTGCCGCCCAGTTAATGTTGGTTTGTTCATCAAAACGCGCCATGAGCTCTACGACGACGGTCACTTCTTTACCCGCCTTGGCCGCAGCGAGCAATAAGCGCATCAGCTCTGAGTCTTCGCCTGTGCGATAAATCGTCTGTTTAATCGCTACGACGTCTGGGTCGATCGCGGCGGCTGTTAAGAAATCGATGATCGGTTGAAAAGATTGATAGGGATGATGCAATAAACGATCTTGTTTCGCGATCGCCTCAAAAATGGCGGAAGGGCGATTGGGCAGGCTATCGAACGGCGCAGGGATGGGTCCGTGAAACTCTGGAAACAGCAAATCTGGTCGTTTGACTAAATTGCAAATCTGCATCAGTCGAGACACGTTGGCCGGACCATTTACGCGGTAGGTATCCGCCTCGGTCAACGAAAACTCTTTTTGCAAAAAGGTGGCAATCTCAATGGGTGTCAGCACGTCAATTTCAAGCCGCACGGCCGAGCCGAAATTACGTTGTGATAACTCACCTTGCAGCGCCTGCCGCAAGTTCGTGACTTCTTCTTCATCCACAAACAGATCACTGTTGCGCGTCACACGCCATTGATAGCAGCCCTGCATCTCCATACCCGGAAACAACTCACCGACAAACGCACGCAACAGACTAGTCAATAAGATAAAACTGTGAGGCTGGCCCGACACCTGAGGTGGCATTTGTATCAGGCGCGGCAACGCTCTTGGGGCTTGCACGATCGCGATCGTTGCCTTGCGGCCGAAGGCATCCTGACCAGACAAGGGCACAATGAAATTCAAACTTTTGTTGTAGACACGGGGGAACGGGTGCGCCGGATCGAGGCCGATTGGCGTCAGCAAAGGCATCACATCGCGATGAAACACTTCTTTGGCCCAGGCGGTTTGCGCTTCGTCCCACTCGCTGAAATGATGCAAGTACACGCCCTCAGTGCGTAACCGTGGATAAATATCATCATTGAGCATCGCGTACTGACGCTCAACGATTCGGTGCACTTCAAGTTGCACACGCTCATACGCCTGCTCGGTGGTCATGCCGTCAGGCCCCATCAACGTGGGGTGCTGCGCCAGCTGCTCTTTCAGGCTTGACATGCGAATCTCGAAAAACTCATCCAGATTCGAGCTCACAATACAGACGTACCTCAACCTTTCTAATAACGGTGTATCTGGGTGCTCAGCCATGGCCAAGACCCTCTCGTTAAACTGAAGCAGGGACAATTCTCGGTTCAGAAAAAGCGGTTCGGTTCTTTTACGCGCAGGCATACAATCAGACCTCAGTTTTTTGGGATTTTTAGAGTTGTACAACAACAAAGTTACAGTTTTGCAACATTCACGGCTGACTAGTGTGTTTTTTTGAATTCTTGATACCCTTTTATAATACGTGTAATTGTGTAACAGGTTGACGTTAATGGAACACCTCTTGGCGGCAGTAGATCTGGGGTCGAACAGCTTTAGGCTATCGATCGGACGGGTAGCCGAGCAAAATGGTGCCAAACACATCTATCAAATCGATCGTCTCAAAGAAACTGTGCGCTTGGCCGCAGGCCTAAACTCTGCCAAGATCCTGAACGATGAGTCTGTTGAGCGGGCCATTGAGGTGCTCAAACGCTTTGGCGAGCGCTTACGCAGCTTTCATCCAGATCGAGTACGTGCAGTTGCGACCAACACCTTTCGCGTGGCGCGTAACGTCGCTGACTTTCTGCCTCGCGCCGAGGCTGCACTCGGTTTTCCGATTGAAGTCATTGCTGGGCGCGAAGAAGCCCGCCTGATCTACTCTGGGGTCAGTCACACATTACCAATCTCGACCGACCGGCGCTTAGTCATCGATATCGGAGGGGGCTCGACCGAGATCATTATTGGTCGCGGGGATGAACCACTGCTCACCTCGTCGCTCTACATGGGTTGCGTCAGTTACAGCCGACAGTTTTTTCCAGACGGCGTCATTGATGCCTATTCGCTGAAGCAGGCCGAACTTGCCGCGCGGCGCGAGATCGAGGTCATCACGAAGCCGTACCGCAAAATGGGCTGGGATGCCGCCTTTGGCTCGTCCGGCACCGCTAAGGCGCTATATGCAATTTTGACCGAGGGCCGTTTATCGCCCGAAGGCATTACGCGCGACGGTCTCGAGAAACTCAAGGCAAAGCTCGTGCGCGCTGGGCGTGTGATCCCCAACGACCTACCGGGTATCAAACTTGAACGTGCCGATGTCTTGACCGGTGGCCTGGCCATCATGAGCGCCTTCTTTGACGAGATGCACGTCGATGTCATGAAGACCGGCGACGGCGCGCTGCGCTTGGGCGTCTTGGTGGATTTGGCCGGTCGTGAAGAAGCCCATGACCGGCGTGACGTTTCAGTGCTGGCCTTCACCAAACGCTACCACGTTGACACGCGTCAATCGACACGCGTCAAGCGCTGCGCCTTAAGTCTTTTTGATGCGATGCTGCCAGAGCGCAACGCACAAGATGAACTGCGCCACACCTTGAGTTGGGCGGCCGACCTGCACGAGGTAGGCTTGTCGATTGCCCAGGCGGGCTATCATAAGCACAGTGCCTATATTTTAAATAACGCTGACATGCCGGGCTTCTCACGAGTCGATCAAGCGCAGCTTGGACTTCTGGCGCTGGCACATACGGGCAAACTCAGTAAGGCACAAAACCTGGTCAAAAACCGCGAGCAGTGGCTCACGATTTTGTGTCTGCGCTTGGCAGTACTGCTGTGTCGGCGTCGTGAGGATGTCTCTCGTCTACCGCTCTCAGTGAGCGTTAAAGGGCTTTCAATCGTCTGCAAGGTCGACAAAAAATGGCTCGCCTCGCATCCACTCACCGACTTCTCATTACATGGTGAAGAAACCGAATGGGATAAGGTCGGTTTTAATTTTGAGCTGATCCAGGTTTAGCGCTATCAAAGCCAAAGTGTTTCCGGTAACGCTGTCCCATATTGCTCACTGAGAGTAGCATCGGAAAATCAGCCGTATTAAAGTCAGGATCCCAGGCCGGCTCGCCGCATACGCGCGAACCTAGCTTCAAATAACCTTTAAGCAACGCCGGTACCGAGGCGGGCAATTGGCTGTCAAGCTGCTCAACGGGGTAACGATGCAAGGGTTTCACGCTCACCTCCTCAGTTAATAGCGAGCGCGCTTTAACCTGACGCCAAACTTCGGCTGCCGTAACACCATCGTCGCGCAGGCTCACGCTTGCACAACCAAACACATGCTCGTAGTGACCTTGCTTGAGGATCTCTGCCAAGCCTGACCAAAGCATCATTAAGACACCGCCTTGCCGGTGCTCTTCGTGAATGCAGGCTCGCCCAAACTCGACTAACGAATCACGCACCTGTCCTAAGCCGCTTAGATCAAACTCAGACTCAGAGTAGTAGCTGCCTGCACGCTTGGCTTGTTGCGGAGTCAAAATTCGATAGGTGCCAACCACTTGATCGGTAGAAAGTTCTCGTACTAGCAGGTGCGCACACCAGGGATCAAAGTGATCGCGATCGATCCCATCGCGATCCGTGCCGAGGGCGGCACCATACTCTGCGCTAAATACATCATGACGAAGCCGCTGCACCAATTCGATTTCGTCGGGCGACTGCGCCAAGCCGACGACCAATCCAGCAGAGTTATTTGAAGCCGTCGGAAGCGTAAATAGACTAGAAGCACTGCGCACAAGCTCAAGCATGGGGTTGATCTCCTGAGATATCCCCAACTATGACAAAGCGACATTGCACGAAGGTGACGAAATGATGAAGTTTTTTTGACTTTAGTCACGCCATCCAGAAGCCCGAACTGCCCCCCAGGGCAGACGCGAGGTGATGAACTTGCGGGATCGCGAGAGCGTTGCACCGCTGGCTGACTAGCTCGTTAAATCGACCGCCGCAAGCAAATCGACGCACTTCGTCGCCAAAGCCTCGTCATCGGCCTCGACCATCAAGCGTAGTTTGGGTTCGGTGCCCGACGCGCGGATCAACACCCGACCGCGTTCACCCAGTAAGGCTTCGGCTTGTTGTTGAGCCGCTTGTAAGCCGGCATGGGTTGCCCAATCCGTACCAGGCTTAAGTACCACGTTAATCATTTTTTGCGGGTACAAGCGCAGGGCAGAGACCCATTGAGACAGGGTCTCGCCGCTGCGCTGCAAAGCCGCCAACACTTGCAAGGCCGCAACGATGCCATCGCCCGTCGTGTGCGAATCTAGACACAACAAATGCCCTGAGCTTTCACCCCCATAGAGCCAGCCGCGATTACGCAATTGCTCGAGCACATAGCGATCACCCACTTGAGCACGCTCAAAGGGGATGCCCATGTTTTTCAGTTGACGCTCAAAGCCGAAATTGGTCATGAGGGTACCCACCACACCTGCAACCGGCCCACGCGAGAGGCGTTCACGCAGCACAGCATACAACAGCTCGTCGCCGTTATAGACACGCCCGGTGGCATCTACCATTTGCACACGGTCGGCATCACCGTCTAGCGCAATGCCAAGATCTGCGCCACGTGCACGTACCTCAGCCGCTAAGCTTTCTGGATGCAAGGCACCAACGTCTTTATTGATATTGAACCCGTCGGGCGACACGCCAATTGCAGTGACTTCGGCCCCTAACTCGCGAAACACGTGAGGTGCAATATGGTAGGCAGCACCATTGGCAGCATCTACCACGAGTTTCAAACCGCCTAAATCCAAATCCGACGGATACGTACTTTTACAAAATTCAATGTAACGACCCGGCGCATCGTCAATACGACGCGCGCGTCCGAGCTTTTCAGAGCTGACACACTGCATGGGTTCGTCTAGCGCAGCTTCAATCGCAGCCTCAGTCTCGTCAGGTAACTTCATGCCCTTAGACGAAAAAAACTTGATGCCATTGTCGTAGTAAGGATTGTGTGAGGCGCTGATCACAATACCAGCCACTAAGCGCCAGGTGCGCGTCAAATACGCCACCGCTGGGGTGGGTAGCGGGCCTGCGAGCAACACCTCAATACCAGCCGAAGCAAAGCCTGCTTCGAGTGCCGATTCAAGCATGTAGCCGCTGATGCGCGTGTCTTTACCGATCAATACGGTTGGGCGGCCGCGCCGCGCCGAATGTTCTTTGGCCAGAACTTTGCCGGCTGCATAGCCAAGCCTGAGTGCGAATTCAGCATTGATGACGTCGCCACCTACTTCGCCGCGCACGCCATCTGTACCGAAATATTTTCTTTGACTCATTTTTTTCTCCGCGAAACTCGTCGCTCAGCACCGAGGGGACATCAATGTGGATCCCCTGCAGCCTGAACGGACTGCCAAACTTTTAAAGCGTCACGCGTGGCATCGACATCATGCACACGCAAGACCGCTGCACCTCTGACCACACCTGCGAGCGCGGCAGCAATGCTACCACTCAGACGCTGATCCACAGATTTACCGGTGACACTACCAATCATAGATTTACGCGAGGCACCCAACACGACTGGGTAGCCGCTTTGCACAAGCTGCTCCAGCCCTTGCAGTAATTGATAATTATGCTCGAGCGTTTTTCCAAACCCCAGGCCAGGATCCAAGCTAAGGCGGGCCCGCTTGACACCAAGATGCTCAAGCAACTGCGCCTGCGCGACGAGCGCCGCTTTCACCTCGTGCACGACATTTTGGTATTGAGGATTGCGTTGCATCGTACGCGGCTCGCCCTGCATGTGCATCAGGCACACCCCACAGCTTGGGTGCGCAGCAACGATGCGCTGTGCCTCGGGTGCTCGCATGCCTGTCACATCATTAATGATGTCGGCCCCCGCCTCAAGCGCAGTCTGCATCACCTCAGGTTTGCAGGTATCGACTGAAATCGCAACACCACTGTCGCGCAGCGCAGCGATCACAGGCAAAATGCGCGCAAGCTCATCTTGGATAGAAACGGGCGCAGCCCCTGGGCGGGTGGACTCACCACCAATGTCGATGATATCGGCACCTTCAGCAACCAAATGGTGCGCGTGTGCAATCGCCGAGGTTGCATCAGCGTGTTGACCGCCATCAGAAAATGAATCAGGCGTGACGTTGACGATACCCATTAAAAGCGGGCGCTTGAGTACAAACTCAAAGCGCCCGCATAACCAGCTACCCAACATCAGAGTCAGCTCTGCCGTCGTCTTAGACCACCGCAGCAGGATCGTTAGTCGGTGCTGCGCCCGTGGGGGGTGTATCCGACGAATCAGCTGGCGCCTGTGGCACCTTTGGTGGGCGCGGTGGGCGACCTTCAATGATGTCACCGATCTGATCTGCGTCGATGGTTTCCCATTCGAGCAACGCCTTAGTCATGATTTCGACTTTTTCACGACTGTTTTCAAGGATGGTGCGAGCGCGTGCGTACTGCTCGTCGATAATTTTGCGGATCTCTTTATCGACCGTTTGCATCGTCGCTTCAGACATATGCGTGGTTTTTGTCACGCTACGGCCCAAAAAGACTTCACCTTCGTTTTCGGCATACACCACTGGGCCCAGTGAATCTGTCATGCCGTAGCGCGTCACCATGTCACGAGCAATCGCTGTGGCACGCTCAAAATCATTTGAGGCGCCGGTGGTCATTTGGTTCATGAACAATTCTTCAGCGATACGGCCACCAAACAACACGGCAATCGTACACAACAGACGCTCTTTATCCATGCTGTAACGATCGCCTTCGGGCAACTGCATCGTGACACCTAAGGCACGACCACGCGGGATGATCGTGACTTTGTGAACAGGATCAGTTTTAGGCAACATACGGGCCACGATCGCATGACCAGACTCGTGATACGCGGTGTTACGGCGTTCTTCATCGGGCATCACGATTGAACGGCGCTCGGCACCCATGATGATCTTGTCTTTGGCTTTTTCAAAGTCAGACATATCAACCGTGCGACCATTACGACGCGCCGCAAACAGCGCCGACTCGTTCACCAGATTGGCAAGATCAGCGCCCGAAAAACCAGGGCAACCACGCGCAAGAGTATGAGCATCCACATTTTGCGCCAACGGCACTTTGCGCATGTGAACTTTAAGAATTTGTTCGCGACCGCGAATATCTGGCAATGGCACGACCACTTGACGATCAAAACGACCGGGACGCAGCAACGCAGGGTCAAGCACATCAGGGCGGTTGGTTGCAGCGATCACAATCACGCCAACGCCAGATTCAAAGCCGTCCATCTCAACCAACATCTGGTTAAGCGTTTGTTCGCGCTCGTCGTTGCCGCCACCCAAGCCGGCGCCACGCTGACGACCGACAGCATCAATCTCGTCAATAAAGATAATGCAAGGCGAGTGCTTTTTAGCGTTTTCAAACATGTCGCGCACGCGAGCTGCGCCCACACCCACAAACATCTCAACAAAGTCAGAACCCGAAATACTAAAAAACGGAACCTTGGCTTCGCCAGCAATCGCTTTGGCCAGCAACGTCTTACCAGTACCAGGCGAACCCACCATCAGCACGCCGCGGGGGATACGACCGCCGAGCTTTTGAAACTTAGACGGATCACGTAAAAAATCAACAATTTCTTGAACGTCATCTTTTGCTTCGTCGCAACCCGCAACGTCAGCAAACGTGATGGCATTTGTGCCTTCGTCTAGCAAGCGCGCACGCGACTTACCAAAACTAAACGCCCCACCCTTACCACCACCCTGCATCTGGCGCATAAAAAACACCCAGACACCGATCAAGAGCAGCATCGGAAACCAAGACACAAAGATACTCATGAGCAGTGAGGGCTCTTCGCGCGGCTTGCCCGATACAGAAACACCAGCTTTGAGCAAATCAGACACCATCCAGAGATCGCCAGGCGAAGTCAGGGTGTAAGGGCGGCCCGAGTCGGGCGTCACGTGGATGACATCGTTTTGGACATCGACTCGGCGGACCTTGCCCGACTTGGCGTCTTCCATAAATTGGGTGTAGCTCACGGTGTCTTGTACAGGCGCGCGGGAGTCGAACTGTTTAAACACCGTAAACAGTACTAAACCGATCACCATCCAAACCGCGACTTTCGAAAAAGAATTATTCAAGGCCGATCTCCAGCTTGTCGTTCTGACGCGCCGCGCACCTTTGGCCCAAAGGACGCATTGCAACGAGGCAAAATAACATTCTACCTGTTAAAAAAGCCCATTCGCAGTAATCCCTTACTGCGCGACGGGACCGAAATCTCAAAGCTCTAGCCCTTTCGACCCTTGGCGATCAAGAAAGTTTCAGAAGAACGATCTCTTGATGCTTTGGGTTTACGCTCGACCACCCTTTTGAAGTGTCGTTTGAAGCTTTCAACGGTTTGCGAAAAGCCGCTGCCGTGAAACGCCTTCACAATCAGTGCACCATCTGTTTTGAGGTGCATTAGCGAAAATTCAAGGGCTAAATCAATCACTTGTTGAATTCTGGCCGCATCGGCTAAACCGACCCCAGATAAATTTGGCGCCATGTCTGACATAACTAAATCTACCTTGACTCCTTCGAGGGCTTGGTTGAGTTCTTCGAGGACAGCATCTTCACTAAAGTCGCCCAAAATGAACTCAACACCTGCGATAGGCTCCATCGGTAAGAGGTCGAGCGCAATAATGCGACCGTCGAGGATTCCACCCTTGCCCACCAGACGCTCGCGCGCCACCTGAGACCAGCTGCCCGGGGTCGAGCCCAAGTCAACGATGATGTCACCGCGACGCATGATTTTTTCAGCATCGAGGATCTCAGTCAGTTTGAAGGCAGCACGGGCACGATAGCCCTTTTGAGTCGCCATTTTGACGAAAGGGTCATTAATGTGCTGCATGACCCATTCTTTAGAAAATTTGTTCTTCGCCATTCCCGTACAATCTACCTTATGACTATTATGGAACTTACCCCCCGCGAGCGTAGTTCGCTTCGCGCTGCTGCTCACCCCCTGCGCCCAGTTGTACTGATTGGCGACAACGGGCTCACTGAGGCAGTTTTAAAAGAAATCGACCTAAACCTATCTGCTCACGAGCTAATTAAGGTTCGAGCCGGCAGTGCTGACCGCGACGAGCGCGATGCCATGCTTGCCACGATTTGCGACACCCTTTCGTGCGCCACGGTGCACCATTTGGGCAAAATGCTGATTCTGTATCGCTTCGGGTCAAAGGGCACCTACCTTAAACCGCCAGCTGAACCTGCAACCCCAGCCAAGCGCAAGCCTAACGAACCCCACACTCCTAAAAAGCTAGCCGCAGCGGGTAAAAAGGTTCAAAAACCAAGCCGCCGCAATCGCCCAGAACGCGAGCAAACCGACTTGGCCACCGATCGCCCAACTGTCTATTCGGGCGATCGTCCTGCTCGCCCAAGCAAACGCGCAAGCGCCAAGGATACCTCACATGGGATTCCGCGTCGCAGTGGCAGCGCTTTGTCGCTACGTGCCGGAGCCCGGCGTGGGGCTCTTGGCACGACAGTGCGTAAACGCGCACCGGTCAAACGCTAATTAGGCATCTTTCAGAGAGCGTGTTTCGAAGGACGCGTGCTCAAAGATATTTAATACTGATGATTTCGTACTCACGGGCACCGGATGGGGCCTTCACTTCAACGACATCACCCTCGTACTTACCAATCAAAGCACGCGCCACAGGGCTAGACACC
The DNA here is from genome assembly GCA_021738045.1 of Candidatus Methylopumilus sp. Classification (GTDB taxonomy): domain Bacteria; phylum Pseudomonadota; class Gammaproteobacteria; order Burkholderiales; family Burkholderiaceae_B; genus Zwartia. The sequence goes on along the minus strand of JAIPCU010000011.1, from coordinate 27,121 downwards.
GAAATCAAATTCGAACGGATGTCAGCCTCGACGTCACCAACGATTTGGTAAGTCACTTTGGTGCCCGACTCAAGATCTTCGATTTCAATGGTTGCGCCAAACACAACGCGGCCATCGGCCTCGATCGTGCTCGGTTCAATTAACTGGGCGTTTGAAAGCGTGCCATCGAGTTCGGCGATACGCCCTTCGATAAAGCCTTGACGCTCGCGCGCCGCATCATATTCAGCGTTTTCAGACAAATCGCCGTGAGAACGTGCTTCAGCAATGGCGCTAATGACTGCAGGGCGATCGACATGCTTGAGCCGCTGCAGCTCAGCTTGTAAGCGCTCGGCCCCGCGCACGGTAAGAGGAATAGTTGCCATGGTGTTTTCCAAAAAAGCAAAACCCCGGCTCGGGTCAGAACCGGGGTGATCAACAATATCTCTATTGTGGGGAAACTTTACGGTAAATGCAAGCTTGGTGACATACGGATTACCCCAATTTTCTGTTCGAGATCTTGCCAGGGCGGCTGAGTGGGGGCAAAACGGCTACGCATGTAAGACACTAATTCGCTCAATTGTCGATCGTCAAACTGCTTGGCAAAACCTTGCATAAAGCCGATTTGCTCGCTGGCGGGTTTGCGAATCCCCTCTAGGATCACGCGAATCACGTTATCAGGTTGCGCGCTGTGCATACCAGTGCTTAGCGCCAGCGGGATATTGACGCCAAGTAAACGCGGGCCATCGCCGTCGTGGTGACACGAGGCACAGGCGGCCTGAAACATACGCTGTGCGGGGCCAAGCAGCAAAGGCTCTCGCGCGGCGGCCTGAGCGACGTAAGTTTGAGCGGTCAGTGCCGAGGCGCTTTGCTCTTGAAACGACGCCAAGTAGTGGGCCATGGCAGAAATATCGGCGTCAGGGACTTGCGCTAATTGCCTGACGACCGGGGCCATCGGCCCCGAGGCGCTGCCGTGTTCGGCGCTATGGCCGTCACGTAAGTAATCATAAAAGGCTGTTTCAGTCCAGGGCACTGGGCTGGGCGAGCGCGCATTGAGGGCTGGGGCCAGCCAGCCATCAACGGTGGCGCCGCTTAAGTACGCTAGCCCTGAGCGCTCGCCACCCAACGCATCGCGTGAGGTGTGACAGGCCGAACAATGCCCCAACCCATTCACCAGATATTCACCCCGCAACCACGCCGGCGAACGCTCAACTTCGGTTTTCGTTGGCTTGGTAGAAGCCCCGGGCGTTAAGTACAGCGCATTCCAAAAGGCCATGAGCGGACGCAAACTAAACGGAAACGCAAGCTTAGTTTCAGGCGTTGCCTGGCGCACCGGCTCTTGCGACATCAGCCACCCATATAACGCGGTCAGATCTTCGTCAGTCGTGCGAGTGAACGAGGTGTATGGAAACGCGGGGTACAAGTGCTGCCCATCGCGCGAGATGCCTTCACGCATGGCACGATTAAAGGCTTGCTGTGACCACAAACCGATACCGGTTTGAGGATCAGGCGTTAAGTTAGTGCTATAGACCGTGCCGAAGGGAGTTTGAATCCCCAAGCCGCCAGCATTTGGTTTACCTTGCGCACTGGTATGGCAAGTCACGCAATTACCCAAGGCCGCTAATTCACGACCACGCTCAAGCGTTGCAGCCGAGTAGGTCGCGATCGGTTGGGTCACTGGCGCAAGCGCAGTGCGCTGACCGAACAGTGACCACGTCGCGCCAAGCAGCGTGGTACCCAGCGCCGCCGTCAACGCAGCCGCACGCAACCACCACGTACGCGGCTTGGGCCAACGCGCGTCGGCATGATCTGTCTGTTGACGCACAGGGCTTGCTTGCAGCGGGTCACTTGCTTGCGAAGCTAACTGAAGTTTGTCTGAGGCTTGCGCTGCCAGCTGAGGATTGCCGCAGGCGTTGGAGTCTGAGTCGCCTTGATACATCAAAGGATTCAAAGCAGCGCGCACAACCTCTGGCGTGAAAGGCGGTTGCCTGAAGCGCACACCTGTCGCATCGAAAATCGCGTTGGCAATCGCCGCCGTACCGGGTACCGAGGCTGACTCGCCCGCCCCAAGTGCGGGCTCATTGTTCCGAGGCATCTGCATGACTTCGATCACAGGCACTTGCCTGAAACTCAAAATCGGATACGAACCCCATTCGCGGGTGGCAACAGTATTACGCTCACGTTCAATTGGCACCTGTTCAATCATGGCGCGACTGGTGGTTTGAACCACATTGCCGTGAATTTGATGCTCAACACCAGCAGGATTAATGGTCAAGCCCGCATCGTGACCCACCACCACCCGTTTGACATGCACTTCACCGGTGCGCTTATTGACCTCAACATCAGCGATCCACGCGGCCCACGCCGCACCAAATCCTGGCCACTTGCTATGCACATAGCGGGCCCAGGCGATGCCCTGCCCGTGCAAAATATCGCCCTCTGCACCCAGCTGCTGTGGCTGGTCATGCGTTTTCCAGCCTGCTTTTGCGGCAGTGGCTTGTAACAATTCGCGCGCGCGTGGGTCATCGAGATAACGCAATCTGAAGGTCAAAGGATCGACCCCAGCCGCCGTCGCAAGTTCGTCAATATAAGATTCGTGCGCAAACGAATTGGGCATCGCCGACACGCCACGCAACCACGAGGCGCGCAAAATGGGCGGCATATCATTCACAGTGACGCGCAAATTTTGCAAGGTATAGGGCGGACGCGCGGTGCGATCCCCCATTGCATAGGCTTGTGCGTTGGGTTCAAGCGTGCGCGTCAGTAATAGCGCAAGCGTGGGTGCTCCGTTTGAAGGGTAAGAGGTTGAAAAATCATAGGCTGCAATCGAGCCGTCTGCATGCAAGCCACCGCGGACCTCCATCCATTGCGCCGCACCTTTGGGCTCCCATAGATTTTCTTGCTCACGCGTGAGCTGTACGCGCACGGGTGCACCGACTGCGCGCGCCAGCAACACCGCATCTGCCGCCACATCGTCCGCACCGTTGCGTCCGTAGCAACCAGAGGCTTCCATCCGTATGATTTCAATCGCAGTATCTTGCAGTGCAGTTAAGCGCGCTAAGTCTGCGCGCAACACATGAGGATTTTGCGTGCCAGCCCACACTGTTAAGGTAAACGGATCGGTCGGATCCGTTTTGAACTCAGCCACGGCGCACGACGGACCAATTGAGGCGTGCATTTGATAAGGCCAAATATAAGTGCGCGGCATCGACTGCGCGGCCTCTGCAAGCGCCTGATCCACATCACCCTCATCGACAAGCTGGCGTGGTGTCGCTGGATTGTTACGCAACGCTTGCTCAACATTGGATAAGTCGGGCAAGCCGGCCCAGGGTTTCCAATGCACCCGTAGCGTGTTGGCGGCGAGCTCAGCGAACTCTTCGCGTTCGGCGACGACCCCAATAAAATCCCGAATCACGACCACCGCACGAATGCCTGGGATATGGGCAATCGACGTCTCGTCAACTGACTCAAGCAAGTTACCAATAAAGTCACCGTGATCGGCGCCGGCATAAGGTGGACGAATCACTCGGCCATGCAACATGCCGGGCACTCGCACATCGTGCACGAACACTAGCTCACCCGTCGCCTTGGCTGGGATGTCTACACGCGGCACTGACTGCCCGACCGTGCGGTAGGTTGCGGGGTCTTTGACTGGCGTACTCAGTTCAAGCTTGAGGTGAATGTGCTGGCCAGTGAGTAACTCCGCATAGCTGACTGAAGCGGCAGACGCCGTCGTGTCTGCGCTTGCGACAGCCGCAATGGACACGATTCCATTGCTCACTTGTAATTGCGTCGTAGGCACTGCAAATTTAGCTGCGGCCAACTCAAGCAAATATTGGCGCGCTTGAGCCGCAGCGGCCCGAAGAGGCGCGGCATGATTTTGAATCGAACCGCTGGCAATAGTAGGACCCTGATTGGGCGCAGTACCGGTATCGCCCAAAATGACTTCAACCTGCTCAAGCTGCACGTCAAGCTCTTCAGCCACGATCTGAGCAAACGCGGTTTGAAGTCCGGTGCCAAGATCAACGTGACCATGCAAGGCGATCACTCGGCCGTCTGCCCACAGCGACAGCACGATTTCAACGCCCTCGGCAGGGTTACCCGGCACCGCTGCAGGTTGGCCTGGCGCGGGTGGATTGGCAGGCGGCGGCTCACGCACCACCAACAATACGTCGGTCGCATTTAAAAAATCTGCACGGGTACGTAAAGGCTTAGGATTTGCCATGATCGAGCCCGTGCGAGGTGTGCATCAGCACGGCCGCGCGCTGCACCGCACGCATGATTTCAATGTGCGTGCCACAGCGGCAAAAGTTACCCGATAGTGCACTTCGGATTTCAGCCTCAGTGGGGTCAGGTGTATGCGTTAACAGAGACACCGTCATCATAATCATGCCATTGAGACAATACCCACATTGCGCAGCTTGCTCGTCAATAAAAGCCTGCTGCACAGGGTGCAACTGCCCGCGCGACCCCAGCCCTTCAAGGGTGGTCACGGCGCGGCCTTGTACACCTTGTGCGGGCACCACGCATGAGCGCGCAGCGACCCCATCGATTAGCACAGTACAAGCGCCGCACTGACCCAAGCCACAACCATATTTTGGTCCATTCAGCGCAAGGTCATTACGCAACACATGCATCAACGACACATCCGCTGACAGTTGTAACTCATGTTGCTGAGCATTGACACGCAGCGTACAGGGTGACGAAGTGTTCATCACAGACCCTAGACGCTTAAATAGGTTTGACGTACATGCTCGTTAGCATCGAGCTCGGTCATCGTGCCGCTAAAACGGATTTGCCCTTTTTCAAGCACATAGGCGCGGTCGCACACTAGGCGCGCAAAGTGCAGATTTTGTTCTGATAGCAAAATACTGACGCCTTGCTTTTTCAATGCCAAAATCATCTGTACCATTTGCTCAACAATCACAGGTGCCACACCTTCAGATGGCTCATCAAGCAGCACCAAGTAAGGGTTACCCATCAAGCTTCGCGCTACGGTCAGCATTTGTTGTTCACCACCACTCATCTGCCCGCCTGGGCGTCTGGGCATCTCACCCAGATTCGGAAAAAGTGCAAACAACTGCTGCACGGTCCAGGTTGGGGCCGCAGAACCATCGGGCCACAACCGCCCCTTTTGCCGACCAACCTCGAGATTCTCTAAAACCGTGAGATCGGTAAAAATGCGCCGATCCTCAGGCACATAGCCTAGTCCACTGGCCGCAATACGATGCGCTGCATCTTTTGAAATCTCGCGCCCCATAAATTGCACGTCGCCAGTACGCTTTTCAAGCAAACCCATTAACGCTTTCATGGTGGTCGACTTGCCCGCCCCGTTACGCCCCATCAACGCCACGACTTCACCGCGTTTCACTTCAACATTTACGTCATACAGAATTTGAGCGGCGCCGTACCAAGCGCATAGACTCTGCACAGACAGAAGCGGATCCGCATGATCAGGGGTACTTGTCGCCGTCTTGGCATGAACGTCCGAGACTACCGTCTCATTTTCAAACGTCGCGCCAGAGCCAAAGTACACCTCTTGCACTTTAAAATCTTGACGAACCTCGTTGGACGTACCCTGTGAAATCAGTCGCCCGCGCGCCAAGACAATGATGCGGTCGGCGTGGGCGAACACCACATCCATACTGTGCTCGGTAAACAGCACCGCAATGTTTTGCTCAATCACCAATTTTTTGGTTAATGCCATCAACGCGTTGCGCTCTTTCGGTGCCATGCCTGCTGTGGGTTCATCCATCAGCAAAAGTCGCGGACGATTGGCCAACGCGATCGCCAACTCGACACGTTTGACATCGCTGTAGGCCAACGCGCTGCAGGGGCGGTCTGCTTGCGACGCCATCCCAACCTGTTCAAGCAACTCAAGCGCCCGGGTACGTTCGTGCGTACGCGCAGTCTGAAAAAACGAAAACACCTGCCCGGCATGCGAGAGCAAGGCCATCTGCACGTTTTCGATCACTGTCAGCGACGAAAACGTTTCGGCAATTTGAAACGTGCGGCCCACCCCTAAACGCCAAATGTCTCGTGGCGCAAGGCCAACTAACTCTTTTCCAGCCAACTGAATCGACCCGCGATCAGCCTGCAATTGACCATTGACCATGTTGAAGGTAGTTGATTTGCCGGCGCCATTCGGGCCAATCAAGGCCAACAACTCACCTGCTTTAAGCTCAAACGAAATGCCATCAACGGCCTTTACCCCGCCAAAGGACTTACCCAAGTCTTTCACTGTCAACAGACTCATGCTTGCCCCTTGTCTGCAAGACGCAAATTGATACGACGGGCAAAGCCTGCAATCCCTTCGGGAAATAACAACACCAGTAACAAGATAATGCCACCTAGCATCGCGCGCCAATACTCAGTGTTGCGTGCGATGACATCATGCAACCACGTAAAACTGACAGCGCCCACGATCGGGCCCGCCAAGGTCTGGATACCACCAAGCAATACCATCACCAAGCCATCCACCGAACGACTGACATGTAAGGTCTCGGGCGAGATGCTGCCTTTAGAAAAAGCGAAAAGCGCGCCGGCTACACCCGCAAAAACACCAGCGATCACGAAAGCGACCCATTGCACGCGTTTGACATGGATGCCAATTGCATCGGCGCGCATCGGTGAATCTCGACCCGCGCGCATGGCATAACCCAAAGGCGCGTACAACATACGCCGCAACAACCAAACACTTGAGACGACACACGAGAGTGTCAAAAAATAATAATTTTTTTTGTCAGTTAGCCATGCTGCCGGCCAGACGCCCGTCAACCCATTGCTGCCACCGGTCAGGGCATCCCACTGAAACACCACGGCCCATGTAATTTGCGCGAAGGCCAAGGTCAACATCGCCAGATAGACGCCCGATAACCGCACACTAAACCAGCCAAATACCAACGCACCTACGCCAGCCACAAGTGGTGCCAACAGCAATGCAATCTCCATTGGTAACCCAAGGGCTTTAAACAAGAGTGCGGCGCCATACGCACCTAAACCAAAATACGCCGCATGACCAAACGAATGCATACCGGCAGGCCCCATGATGAAGTGCAAGCTGGTCGCAAACAACACGGCAACCAACAAATCAATACTCAGCACCGTAAAATAAGGCGAAGCCGAGGTCAGCCATGGCAGCAATACCAACAGACCTACGGCCGCTAACTGCAAGGTAGTCGTCAAACGTGTGGGAGCACCTAAGGGCGCCTCGACATGCGCGGCGTGCCGCGAGGGCGGCTGTGGTCTGCCCAACAACCCCCAGGGACGCAGCACCAACACCACAGCCATCACTAAAAACTCGACCACCAACGTAAGCTTTGAAAACGAGATCGCCGTACCAAAAATATTGACCACACCCAACCAAATGCAAATGGCTTTTAACTCAGCGATCAACAATGCAGCCACAAAAGCGCCGGGGATCGAGCCCATTCCACCCACCACCACCACCACAAACGCAGCGCCAATCGTGTTGAGATCCATCTCAAGGCTTGCGGGTTCGCGTGGCAGTTGTAAGGCACCGCCCAAACCCGCCAATAGAGCGCCTAACGCGAACACGCTGGTAAACAACCACGCTTGATTGACCCCAAGCGCTGCAACCATCTCGCGATCTTGTGTGGCAGCGCGAATAAACGTACCCCAGCGGGTACGGGTCAATAACAGCCACAGCAAGCCCAACAGCACGGGTCCGACAACAATTAAAAATAAATCGTAAGCGGGGAAACTACGCCCTAAGATTTGTACCGCGCCCTTTAACCCGGGTGCGCGTGGGCCTAACAGCTCTTCAGGACCCCAGAGCCACAACACAGCATCTTTAAACACTAAGACCAAGGCGAAGGTGGCCAGTAATTGAAACAACTCGGGCGCACGATAGATACGGCGCATCAGGGTGATTTCAACCAGTGCGCCAAGCACACCAACGATTAGCGCCGCGCACACCAACGCGGGCCAAAAGCCGATCGTATCGGCAAAGCGCGTCACTAGGGTGTAGGCAACATAAATGCCCACCATAAAAAACGAACCGTGAGCAAAGTTCACGATTCGTGTCACACCAAAGATGAGCGACAGCCCAGCTGAAACTAAAAAGAGCGACGAAGCCCCAGCCAGGCCATTGAGCAACTGAACAACAAAACCAGATAAGTCCATCAATCGCCCATTCAACAATCAGCGTTCAACGCTTGCCAAGTCACAGTCAATTAAAAACTGCTTATTGAGCAGGCCGCAATTTTTTAACCTCTTCAGCTGACGGCAAGAATTTAGCGCCATCTAAGAAGCGAAAATCGACCATCACACCTTTGCCACCTTCGTTTTTCGTGCGGCCAACAAAACTACCCATCGTCGACTGATGGTCTTCGGGTCGGTAGGTAATTGGGCCGAACGGCGTCATCAGATTCAACCCTTTAAAGGCATCGACAAGCTTTTCAGTGTCTGTGCCTTGAGCCTTTTTAATACCAGCGGCAAGCGACATGATGGCGCTGTAACCGACGACCGAGCCCAGGCGTGGGTAATCTTTGAACTTATCTTGATATGCCTTCAAGAACGCCGCATGCTCTGGCGTTTTGATGCCGTACCACGGATAACCGGTCACTAACCAACCGTCGGGGGTTTCGTCTTTGAGTGGATCAAGGTATTCAGGCTCACCCGTCAGCAAGCTCACCACTTCGCGATTTTTAAATAAGCCTCGGGTGTTACCCTCACGAACAAACTTAGCCAAATCAGCACCGAATAAGACGTTAAAAATAGCGTCTGGCTTAGCATCGGACAACGCCTGCACCACACTGCCCGCGTCTAACTTACCTAACGGCGGGGCTTGCTCGGCCACAAATTCAACATCTGGTTGCGCCGCTTTCATCAGTTCTTTGAAACTTGCGACTGCTGATTGACCATATTCATAATTGGGGTAAACGATGGCCCAGCGTTTTTTCTTCATCGCGACGGCGTCTGGCACAAGCATCGCCACCTGCATGTACGTTGAGGTACGCAAACGGAACGTATAGCGATGACCGTTTTGCCAGACAATCTTGTCAGTCAAAGGCTCACTGGCCAAAAAGAACACTTTCTTTTGTTTCGAAAAATCAGTCAGGGCCAAGCCGATATGCGACAAAAAAGATCCAGTCAACACATCGACCCGATCGCGCGACACGAGCTCTTCGGCCACTCGCACGGCATCCCCTGGGTTAGCGTTATCGTCGCGGGTGATGAGTTCAACTTTTTTACCATTCAAACCGCCAGTCGCGTTGATCTGCTCGATCGCGAGTTCCATACCTTTTTTGTAGGGCTCAAGAAAAGCAGGCTGGGCCTTATAGCTATTGATTTCGCCGATTTTGATGACGCCTTGCGCCAACAGCGTTGATGAGGCGGTTAGCAGTGTCGCTGCCGCGATACTGAGCCTTGCAAAGATACTGAGTCGGTGCTGTTTCATCGTACTCTCCTGTTTATCGGGCACATGCCCTGGCTATCAATGTTTCAACGTTTCAATACTCAATTCAAACCATCTTTACCAATCATGTCCTGATGCTTCAAACCACCCACCCGAGGGTTGGGACGGCCGCTATCGGTGACGGCGACACACACCACGATCTCGTTGGCGCGCGGCGCATCGGTGACACGCGCTTCGATCGCATCAAAATGACTGCGTACGTAAGCTGCGTCTTTGTGTCCGAGCGGCACATCAATCGTCGCACCCATCGCACCCATTTTTTTACTCGAAGGCACCAGTGCGGCGCCCTTTTCAACTGCCACACGTAGCGGCGCCCCTAATTTTGGATGCAAAATCGCAGCAGCGTGCTCAAGCTCACCCGCCTCACCCACGATAGCTGCCTTGCCGTAGCTTTGAGCCTCGCCGGGTTTGATGCCCAGCGCTTGCACGCAACGCTGCCCGAGTAAGGCACCAAGTTCTTGCCCAACCGTCATCAGTGCATCTAGATCTTCAACATACCGCCCGGCAAAGGGATTCTCGATAACCGCCATGGCTAGCGCACGCCGTACGGGGGGCGATACAGGTTGACCGTTCTCAACCCACACCTCGTCGATTTGCACGACGATCCTACGAATTTTTGCTTGCATGATCACCTCATAACATACGCTGGATTAGGGCCGTTTCAGTACTGACAAACCACCCCTGACAACTTAAAACACAGGCACAGATTAAACCGTTCTGCCTGAGCGTGTGGGCTTTTTTTAAGCCCGCTTCAAGCGCCTCATGAATCTCCTCTTGACCTAACTCTGGCACAGCAACCGTCACCAGCCGCTGACCTAAATCAGAATCATCTTTTAAGGCGTTAGCGGGCTGCCGCTTGATACGTGCGTCGGCAACATCGACCGCATTCGCAATCAGCGTCGCCGCGGCGTCCGCCTGCGAGGCACTTGCCGCAAACACCGTCACACTGTCGGCAATACCCAGCGAAAAACTTCGCCCGCGCCAACCGCTGGTGGCGACGCCACGGATCCCCATGCCGTATTTCACTTCGAACATGGCGTCGGTCTGAATGCCACTCACCAATTGTTGCCCATCCAGGCGCGCCAGGTCGGCAAACAGCCCAATTGAAACGGCTGTGTCTTCAGTGAGATGCAGCGCAATATCGCCTCCGTTATTGACCCAGGCGCGCTTGATCCCCGCAGCCTGATAACACGTACTTAGATCCTGCGCGACCGAACCAGCGACTGCAGCCATCGGCGTTAAAAACGCGTCTGCATCCAATTCAATTAAACAGTCTTTACACGCTCGCCACATCGACTGGGCGATCGGCCCTTTGAACGTGCCGGCGCCTTGGACAGGTTTACGTAAATCAGCTAACTCTTGAACGAGCTCAGGCAAAATTTGCCCAAACCGCTGCCAGGCGGTTTCGTGGGCGTGCGCTACGCTGACTGGATCGCCCTCGGCGTAAGCAATGATATCAATCGGCCCATGCTGAAAATGGCGACGACCTTGCGGCAGCTCGTGCGATGTCGGCCCCATGTTGGTTATCCTAGCTGCGGCGGCTGGCCAAGGGGCCAAGGGTTTTGAGTCGGCTGCATCACCCACTGACGCGCAGTCGGCGCACCATCAGCGTGCCAAGCGCCGCTGCGCAACACGACATCAAGAGGCCGCACATAAGACATGTGGCCACCCAAATTTTTAAAATCTTCGACACGCATACTAAATTCGAACGGCGCCACAATCGCGGGTGTGGGCACGGTGCCGAAGCTGTTGTCCGGCATACGCAGTACGTCAACCATCACGGTAATCCCTCCGCCGGGCCAGACATAGGCCGGTGCACCGCCACAGGTCACGTTGACCAAGGCTTGTTTAATTGCACGCGTGAGTAACACCGGATTGTCTGTGACACCGGCACGTAAGCTACCACCGGCCCCGCCCAAGAACAGCACCGTCGTCATGGACGGTTCACAATTTTCACCGATACGGTCGATGACCGTTTGCACCGCAGTCGGCATCTCTTGTTGCTGTGGGGTCAAATTCTCGTCGAGCACGAACCAGGCAGCGTGTTCACCGGTGGTTGAGGTCATGAGTAACCGCAAACCGGGCCAAGCACGTTTTGGATCCCACTTTTCAATCACGGCCAAGGGATCTGAAATGTCGGTACCGCCCCACCCCGTTCCGGGATTGGCCACTTGAAAATAGCGCCCTGGAGTTGAACGACGACCTCGAATCGAAATCCCCGACGGGCGCATATTCAAACAACAGCCCGCCTGGTGCTCGGTCAAGACGCCCGTGATGTGATCGTCGACCACCACGACCTCGTCGGCTAATTCAAAAAACTGTTGCGCAAAAATACCGATTGCAGCCGAACCGCAACCGACCCGCATGCGCTGTTCGACCACGCCATTCACAATCGGCGCGCGCCCAGCCTGAATCACGAGATTCGCTCCGCCCTCGATATTTAATTCGGCGGCCTCTTTATTGCCCAGGGCCTGCATCATCTCCATGGTGACGCGACCCTCTTTTTTGCTGCCTCCCGTGAGGTGGTGCACGCCACCCAAAGACAGCATTTGCGAACCGTACTCGGCGGTAGTCACGTGACCCACTACCTCGCCCCTGCACAGCACATTGGCCTGCTCAGGCCCCAAATAGCGGTCGGTATCAATTTTAATTTTTAAGCTGCAATAACTAAAGATGCCTTCGGTGACAACCGTCACCATATCGACACCGTCAATCTGCGAACCCACGATAAACGGGGCGGGCTTGTAATCTGGGTAGGTGGTTGATGACCCAACGCCGGTAATGAAAATGTCGTTGGCATGCATCAGGTCGCCAGCCCAAGCTTCTTCAGAAGTGCTGGGTGCAAACGGCACCAAGGCTGGCTCAACACCTTTCAAGGCGCGGTTTAAGACTAAAACTGGATCTACTCGAATCAGCATGCCGTCTTGATTGGCATAGCGGTCGCAAGCGCCGCTGCGACCGGGGCTAATCTGACACAAAACAGGGCACGCATTGCACTCGATTTTGACTGTACCCGCTGCGCGTGCGTGGTTGACGGATGGCGCATCATCGCCCTGCGTCGTTGCCGCGGGCGCCTGCACCGAGAGTCCGTCGGTTTTCGTGTGTTCAGTCATTGAGAATCGGGTTAAAGGCTTATTGCACTTTAGTCATTGCCTAAATTGCGCTTCAGGGGTTAAGATAAATGTAGCATTTGCTACAATTTAGTGTTGTGTTCACTACATTTATTGTTTAATTTAATGCATCCCTTGTCAGCCTGCAATGTTTTTATTGGGCTTGCCCCTGACTTAACAAGATTTTGATACCCGAACCGACCATGAGCGCCTTCAACGAAGAAACCGTTTTATCCGTACACCACTGGACTGACCGCCTGTTTAGCTTCACCACTACACGAGATCCATCCTTACGCTTTAGTAACGGTCACTTCACAATGATCGGGTTGCGCGTCAACGACAAGCCCTTGCTACGGGCCTACAGTATCGTCAGCGCCAATTACGAAGAGCATCTTGAGTTTTTAAGCATCAAAGTCGAAGACGGGCCGCTGACCTCGAGGCTGCAACATATCAAGGTGGGTGATTCAATCGTGGTCGGGCGCAAACCCACTGGCACGTTGCTCATCGATTACTTGTTGCCTGCCAAACGTCTATATATGTTTTCGTCAGGCACGGGCTTAGCGCCGTTTTTGAGCGTGATTCGCGACCCAGAAACCTACGAAAAATTTGAAGAAGTGATTTTGGTACATTCAGTGCGTGACGTTGCCGAACTCGCGTATCACGACTACCTCACTCAAGAACTACCCAAGCACGAGTTTTTAGGTGAGATGGTCAGCAAACAGCTACGCTATTACCCGACTGTCACGCGCGAACAATACAAGCAGATGGGCCGCATCACGACTCTGATCGAAAACGAAAAACTCTTTAAAGATTTGGGTGTTCCAGCGCTTGATCGCACCCAAGATCGCATCATGATTTGTGGCAGCCCGGGTTTGTTACGTGATTTGAAAACCATGCTTGAGCAACGCGGCTTTAATGAAGGCAATACAACCAAACCAGGCGACTACGTGATCGAAAGGGCCTTTGTCGAACAATGAGCACTCGCGTTTCAGCCCCTCTCAAAGCGCCGCGTAAAACCGGGGTACGAGAGCGTGCGGCTGAAACCACGCGCGAAAATATTTTGCGCGCCGCGATCAAAATCTTTGCCAAACATGGGCTAGATGGTGGCAGTATCGATCAAATCTCTAAGGCGGCCAACTCACACGACCGCATGATTTATTACTACTTCGGCAATAAAGAGGGCCTGTTTGTCGCAGCCCTTGAAGAGATCTATCGCCGCTTTAATGACGCCGAGGCGGCCCTTAAGCTTGATACCGCTCAGCCACTCGTCGCCCTCAAGCAAGTCGTGCAATTCATTTTGCAATACTACAAAAAAAATCCAGAATTTGTCACCTTGTTAAACAGCGAAAATCTGCATGGCGGCAAGCACATCGCCAAATCCAGCAAAGCCCGCGAATATTCATCACCCGCCATCGGGGTCGTGGATCAGGTCTTGGTGTGCGGCGTCGAACAAGGTGTGTTTCGAAAAGACCTGTCGTCGCGCGACCTCTACATGATGATCGCTGCTCTAGGTTATTTTTACCAATCCAATCGCTTCACGCTCTCTGCCTTTTTAGGCGAAAATCTAGAAGCTCCGGCAACCTTTAAGCAGTGGGAAGCCTTTGTTGTTGATGCGGTACAACGAACCGTCGTGGTGTAACCTCAACGGGTATGGGCGTCATTAGGCGCAGGTAATATAGTAAGCGTCCCGTACCAGTTAGAGCGCAGAGCGGGCGATTGAATTGTCGCGAAGATCACGAATTTAGGTAGAAGCGAGCTCAACGCACGGCTTCTAAATCACAAATTAAACGAAGCGGTCAGGAGACCAACATGGCAGAAGTCGTTGCAAACGAAAAATCAGGCAAAGTCGTCATCAAAAACATTGGTCTACTGTTGTCAGGCGACCTAGACCAGCCGATTCTGTCTGCCGATACGATTGTGATCAACGATGGGCTGATCGTTGCAGTCGGTAAAGAAAAAGACTGCGACATCGCGCACGCTAAAACAATCATCGACGCTCACAATACGTGCGTGGCACCCGGCTTGATTGATAGCCATGTGCATCCTGTGTTTGGCGATTGGACGCCGCGCCAAAATCAAATCGGCTGGATCGAGTCGACGCTCAATGGCGGTGTCACAACAATGATTTCAGCCGGCGAAGTTCATTTACCAGGCCGCCCTAAGGATATCGTCGGGCTCAAAGCACTTGCCATCACCGCGCAACGCGCGTTTGATAATTTTCGCCCAGGTGGCGTCAAAGTGTTAGCGGGTGCACCGGTCATCGAACAAGGCATGGTCGAACAAGACTTCAAAGAACTGGCTGAAGCTGGGGTCAAGCTGTTAGGTGAAGTCGGCTTGGGCTCAGTCAAAGCGGGCGAAGAAGCTCAAAAGATGGTGGCCTGGGCACGAAAGTACGGCATCCAAAGCACCATTCATACCGGCGGGCCTTCGATCCCAGGCTCTGGCCTCATCGATAAAGATGTCGTACTTGAAGCCGACGCCGATATCATCGGCCACATTAACGGCGGTCACACTTCATTATCTGAAGCCCACGTGTGTGAGCTGTGCGAAAAATCCACGCGCGGTATCGAAATCGTCCATAACGGTAACGAAAAAATCGCGATTGCTGCGGCGCAAGCCGCCATGCAACTCAAATGCCCACACCGCGTCATTCTGGGTACTGACGGGCCTGCGGGCTCTGGCGTGCAGCCTCTCGGTATCTTGCGCATGATCGCACTGCTTTCAAGCCTCGGTAACATCCCACCTGAACTCGTTTTCTGTTTTGCCACGGGTAACACCGCTCGCATGCGCGACTTAAACTGTGGCTTGATTGAACCTGGCCGCGCAGCTGATTTGGTCTTTATGGATCGCGCGCAACACACCGCTGGGCGCGACTTGCTAGATAGCGTCAAGCTTGGTGACATCCCAGGAATTGGCATGGTGATGATTGATGGGCTGGTGCGTTGCGGGCGTAGTCGTAACACGCCTCCTGCAACGATGATTCCGAGCGTCGTGCATCACTGAGGTCGTCACCACAGTACAAACGGATCAGACTAGTTGTCGCTACGCACAGCGCCTCTATCGCAAACGTTATCCGTGAATGACGCGAACTTCTACAATTTGGATAAATAGCATGACCGAAATTTGGGTAGTGAGACACGGCGAGACGCCATGGAATGTCGTACGTCGAGTACAAGGCTGGGAAGATATCCCGTTAAACGAAAAGGGTATCGCGCAAGCTCAAGCACTGGGCAAGCATCTTGAAACGCTCAAAGCATCGGGCGACGGCGTTGATGCTATTTACACTAGCGACCTCAAGCGCGCGCACCATACCGCTAGCATTTTGGCTGACTCACTGGGCTTAACACTCAATGTCGAACCTGGTGTACGCGAGCGCCACTTTGGCGTCTTGCAAGGCTTGATCTACAGCGAGATGGATCAACACGCGCCTGAAGCCGCAAAAGTATGGCGCAGCCGCGACCCCGATGCTGAACTTCCTGGCGGTGAATCGTTAGGATTTTTTCATCAACGTGTCGTGCAAGCGATCGATGACATCGCAGCAAAACATCTTGGTCAACGCGTGATGGTAGTGAGTCACGGCGGTGCCATGGATATCATTTGGCGTCACGCTACCCAAGTCAGTTTGCGCGTACCGCGCGAAGCGCCTTTGCTGAACGCAAGCTTGAATCGTTTAAGCGTTTCAAAAGACGGTTGGAAACTCATCAACTGGGGCGACGTGCGTCACCTAGAGCACGGCGCGAGCAATGACATTACGTCGTCTTAACATTACCTAGTCTTCACATTACGTCGTCTTAATATTGCTGCGCTCAACAAGCGTGTTGGATTCACTCGACATGAGTAGCGTCCTTTAGCCGCAACTGTAAGAGCGAGACAATCTTGTCTCACATCCTTTGAATTGCAATTGCGCGCATGATAAAAACCTTGGCTGAATGAAAATTTTGCTAGAGGTTTGTCATGACATTCGAGCACGTTGGGTGGCTAGTCATTAACATCTTGTTACCATTTTTCTTACCCCTACTCGGTATCTTACCGTTTAAAATACTCCCACTACCCCTCGGGGTAAAAGTTAGATTCATTGCTTTGATCAAAGATGGACAATTGTGCTGGGCAGCCATCGCCATGGGGGCTTCGGCATTGTTTGAATACCTCAACGCGTCTCGTGAAAACCTTGCGGCCTTCTCTTACAACGGCTCATTACTTTTTGTACTTAGCCTAGCGATGTTTCTTGCAATGGGCTTAGCGGCTGGCGGGGCAATATTCAATACTGAATATCTCAAATCTCCGTACTCTCTTAAAAATTGGATTCGTCACTATAAAACATTGATTGGTTCGTTCATTATCAGCGTCTTGACCGCTATTTTTGCTTCCGCTTTACATTTTGTTATTTAAATTTTTTACGAGAAGGATTTCTATGTTGAGATACATCACATACCGGTTCAGTGACGCAGAAAGAGCAAAAACAACGATGTTTGTGACGACGCTAATTGTCAGCGCTTTCGCCTTATTGACCTTTATTATTGCCAATGTCGTTAAACGACTCATCTAGCAAGCTGGCTGCTAATCATCAGCCAGCTTTTCTAGGTTTGCGCGGGCCGTTCACGGCCAACCTGTCGTACAGCCAATTGGGCAGCAGGCGCAGCAGCTTACCCACCACCCCCATCTGCCACGGGATCACCACATAAGATTTTTTTTGTTGAATCGCCACAAGCGCTCTCACTGCAAACTCCTCAGCATCCATCAAGAAAGGCATGTGATAAGGATTTTTTTCGGTCATCTCTGTGCGAATAAAACCAGGTGCGATCGTCACGACGCCCACGTGGTGGGGCTTGAGCTCTAAGCGCAGGCTTTCGCAATAGGTAGTCACAGCTGACTTTGAAGCGCTGTACGCGCCCGCACCCGGCAAGCCCCTGACACCTGCGACACTCGCAATCCCCACAAGCGTGCCGGCTCGACGCTTAATCATTTGGGGCACAAAGGGCTCAAACGTCGACACCGTTGCCATGACATTGGTTTCAAAGATCGCTTTGAATACAGCGAAATCATCGGCTTCTTCGGTCAGCGTGCCTGCACTGATACCCGCGCAGGCGATCACAACATCCACCTCGCCCACTTGTTCGATAAAGTTGTATGCGGCTGCGTGAAGCTCAGCGCGATCTTGCACATCGACCACATACAGGTAGTGGCGACCCGGCAAACTCGAAGCGAGTTCATGCAAACGATCGCGTCGACGCGCTAACAAGCCAAGTGTGTGGCCTTGCAGCGCATACTGCTTAGCAAGCGCCGCACCTAAGCCACTGCTGGCACCGGTAATAAAGACTGCCATTTAATTGGCCTTTGCGCCCGAAGCAAGCATAATGGTCTGCCCCGTAGCGATTGCAGTTTCGCTGTCTTTCGCGAAGTCAGCCGACATAGCAATACTCCCGTAGCCTGACATTAAGCTAGCGCCGGCGCCTGAGTCACGACACCCGCCTTAAGCAGTTGCTGAATCGACTCGGCATTGACACCCGCCTCAGTCAGCGCCTGGATTGAGTGTTCACCAATACGCGGCGCGCTGGTCACTGGGCGGTGCAGCGGATGCGAAGGCAGACCAATATAGGGAAGCTTGCCAACACCTGCCTGCTCGAGTTGTTGTGCCAAATTCAGATGCACGGCCTGTGGGTGCGCAAGCACTTCGGTGTAGTTGCGCACTTGTGCGTGCAATACATCATGCTTTTGTAACAAACCTACCCAGTGAGCGGTCGTGTTTTGCTTGAGGATTTGAGCCATGTCGGCATGCAAGATTGCACGATTTTCAAAACGAATCGCGTTTTCAAGGTAGCGCGGATCGGTGATCCATTCTTCGCGGCTGAGCGCCTTGCAGACACGATGAAAATGCTCAGTGTTCACGGTGACAACAGAGACTGTTCCATCTGAAGTGGCAAACACAGCATTCGGCGCGCTAACGGCCCCAAACGGCCGTTTGCCCGCGATAGCCTGCTCGATAAAACAAGCCCCCTGAAACGCCGCACAGGCCTCAAACAGGCTGACTTGCACGTGTGTACCCAGCTTGTGCGCTAGACGTTGATACAGCGCGGTTGCAGCACCCTGCGAGGCATACAAACCAGTCATCACATCTGCGGCCAACAGCCCGACACGCCTGGGCGTGCCATGCTCATCTTGATTGGAGAACATCAAGCCACTGTCAGCTTGCATCACAGAATCGGTTGCGGGTGCATCAGCATACGGGCCCGTTTGCCCATAGCCACTGACCGACACGTACACAAGGTCAGGCTTGATTGTTGACATTGCTGAATAACCAACGCCTAAACGGTCGGCGACACCTGGTCGAAAATTTTGCACGATAACATCAGCTTGCAAGGCGAGATCGAACAGAATCTTTTTACCTGCCTCGGTGCGCGCATCTAGCGCCAACGCTTGCTTACCAGCATTGAACTGAATCGCCAGCGCGCTTAAGTCGCCCTTACCCACACCGACAAAGCGAATCCAATCACCAGCTGGGGGTTCGACCTTCAACACGTGGGCGCCCTGCTGCCAGAGTATGTGGGCACAGTAAGGGCCAGCAATGCCCTGGCTAATGTCTAAAACGCGCAGGCCAGCGTAAGGAAGAGGAGTTGGTGTCATATTATTTCTCCAGCGACTGATGCAGTTCTTGCAACGAATACACCTTGATCCCAAGCCCTTCGCGCAAGTACTGCATGCCTTCAACGGCGGCGCGTGCACCAGCGATAGTCGTGTAATAAGTGACTCTGGCCGCCAACGCTTGTGTGCGAATCGCACGCGAATCGGTGATCGCGTTGCGGCGCTCTTCAACGGTGTTGATCACCAGCGAGACTTCGCCATTTTTAAGCATATCTACGATGTGCGGACGGCCCTCAGCGACTTTATTCACCACCATGACGGGGATACCAGCGTCTTTGATCGCGGCGGCGGTACCGCGTGTCGCCACCACTTTAAAGCCCAAGCCATGCAAGCCACGGGCGACTTCAACCGCTTTAGGCTTATCTTGATTTTTGACGCTAATGAACACTGTGCCCGATTCAGGCAAGTTCACGCTTGCGGCCATTTGTGACTTTACAAAGGCTTCGCCAAAGGTCACACCTACGCCCATGACTTCGCCAGTGGATTTCATCTCAGGCCCAAGAATCGTATCGACGCCTGGAAACTTCACAAACGGAAACACAGCCTCTTTGACTGAGAAGTAATGTGGTACGACCTCTTTAGTAATGCCTTGCGCCGCCAAGGTTTTACCAGCCATGGCACGAGCGGCAATTTTTGCTAACTGCAGACCTGTTGCCTTAGACACAAAGGGAACCGTGCGTGAGGCGCGCGGGTTCACTTCAAGCACATAGACGTCACCTTTTTGCACGGCAAACTGTACGTTCATCAGACCCGACACATTGAGTGCGCGCGCCATCAAGGCGGTTTGGCGTTTGATTTCAGTTGTCATTTCGTCTGACAACGAAAATGGTGGCAAGCTGCAAGCCGAGTCGCCCGAATGCACGCCCGCTTGCTCGATGTGTTCCATCACACCACCAATAAACACCTGTTGCCCATCGCACAGGCAATCGACATCGATCTCAATGGCGTCATTCAAAAAGCGATCGAGCAACACTGGCGAATCATTACTAACCTTGACGGCCTCGCGCATATAGCGTTCGAGGTCACCTTGTTCATGAACGATTTCCATGGCGCGGCCACCGAGCACATAGCTTGGGCGTACCACCAAGGGGTAACCGATTTCTTGAGCATGCGCCAAGGCTTCGCTTTCAGTGCGTGCAGTGCGATTAGGCGGCTGACGCAAGTTGAGCTTGGTTAACAATTTTTGAAAACGCTCACGGTCTTCAGCTACGTCGATTGACTCGGGGCTGGTACCAATAATCGGCACACCGTTGGCTTCAAGCGCACGCGCAAGCTTTAAGGGTGTTTGACCACCATACTGCACGATCATGCCCACAGGTTTTTCGATATGTACGATTTCAAGTACATCTTCAAGCGTGACAGGCTCAAAGTACAAGCGATCTGAGGTGTCGTAATCGGTCGAAACGGTTTCAGGGTTGCAATTGATCATGATGGTTTCAAAACCATCTTCGCTTAAGGCCAACGCGGCATGCACGCAGCAATAATCAAACTCAATACCTTGGCCGATACGGTTGGGGCCCCCACCCAGCACAATGATCTTTTTACGATCAGTGGGTTTGGCTTCGCAATCTTGCTCGTAGGTTGAATATAAATAGGCCGTATTGGTCGCAAACTCTGCCGCGCAGGTATCCACGCGCTTAAATACTGGGCGCACATTCAGTTGATGGCGCAGTTTACGCACCTCGCCTTCAACGGTATCTAACAAAAAGGCTAAGCGACGGTCAGAGAAACCGCGACGCTTCAATTGCCAGAGCGTTTCGTAATCGAGGTCAGCGAGGGTACGTTGCTCAAGCGCCAACTCAATATCAACAATTTCTTTAATCTGCGCCAAAAACCAAGGATCAATCTTGGTGAGTTGATGCACTTCTTCCATCGAGAAGCCTTGCGCAAAGGCATCGCCCACGTACCAGATCCGCTCAGGCCCAGGCTCGCCCAATTCGATTTGAATCTTTTCGCGATCGGTGGTTTTTTGATTGAGGCCGTCTACGCCGACCTCTAAGCCGCGCAGCGCTTTTTGAAACGATTCTTGAAAGGTACGACCAATCGCCATGACTTCGCCCACAGACTTCATTTGCGTGGTTAAGCGTGCGTCAGCGGTCGGAAATTTTTCGAAAGCAAAACGCGGCACCTTTGTCACGACATAGTCGATCGTAGGTTCAAACGAGGCAGGAGTTGCACCACCTGTGATTTCGTTTTTAAGTTCGTCTAAGGTGTACCCCACGGCCAAGCGGGCAGCGACCTTGGCGATCGGAAAGCCTGTGGCTTTTGATGCCAAAGCAGATGAACGCGACACACGCGGATTCATCTCGATCACAATCATCCGGCCATTTAAGGGGTTGACCGCAAACTGCACATTTGAGCCGCCGGTATCAACGCCGATTTCGCGCAACACCGCGATCGACGCATTACGCATGATTTGATATTCTTTATCAGTCAGCGTTTGAGCAGGTGCAACCGTGATCGAGTCACCGGTGTGCACACCCATTGGATCTAAATTTTCGATCGAGCAAACGATGATGCAGTTATCGGCGCTGTCGCGCACGACTTCCATTTCAAACTCTTTCCAGCCTAGCAACGACTCTTCGATCAAGAGCTCGCTGGTGGGCGACGCCTCGAGGCCACGACGACAAATCGTTTCGAACTCTTCGGCGTTGTACGCGATACCACCACCGCTGCCACCGAGGGTGAAGCTAGGTCGAATCACAGCCGGAAACCCTGAGGTGCCCAGCTCAATACCGATGCGGCGTTGAACTTCCCAGGCCTCTTCGAGCGAGTGCGCCACGCCTGACTTGGCTGACTCAAGACCAATCGCAGTCATTGCGACTTTAAATTTTTGACGATCTTCGGCTTTTTCGATCGCGTGCGCATTGGCGCCAATCAACTCAACATTGTATTTTTTGAGTACGCCATGCTTATCGAGATCGAGCGCGCAATTTAGCGCCGTTTGACCACCCATCGTGGGCAGCACAGCATCTGGTCGTTCTTTTTCAATGATTTTTTCGACGACTTGCCAGGTGATGGGCTCGATGTAGGTGACATCGGCCGTTTCTGGGTCGGTCATGATGGTGGCAGGATTGCTGTTGACCAGCACCGTGCGGTAGCCCTCTGCTTTGAGGGCCTTGCAGGCCTGCGCGCCTGAGTAATCAAATTCGCACGCTTGCCCAATCACAATGGGGCCAGCGCCAATAATCAGAATAGTTTTTAGATCGGTACGCTTGGGCATGGTGACTCTTTATTTGTTGCTGGCCATCAGGCTCATGAATTGATCGAACAAGACAACGACGTCATGTGGCCCAGGGCTCGCTTCAGGGTGCCCTTGAAAACAAAAGGCAGGTCGGTCGGTTAACTCAAACCCCTGCAAGGTGCCATCAAACAACGACACGTGAGTGGCGCGTGCGTTAGCGGGCAAGGTTTGCGCATCTACCGCAAAGCCATGGTTTTGCGCGGTGATGAATACCCGGCCTGAGGCCAGATCTTGCACCGGATGATTAGAGCCATGATGACCCGTTTTCATCTTGACGGTCTTGGCGCCAACGGCCAAACCCATAATCTGGTGACCCAAGCAGATACCGAAAGTGGGCAATTTACGCTCGAGAAACACTTTTGTTGCGGCAATCGCATAATCGCAGGGGTCTGGGTCACCGGGCCCGTTGGATAAAAATACGCCATCGGGCTTGAGCTTGAAGACTTCATCAGCGGTGGTTTGTGCCGGCACAACGGTGATACGGCAACCACGCTCGGCCATTAAGCGCAGAATATTGGACTTGACGCCAAAATCGTAGGCCACCACGTGAGGCAATTGGCTGCTGTTTTGGCCAAAACCCGTCTCGAGCTGCCAGGTGGTTTCTGTCCAGTTCGCGTGCTTGGTGGCGGACACGACTTTGGCCAAATCCTGACCCGACATCCCCGGAAACTTTGCCGCAAGCGTCAAGGCCTGCTCAGCGTCATCACCCACTAAGATACAGCCACCCTGCGCACCACCTTCTCGCAAAATACGCGTGAGTTTGCGGGTATCGATTTCGGCAATGGCGACAATGCCCTGTGCTTTTAGGTAATCAGGCAACGACTGGGTTGACCGAAAGTTGGACAATTGCTCGGGGCAATTGCGCACAATCAGGCCGGCGGCGTGAATTTTTGTGGATTCGACGTCTTCGAGGTTGACACCTGTATTGCCAATATGCGGATACGTTAAAGTCACAATTTGGCCGCTATAGCTAGGATCTGTCAATATTTCTTGGTAACCTGTCATGGCCGTATTGAATACGACCTCGGCTACAGTGTGGCCATCAGCCCCTATCGAAACACCTTTGAAGATGGTTCCGTCGGCAAGCGCTAAAATTGCAACAGCACGCTTTGACTGGGGGGCGTTTTGCTTGGCTCGTAGTTCATCAAATATATTCGGCAGCACAATCAACCCCAGCGTTAAAAATTAGTAAGCAAACCTTGGAAGTATAACTGATGGCCAGCCTTCTTGACTCCCTTCGTACCCAAACCACCGTTGTTGCCGATACAGGCGACTTTGAGAGCATGCGGCGCTATCTACCCACCGATGCGACCACCAACCCCTCTTTGATACTCAAAGCAGTTCAGCAAGAGGCCTATCGGCCCATGCTAGAGCGCTGCGTGAAAGCCAATCCCAAGGCGGCAACAAGTGACTTGGTTGACCAGTTGCTCGTCTCTTTTGGGAAAGAAATCCTTAATATTGTGCCTGGCAGAGTTTCAACAGAGGTGGATGCGCGTTTATCGTTCGACACCAGCGCCACCATTGCGCGCGCCCGCCAACTGATTGCTCTTTATCAAGATGCTGGCTTTGGTCGCGAACGCATTCTGATCAAAATTGCCGCCACCTATGAGGGTATACAGGCAGCACGCGTGCTAGAGGCCGAGGGCATTCACTGCAACCTGACCTTGCTCTTCTCTTTGGTGCAAGCCGTTGAGTGCGCCGATGCACGGGTAAAGTTGATATCACCTTTTGTTGGCCGTATCTACGACTGGCACAAAAAACAGCAAGGCAGCACCTGGAACGAAGCCGCCAACAGTGGCGTCAACGACCCAGGTGTGTTGTCGGTTTCAAATATCTATAGTTACTACAAAAATTTTGGCGTTGCCACTGAAATCATGGGCGCAAGCTTCAGAAACACTGGGCAAATTTTGGCGCTTGCCGGCTGTGACTTATTGACCATCAGCCCCGATCTGCTAGCTAAGCTCAGTGACACACCGGGCACGGTTAGCCCGTGCCTGAACGCCGCCTACGCAAAGGCTCACCCACTTGAGCGTTTACCATCGGGCGAGCAGGCTTTTCGCTTTTTACTCAATGAAGATGCGATGGCTAGCGAGAAATTATCTGAAGGGATCCGTGCGTTTGTCGCTGACGCACGTAAGCTTGATGCTTTGATCGAGGCTCAGCGCTAAGCATTAGGCTAGCCTGTGCGACTCGTCAAAGTCAGACGTGGTGCAGCCATCAAGGCTGCAAACATACCGATTACAGTTTTTCAGTTTCGCCCGATTTTGGCTGCCAGCGCATCAGGCGTTTTTCGATCACGCCGACGATCGAATCCAAGATCAGTGCGCATGCTGTCAACACAAAAATACCGGCAATCACTGTGTTCACATCTAGCGTACCTTCGGCTTGCAAGATCAGATAACCGACCCCAGCGGCAGAGCCTAGATACTCGCCAACCACGGCGCCCACAAACGCCAAACCAACCGAGGTGTGCAAGCTTGAAAAGACCCAGCTTGTCGCACTGGGCAAATACACTTGCCGCAGCAACTGTTTGCGATCAGCACCTAGCATGCGCGCGTTATCCAGCAAGGTTGGGCTGACTTCGCGCACGCCCTGGTAGACGTTAAAGAACACAATAAAAAACACCAGCGTGACCGCCAGCGCAACTTTTGACCAAATCCCCAAACCAAACCACATGGCAAAAATCGGCGCCAAAATGACGCGTGGCATTGAGTTCAACGCTTTGATGTAGGGATCAAGAATATTACTGGCCATCGGGGATAAGCCCAACCATAAACCCATTCCTAGACCCGAGGTCGTGCCGATAAAGAAGGCCAACATTGTTTCAGTTAAGGTAATACCTAAGTGTGAATAGATGTCGCCGTTCGCGACAAACCAGTCCCAAATCCTGCCCGCAACACCAAGAGGCTTACCAAAAAAGAAGGCGATTTTTGGGTCAGCAGAGGCTAGTTGCCAGCTACCGATAATCAAAATCAAAATGCCGACTTGCCACACACGCAACGATAACTTCGAGGTGGGCTTTAAAAAGTTCAACATATCAAGCTCGCTTTTGCTGGGCGTAGCCCTTGAGAACTTCATCGCGCAACACTGCCCAGATCGCGCCGTGAAGTTCAATAAACCGAGGTTGCATACGCACCTCGGCGACATCACGCGGACGCGGCAAGTCGATCACAAACTCACCGATCGGGTGCGTGCCAGGCCCTGCAGACAAGACCACGACCCGATCGCTCATCGCAATCGCCTCATCTAAGTCGTGAGTGATAAACAGCACAGCTTTGCGCTTGGCCATCCATAACTCAAGTACTTCGTTTTCCATCAGCTGCCGCGTTTGAATATCAAGCGCTGAGAACGGTTCATCCATCAAGATCAGGTCGGGGTCGCGAATCAGGGTCTGCGCGAGCATCGTGCGCTTGCGCATACCGCCTGACATTTGGTGCGGGTAGCGATCTTCAAAACCGCTCAGACCAACACGCTTCATCCATTCGCGACCTTGCTCACAAGCTTGCGCGCGCTCAACGCCTGCAAACTCAAGACCCGCCACGACGTTATCCAATGCGCAACGCCAGGGCAGCAAGGCTTCACCCTGAAACATATAACCCGAACGCTTATTAACGCCGTTTACGGGTTCGCCAAACGACTCAACCACGCCACTGGAGGGCGCGAGCAACCCTGCTGCAATATTCAACAAGGTCGATTTTCCACAACCAGTCGGGCCGACGACCGACACAAACTCGCCGGGTGCAACTGAGAGCGTACTGTTGGCCACCGCCGTATAGCGTTGACTCGGATCATCGCGCGACACAAACGTACAGGTGATGTCTTTTAACAAGAGCGCCGGTATTTGCGCCTGCGACTGATCCGTGGCTGCGACTGCTTCAGTAGATACCATCAACCATACTCAATTTAAGCTTTAGTTTCAAAAGATCTATTTTGTTGACGCATGCACCGACACGTTGACGCCTAGGTGCATGAGTTCACGTACAGGTTAGACCTTCACTTCAGGGTATTTTTCATTCGCGCGGCGGGTGAAGTCGTTGGTCCAGGTTTTAGCCAAATCAATTTTGGCATTGCGGATGTCGGCATTGTAAGCAGCCAGCGCTCTCAAGGCGGTAGGCGGCCCGTCTTCTGGGATCATGCCATCAGGCGAAATCGCCTCAAAACATTTTTCAACAGCCTTGGTGTAGATCTCTGGCTTGCCTTGCAAATAGCTAGCGGGCACTGCCTTTGTGACGCCTGCAGGGCCTGCTTTAATAATCCACTTATCGGCTCGCACTATCGCATTGGCCAGCGCTTGCACTGTTCTAGGGTTTGCGTCGATATACGCTTGCGGCAGATACAGGCTACCGGCAGGCATGTTGCCACCAAAAATATCTTGCGTATCTTTTAGGCGACGGGTGTCAACAATCGTCAGGATTTCGTTCGCTTCTTCAAGCGTGGTAATCACAGGATCAATATTTGCCAGCGCATCAATCTGACCTTCGCGAATTGCCGAGATCGCACCAGCACCTGCGCCCACACCAATAAAAGAAACATCGGTCGGCTTCAAACCGTGTTTGGCTAAATAAAAGCTCGCAATCATGCTGGTCGACGAGCCAGGTGCTGTCACGCCGATTTTTTTACCACGTAGATCGGCCGCCGTCTTGAAGTTTGGCAGAGTCTTTTTCGAAACGCCTAACGTAATCATGGGGCAACGCCCCTGCAAGACGATGCAAC
>JAIPCU010000141.1 GCA_021738045.1 Candidatus Methylopumilus sp. | reverse complement strand
CCGCTAGGTATTGTGTCGTGCGAGCCCTCGGCGTTACAGGCCGTACGTGTCGCGGTGCGCTTTGCTGCCGCTGAGGCTGGCATTCATGCCTACGATGGCGCTTTTGTGGATATTAAAAATCCAGAGGCATTTAAGCTGGATGCGCAAGCTGCACAGCGGCTGGGGTTTAGCGGTAAAAGCTGCATTCACCCAACGCAAATCGCGTTGGCAAATGAAGTGTTTCGCCCAAGTGACGCTGCGATCGCCCACGCCGTAAGGGTGCTTGATGAAACGCGCAAAAAGTTAGCAGAAGGTGTTGGCGCGTTTGTCGTTGACGGCCGCCTGATTGACGGCCCGTTTATCACCGAGGCCGAGCATACTGTCGCCCTCGCGAAGAGACTAGGCTTGCTGAGTTAGCGTGAAGCATGTCGGTTCATTTGAAATCCTCTCTTTCAGCAGAGAGGATTTCCGTAGTTGCTATCAAACAATCGTCAACACGTCATCAACAGGCAAGCGGGGCTTTTGTGGCCAGTTGCCTGGTGCTGCGTAGCCAACCGCTACCAGCATGGCCGGGATGTCGTTGGCAGAGAGTTTAAACTCGCGCGAAACATCTGCGGGCACAAACCCAATCATGGGGCCAGTGACCAGACCCATCCCTTGTGCCGCTAACATCAGCGTCATTGCGCCCATTGAGGCAGAACGAATCGCCTCGTCGCGTTGACGCTCTGGGTTGTTTTCATGACTACCTGCAGCCATAGCAACCCAGCTATCGCACATGGCTTGATCAAGCACACCTGCATCGACCGAGGGCTTTAGCGCCTTGGCCAACGTTTTGTGCGCCTCGAGCGTGCCGCAAACAATAAATGTTACTGCGGCATCAACGATTTTTTGCTGGCCATACGAAACGGCCTTCAAACGCTCTTTGGCCTCTGTTGACTGCACTGCGATGAATTTCCAGTTTTGAAAATTAAAGGCAGTGGGGGCACAGGTGGCCAGACGTACGAGTTCTTTAATCTGTGCTGCGCTGAGCGCTTTGGTGGGGTCAAACAGGTTGGCTGAAATACGCTGTTCGATGATTGTATGGATAGGACTTGTCATGGTGTGGCTCAATCTGTAAAAAATAAAGAATTAAAAAAAAATGATCAATGATTACTATTTTAATCAAGCGACTATCAGAAAAAAAATGATATTCGCTCTCGAGATATGACGATGCCCGCGATGGACAACGCTATAGCCTGCCTCGTTGTTTATGACCGAACAGGCCTTAAGGCGTTAACGCTTGCACTAATAGCCGTGCCGTGTGAATCGCCTTCACCTCAGCACCATCGTGTATTTGATGTCGGCAACTTGTACCATCGGCCACCACCACTGTGCTCGCCGCGCGATTACGTACGGCCGGTAAGAGCGACAGTTCAGCCATCTGCATCGAGGCTTGATGATGTTCGGCCTCGTAGCCAAAGCTACCCGCCATCCCGCAACACGAAGACTCAACGGTTGAGACCTTCAATTCTGGGATCCAACTCAACACTGTTTGCACTGGTGTGAGCGCATCAAAGGCTTTTTGGTGGCAATGACCGTGCAGCAACGCATTATTGTAATCAATGGCTTGTAGACTCAATTTAAATCGCCCAGCTTTTTGTTCACGAACTAAAAATTCTTCGAACAAAAAGGCCTGTTGCGCGAGTTGTTCAGCCTCAGCACCGTAGCCATATTGTAAAAATTCGTCTCGCAACGTCAGTAGGCACGAGGGTTCGAGTCCGACGATTGCAATACCTTTGCTAACGTAAGGCATGAGTGTGTCGAGGGTACGCCTTGCTTCAGCTTTAGCTTGCTCGATCAGGCCTGCTGACAAAAATGTTCGTCCGCAGCACAACGGACGCTCACCTGCGCGAACGTTCAGATGCACGGTGTAGCCCGCGGCTTGAAGCACACGTTGTGCGGCGTGTGCATTTTCAGCTTCAAGATAATTGCTGAAGGTATCGACAAAGAGTAAAACGTCTTTGTTGGTTGTGTTGAGTGCAGCGTCGTCGCTGGGTACTGTTTGGTTGCTTCGCGCGCTCGTTAAAAAGGGCGCTTTAAATATTGGTAACGAGCGTGCGGTTGCAAAGCCCAACGCACGTTTCGCCAACGATCCAAGCACCGGCAGCGACTGGGCGATATTTAACAACCCGCCAAAACGACTCGCCCAAGGTGCGTAATGGGGCATAAAGGCAATCAGGCGCTCTCGTAGCGTTAAGCCGTGTAACTTGCCCCACGCTGCGCGAGCTTCAATTTTTATCTTGGCCATGTCTACGCCGGTCGGGCAGTCGCGCTTACAGCCTTTACAGGACACACACAAATCTAACGCGTCTTTGACTTCTATGCTGGCCAAGCCCACTTGCCCGATCTGGCCTGACAGAGCGAGGCGCAAAGTATTGGCACGCCCGCGGGTGACATGTTGTTCGTCTTTGGTGATGCGATAACTTGGGCACATGGTGCCAGCATCAAATTTGCGGCAATGACCGTTGTTGTTGCACATCTCGACAGCGGAAGCCAACCCGTTACTGAGATCTAAGCCAGTACCGGGTTTGGTCTCGTCGCCGGTTAAGGGGTCACGCAAGACGTTCCAGGCTGACCAGTCTAGACCGGTTTGAAGCGCTGGCACTTGATAGCCGGGTGCATAGCGAAAATTGTTTCGGTCATCCATCTTTGGCGGCCGAACAATTTTGTCTGGATTAAAACGATTATCTGGATCGAACAGGTCTTTGATTTCAATAAACGCTTGATGAATGCGTGGGCCGTATTGCCATGACACCCATTCACCACGGCATAAGCCGTCGCCGTGCTCGCCTGAGAACGCACCTTTATATTCGCGCACTAAAGCGGATGTTTCTTCGGCAATGGCGCGCATCTTGCTGGCACCATCGCGACGCATATCTAAAATCGGACGAACATGGAGCGTGCCGACACTCGCGTGGGCATACCACGTACCCTCTGTGCCGTAGCGATGAAACACCTCGGTCAGGCGATCGGTGTATGCGGCCAGATGTTCGAGAGGCACTGCGCAATCTTCAACAAACGAAACGGGCTTGCCGTCGCCTTTCATGCTCATCATGATGTTCAAGCCGGCCTTTCGCACATCCCATAAGGCCTTTTGTGCTTGAGCCTCTGGCATCTTGACGACGCTATTGGGTAGCCCCTGATCGCTCAGCAGGGCATCCAAGTCTTCTAGCTTTTTAAGAAGAGCGGCTTTGTCTTCGCCTGCAAACTCGACCAGTAAAATCGCAGCAGGCTGTCCAAGCAGAGCTTTTTCTACGACGGGCCGAAAGGCTGGATTCGAAAGTGCCAGCTCAATCATTGTGCGATCGACCAACTCAACCGCGGTCGGCTTGAGCGTCACAATGTGTTGCGCCGAATCCATCGCTTTGTAAAAGCTTTGAAAGTTCACAACCCCCAACACTTTGTGTACCGGAAGCGGACATAACTTAAGCGTAATTTGCCGACTGTAGGCTAAGGTGCCCTCTGAGCCGACGAGCAGATGCGCAAGATTTGCCACACCATCATCGGTGTAGGCACGCGGATTTTGGCAGTCAAATAAATCGATGTTGTAGCCGGCGACGCGACGCAACACTTTTGGAATACGCTCGGCAAGTTCGGCGCGCTCTCGGGTGGCAATCGCTTTGAGTGACTCTAGAATATTTGGCAGACGAGCGCCCGATACGGGTGTGCTTAATGAACCAAAATTTGCCTGCGTGCCATCGGCCAGCACAGCGTCGATGCTCAGTACGTTATGCACCATATTGCCGTATTCGATCGAGCGCGAGCCACACGAGTTATTACCCGTCATGCCGCCAATGGTGCACTGCGCGCTCGTCGATACGTCAACCGGAAACCACAAACCGTGGGGCTTGAGCCACGCGTTTAAGTGATCGAGCACCATGCCAGGCTCAACCGTGATTGTCATGGCGCTTGCGTCAAAAGCAATCACGTTGCACAGGTATTTGCTGTTGTCGATAATCAGTGCGTCGCCAACGGTCTGGCCACACTGACTCGTGCCCGCACCCCGTGAAAGGACCGCCACCTTTTGATCACGGGCGATTTCAAGTGCGCGCAGCACATCTGCTTGATCGCGTGGCACCACCACGCCGATCGGTGTGATTTGATAGATCGACGCATCGGTTGAGTAGCGCCCGCGAGAGGCGGCATCAAACAGGACTTCGCCGCGTAAGTTTTTTGCGAGTAACTGTGCGAGAGGCGAAGCGCCGCCCGCGCTAGCAGGAAAAAAATGCAGCGGCTTGGCGATTGTGGTTGGTGAGAGCACGTTCAGGCTCCGTTTGAGAAATAGTCCATGCCCGCTTGTACGCCGCTACCCGCTAGTTTGACGCCAGAGAGCTTGAGGCCCATCTCGACACCCGCCAAGGTTGCCAAGAGGGTCAGATCGTTGCTGTCACCAAGGTGTCCAATGCGAAACATCCGACCTTTGACTTTGCCCAAACCAGTGCCCAACGATAAATCAAAGCGTTGTTGAATCAATTTACGGATGTCGTCTGCGTCAACGCCTTCGGGTGTGATGACCCCAGTCAAAATTGGGGAGTACACGCTTGGGTCAGCGCACTGAATAGGAAGGCCCCACGCGTTGACTGCGGCGCGCACGCCAGCGGCCCAGCGCTGATGACGCGCAAAGACCTGATCCATGCCTTCTTCGGCAAACATGTCAATGACTTCTGTTAGACCATATAACAGGTTGGTGCTGGAGGTTGAAGGCCAGTAGCCGCCCTTGTTCATCTCGATCACTTCGTCCCATGCCCAAAACGAGCGAGGCATCTTGGCTGTTTTTGATGCTTCGATCGCGCGCGCAGAGAGGGCGTTAAAGCTCAGGCCTGGAGGCAGCATCAAGCCTTTTTGCGACGCAGCCATGGCAACGTCGACACCCCATTCATCGTGGCGATAATCGGCGCTGCCTAGGCCCGAGATCGTATCCACCATTAATAGCGCTGGGTGTTTGGCGTCATCAATCGCCTTGCGTACTGAGACAATGTCTGAGGTGACACCGGTTGAGGTTTCGTTGTGCACGACGCAGACCGCTTTGATGCTGTGTTCGCGATCTTGTACCAGACGATCATGAATTTGGTTGGCTTGCACGCCGCGTCGCCAGCCCGCTAAGGCGGGGAACTGGTCGTCGTGACCTTGAAACGACAAGACTTCAGTTTTGAGCCCGAGTCTGGTTGCTAGGCGATTCCAGAGAAAGGCGAAATGGCCGGTCTCGTACATCAAGACATGATCGCCAGGGCTCAAGGTGTTGGCGAGGGCAGCTTCCCAGGCGCCAGTACCCGAGGCCGGATAAATAATGACCGGTTGTTTGGTTTTGAAGATGCTTTGCATGCCGTCGATCGCTTTGCGTCCTAACCCAGCAAATTCTGGGCCACGGTGATCGATCGTGGGCAGGCTAATGGCCCGTAGCACTCGATCTGGCACGGGGCTTGGACCGGGGATTTGCAAAAAATGGCGGCCAGTGGGGTGAAAGTTAAGCTTAATCATCGAGACTCCAGGCGATTGATATGGGCAAATTACCACAATCAGCGAGCCTCTGAGTACGAAGCCGTGCGCTCAATGAAAAGGCTCGGGGGCAGAGGCCCAAAGAATTAGTGAGTAAATAATGGTATCTTGTGGCTCTAAGTACTTTAAACGCAGCACGCTGTCTGCCGAAAAGTCGCTAAACAAGACATAAAAAAGGCACTTACGCGGCCTGTGAGACTAAGATTTTTTCGTTTGAACGCCTTGGGTGGCCTGTTATTGACGTTGGTAGTCTGGTGTCAGACGGGCTGCGCCCCTTTGCCGCCAGCCGACACTAGGTTCACTGAAAAAACGAGTCAAGACTTTGCGACAGCAACGTCGTTTGTTGCGCCCCCACTTTCTTGGCCAGAGCAACAGTGGTGGCTAAGTTATCAAGACGAACAGTTAAATCAGCTCATGCGTGAAACCTTAGCCGGTTCGCCTGATCTTGCGATTGCCCAAGCTCGAGTCCAGCGCGCACAGGCAATGGCTGAAGTGGCGGGCGCGCCGTTGTTGCCGCAGGTCTCAGCGGTGGGCACAGTGACTTCGCAGCGACTGAGCTATAACTACCTGACACCAGCGTCGAGTGTGACGCGGGACTGGAACCAGTTTGGTCAGGCCGCACTCAACATCAGTTGGGAAATTGATTTTTGGGGCAAATATCGCGCTGGACTTGCTGCGGCGACTTCAGAGCTTGAGGCACGGCTTGCCGACCAGGCGCAGGCGGCGCTCGTGCTCACAACGGCAACCGCATCCTCTTACGCAGAGCTTGCGCGATTATTTGCCCAGAAAGAGGCCACCGAACGCGCGGTGGCGATCCGCGAAAAAACCGCCAGCTTGTTTTCTGAACGTTTTACCCACGGCCTTGAAACGCGCGGCGGCGTGCGTGAGGCTGATGCGAAGGGTGCGCAAGCCAAAACTGACCTCTTGGTGCTCAACGAGCAGATTGCGCTGCAACGTAATCGCCTAGCGGCGTTAGTGGGTGCGGGGCCAGACCGTGGTCTGTCGGTACAGAGACCGAGCGTGACGTTGAGCAAGACCTTGGGCTTGCCAGAGCGCTTAGCGGCTGAGTTATTAGGGCGACGCCCAGACGTGGTGGCTGCTCGGGTGCAGGCACAGGCGCAGGCGGCACGGATTGATCAAAAACAAGCCGACTTTTATCCCAATATCAACTTGGCAGGCTTTATCGGTTTGCAATCGCTCGGGCTTGATCGGTTGGGTCAGAGCGGTTCAGTGTTTGGTAGCGTGGGGCCCGCGATTTCGTTGCCCATTTTTACGGGTGGTCGTCTGCAGGGTGAATTAAAGGGCGCGCGTGCCAGTTACGATGAGGCCGTGGCAAATTACAACCGTACGCTGGTCCAGGCCTTTCAAGATGTTGCCGATGCAGTGACGAGCCTCAAAGCTTTGGGCGGTCAAATTGAGCAAGCTGAAGCGGGCTTAGCTGCTGCGCAAGAGGCTTTTCAGATTGCTTCGAATCGCTATCGTGGCGGTTTGTCGAACTATCTCGATGTCCTGATTGCTGAAGACATTATGCTGTTGAGCTTGCGCAGTGTGACTGAGCTTCGCGCACGTCGTTTTTCTTTGAATGTTGCCTTGGTACGCGCCCTAGGTGGTGGTTATCAGTCGTCTAATACGAATCCTCTAATTTCACCTCGATCATGACACAACAGACTTCTGGTGCCGAGCAGCAAAACAGCGCGGCGGCTCGAATCGACCAGCGCAAAAAATGGCTGTTTAAATTGTTGTTGGCTGTGGTGGTCTTGGGTGGCGCATGGCTAGCCTACTGGTTCTTTTATAGCTCTCACTTCATCGCAACAGACAATGCCTACACGGCGGTCGAAATTTCTCAAGTGACGCCGTCTGTCGAGGGGACAGTGAAGGCGGTCAATGTGAGCGATACCCAGCAGGTGAAAGAGGGTGATGTGCTTGCGCTCATCGACGATGCCGACACGCGCTTGGCGTTGCTGGCCGCCCAGGCTGAGCTTGGGCGCGCCACGCGTCGCGTCGAAGGTTATTTTGCAAATGACCGGTCGTTGGCGGCACAAGTGTTAGCGCGCGAGGCCGAAGAGCAGCGCGCTCAAGCGCAATTGACGTCTGCCCAGGCCGATGACAGCCGCGCGAGTATTGATTTGCGTCGACGTAAGGCACTCGAAAAATCGGGCTCAGTCTCTGGCGAAGAACTCACGCGTGCTGAAAATGCTGCGAGTGCGGCCAGTGCAAATTTGGCCGTTGCACGCGCAAATCTGGCGCTGGCCCGAGCCAATCTTGAGACGACGCGCGGTTTGAAGTTGATGAATCAAACCTTGATAGCGGGTACTTCGGTGCAGGACAACCCGGAAGTGGTCTTTGCGCGAGCCAAGGCTGATCAGGCTCAACTGAATCAAGAGCGCACCACTGTTCGTGCTCCGGTGTCTGGTGTCGTCGCCAAGCGGCAAGTCCAGGTTGGGCAAAGAGTGCAGGCTGGCACCCCCATGTTATCGGTGGTGCCGGTGCAAT
>JAIPCU010000140.1 GCA_021738045.1 Candidatus Methylopumilus sp. | reverse complement strand
AGAGCTCACGCAAGCATTCTGCCCCTCCAAAGCGATGTCGGTCAAAATCTTGTGTCCACTGATCAAAGGCTGCTTTCGGAATTTCATCCCACGCAACGCCTTCCCAGACGCCAAAATTTATTTCATTTAAACGCGTGTCGATGTTGGGCAACAAAGTATTGCGCTGGTCATGGATTACGCTGGCGAGCTGCAGATGTATGGCCTGGGCGAGTTGCTGAGCGCGCTGAAGGCCAGAGCAGTACAGTGTTGCACCAACGGGTAACAAGGGCGCAATTGCTTGCGCAGTGTGCAGTGTTGCTAGAGGGTCAGCCGGGATATCAAGCTGTCCGTAGCAGAGACCCTCTTGAATCATTGGCCGCGCGTGCCGCACGAGCCACAGCGTCATCGAGCAAACCCCACAAGAACGCCAAGATAGAAAGCTAGTTCGCAGACCTGTTGGGTTGCGCCAAGAGTGTCGCCCGTGAATCCATTCAAGCGTCGGCTAAGAAGTCGAAGCATGAGTCGCCAAGCAATCAAACTGCAACCCGTTGCCCAAAGTAAAAGGCTGGGTGCAAACTGCGAGCTGAAGGCGACAGCCGCTAAGAGCAGCCATATCAAGGCGACGCCCAAAGTACGTAAGGGGGTTTTGTTAGCGAGTGGCTTTGTTTTAGTGGTGAGGTCATCGCCCACATTGCGCAGGCGCACCGTGATGAGTAAAGACATGAAGCGCGAGCAAACATGCGCTGCGAACAGGCACCAAGCGGCGAGAACAAAGTCGAGTTGTCCCAACATGGTTAGCAGCGCAAGCTTGGTCGATAGTGCCAACACCAACGCCACACCGCCATAGCTACCAATGCGCGAGTCTTTCATAATCTCGAGCGCGCGCTCGCGCGTCACCACGCCGCCCAAACCGTCTGAGGTATCCGCTAAACCATCTTCATGAAAAGCGCCGGTTAGCATCACGCTTACGACTGTGCTCAAGCAGGCCGCGAGCCACGGCGTGGCGCTGGTGACTGGCAGCAACACTGCAAAGGCATAAAACGTCAGACCTGCGATTGCACCTACTACGCAACCAACGCCCGGAAAATGCGCGAGACTAGCTTGTTGCATGGTTGCGTTAAAGCCCACCCAGCGTGCAAGCCCGTCAGACATTGGGATACGCGTGAAGTATTGCAGCGCAAGTAAAAAGTGACGAATGAACTGCATCACGAAAACACCTTTTATGACGAGGCTGGAGAGACTTTGGCCGACGTGAAGCTCGCCATCTGAGTCAGCACACTGCAGGCCGAGACGAGTAGGGGCCAAGCCAGCGCGGCGCCCGAACCTTCGCCCAAGCGCAGTTGTAAGTCTAATAAGGGGCGAGCGCCTAGTTGCTCGAGAAGCAAAGCGTGCCCACGCTCAGCCGAACGATGTGAGAATACACAGCGCTGCAAGACCAGAGGGTCAAGCCGACTGGCGATAAGCACGGCCGCGCTGGTAATAAAACCATCTACGACGATGACACGATTGCTTGCAGCGGCCGCGACGATCGCCCCGACCATGGTTGCGATCTCAAAGCCACCAAAGGCTGCGAGAGCTTGCAGTGGCTCGGTTGCGTCTGGGTGTCGCTGCAAGACTTGTTGCAAAATTTTAGTCTTTCGTTGGATGCCGTCTTGATCCAAACCAGTCCCAGCGCCAATACACTGCTCAAGCGGGAATCCGCTTAGACGCGCAAGTAGTAGTGATGCGGCTGAGGTGTTGCCGATTCCCATTTCACCCAACAATAGAGCGTTACCTGGCAGGGTGTTGATCAGAGCCTGTCCGTTTGACAGCGCCTGTCCGCATTGTTCGATGGACATCGCCGGCTGCGTGAGCGTATCTGCGGTGCCGTAAGCAATTTTGCAGTTGTACAAACCGGGTTGCGCGGCGAAATCATGCATGACGCCACAATCAGCAACGGTAAGGGCGATCTGATGTTGGCGCGCCAGCACGCTGACCGCTGCGCCACCCGTTAAAAAATTGTCAACCATCTGCCAGGTCACGTCACTTGGGTAGGCAGAGATGCCGTGTTTAGCTAACCCATGATCCGCTGCAAACACCACGAGCTGGGGTGAGGTCAGTCGCGGCGACTCTGTTTGCAAGATCACGCCAAGTTGTATGGCGAGTGTTTCTAGCTCACCAAGGGAGCCGAGAGGCTTCGTTTTATTGTTGAGTGCGAGTTGCAACTGGGCTAGCAGAACCGGGTTGGTGAGATCTTGGAGGATGGGTGGTGTAAACATTACGATTTAAGCCTATGCGTGCTCAAGCGAGTCACTGTTGAAGACAGTCCTTGACGGCATTAATCTTCGATTCCTCGCTGTGCGGGGATACCTGCATCGAACGCATGTTTGATCATGGTCATCTCGGTGACGGTATCTGCAATCTCAATGATTTCTGCTGGGCAGCGGCGGCCTGTAATGACAACGTGCACCTCTGGGGGGCGTGTGCGTAAGGTTTGCAGCACCTCTTCGAGCGGAACCCAACCAAAGGTAATCGGATAGGTGAGTTCGTCTAAGGTGACCATGAAGAATTCGCCGCTCAAAATGGCTGCACTCGCTTTGGCCCAACCGTCACGTGCAAGTTGTGCTGAATGTTCAAGATCTTGGCTCTTCCAACTAAAGCCATCGCCCAGGCCCTCAATGGGTACGTTCAGCTGTTCAAAGACGCGGTGCTCGCCAAAGCGTGCGCTAGGCACTTTCATAAACTGAAAAATTTTGACGACTTTACCGCGTCCGTGTGCCCGCATTGCTAAACCAAAAGCAGCGGTACTTTTACCTTTACCGTCACCGGTATTGATAATCAATAATCCGCGGCGGTCACCGCTTGATTTTTCGTAAGGTTTTTCGGTTGGTGGGGTAATAATTTCCATAGAAAAAGATCCAGTGTTTAGTGGGTGTTTAGTGAGTCTTAAGTGAGTGTTGGAAGCGCGACCCAGTGGGTGCCCAAAGCTTGTATGGCGATACGGCGTTCAAAGACGTTTTCTATTTCGCGGTGTAAGGCAGGGTCGTCGCGTTGGCCTGCGTATTGGATGTTTCCGTCAGACATCACGATCAAGTCATCGGCGTAGAGGGCGAAGGTGAGATCGTGCAGTACGCTTACAACGGTTTTGCCTCGGGCGATTAACTGGCGAACCAATACTAACCAATCGACCTGATGTGGAGGGTCAAGATTGGCTAAAGGCTCATCCATCAAGAAAATTTCAGCCTCGACTGCGAGCAGTCTCGCGAGCAGTACGCGCTGCTTTTCACCACCCGAGAGTGTGTTGAGCGGGCGGTCGCGCCATTCCCAGGCGTGGGTTAGTTTGAGTGCGCGCTCAGCTGCGGCGTGATCGGCCAAGCTTTGGCCGCCAAGCCAAGACTGGTAAGGGATCCGACCGAGCATGACAACGTCGTAGGCGGTGAGGTCGTCTGCGCTTTGTACCGCACTCTGAGCCAGCCACGCGATGCGACGTGCGCGAAGCTGCCTTGATTGGTATTGCAGCGGTTGGCCGAAAAGAGTCACTTTACCTGCATATGGCAGGATACCTACCAATGCCTGAAGCAGCGTTGATTTGCCTGCGCCGTTTGGCCCGACAATGGCGCACCAGCGTCCTCGAGAGATCTTCAGGTTAAGACCTCTCAGTACGGATCGCTCACCGCGCTTGACCTCAAGGCCCAGAGTCTCTAAGGCTAGGGTGTCGCCGTTTAGCGTTGTGTTCGTCTCAGTCATGCGCGAGGCCCCGACGATTCATCAGCCACATTAAATAGCCACCGCCTAGAATCGCCGTGAGCACACCCACTGGCAACTCTTTTGGTGCGACCAAGCCTCTGGCCAATAAGTCGGCAAGTGATAACAGCAAGGCCCCCATCAAACTGGCTAACGGAAGCAGCCAAGCGTGGCGGGCGTGCACAATTGCACGCACAAGGTGTGGCGCGGCCAAGCCGACGAAGGCGATGAGACCCGTGTGGGCAACAGCCGTGCCGGTTGCTAGGGCGAGCACCCCAATCAAGACTCCGCGCAGCTTAGTCAACGGCAGACCCAAGCTTAAGGCGGTCGCTTCACCCAGGGCTAAGCCATCTAAGACCCTAGAAAAAGCCACACCCGTGGCCGTACAGACGAGCCACACCGCAGCCATGATTGTGCAAGCTGACCAACTGACAAAGGCAGTTGACCCAAGCATAAAGGCTTGCATGGTTTGCAAAATATCCGGGCGAGTCAGCGAGAGTAATGACGTGAGTGCGCCCAACACGACACCGACAATGACGCCCGCCAATAACAGTCGCAAGGTATGCTGAACACCTTTGGCTAAACTGAGCGTCAAACACACGGCGAGTACCGCGCCTATAAACGCCGCACCCGTTAGCCCGAGCTTAACGAACCATTGAGAGGCCAAGGGTGAAACCCCAAAGCCCACCAAGATTACCGCGACACCTAAAGAGGCGCCTGAGGCACTACCTAATAAAAACGGATCAGCAAGTGGATTTCGAAAGAGTCCTTGAGCGACGGCACCCGCTAATCCAAGCAATCCGCCGGTGAGCAGTGCGCCAAGGGTGCGCGGCACACGAACGTCCCAAATAATTTGCATCGCGACAGGATCAGCGCCAAGACTAAACAAGGGGTCGAGGCCTGTGCTACCTACGCTCACGCCAAGGAGTAAAGTCGCGGCGCACAGCACGCCTAACAAGCCTGCCAGGAGCCACCCACGAGGCCGATTTGGCTTCAGACGTAAGGGCGAGGCACTCATAACGCAAACCGTTTCAGACAGTCGGCCATGAGCTGCGCGGCTTGGGCCAAGCGCGGACCGGGCCGTACCAAAATGTCTTGGTCGATGGTAGCGAAGGCACAAACGCGATTACTTTTGATGGCGGTCATCGTCGACCACCCGGGTCGCTCAAGCATGGCTGTCTGATCGCGCTCACTAATAATAATGAGATCGGGTTGTGCGCGAATCACAAATTCGGGATTAATGCGTGGGAAAGCGTCTGACTGATCCTGCAGGATGTTTTGCGCGCCCAAGCGCTTGAGCGTCTCACCCATAAATGACCCAGGGCCTGCACCGAAGGGTGCGCGGTTCACTTCGATATAGACACGAAGTTGTTGAGTCTTTGCAGGAAGCTGTTGGGCCGCTGCAGACACACCTTCGTCGATACGATGCCAAAGTGTTTTGGCCTCCTCTGGATCAACCCCAAGCACTTGAGAGACTTTGTTTAAAAGTCGCTGGACATCGGCGTGGCTTGTTGTTTCAAGCGCCACGACCTTTAAACCGAGTGCCTCGAGTCGTTTGGCGAGATTGGACGATTTTGCAGTGAAGACCACATCAGGCTTTAAGGACAAGATGGCTTCAATATTTGGATCCATACCGCCACCGAGAGTCGGCAGCTTTGTCACTTGCGCCGGCCAGTTCGAATAGCGATCGACGCCGACCAAGCGCGTGCACTGCTCAAGCGCGCAGACAGTTTCGGTGAGCGAGGGCAGCAAGGTGATGACGCGTTGTGGCGCTGTTGCCCAACGGGTTGTGACGCCGCGGTCATCTGTGACAAGCGATTGCGCGTGAGTGATTGTCATGCTCAAACCGAGCAAGGCAAGCACGATAAACGTGGCACAACTGCTGATTGACGGGGCTGTGAACGCCTTGTTGACGGACTTAGAAGCAGTAACGGTATTCAAACAGGCCCCTTGAGCACCAGGGGCAAGCCCGCACACATCAGCGTGACGCGCTCAGAGGATGCTGCCACCATTTGGTTGAGCAACCCCAGCGCATCAACAAAGACGCGTACCTCTTGGCCTAAAGGAATGACGCCTAAACCAATTTCATTGCCAACCAAGACCAGAGGCCCGCGCGCTTGTGCGATCGCACTGCATAAATCTGTAGCTAAAGTTTGCCAGGATGTTGACGGCAGATTATTGGTCGAGGTGTGATGATCGGTTGAAAGAAGATGATCGGTTAAGGAACGGCTATTTGTTAAGGGGGCACTGTTGATGGCTTTGCTGAGGTGACCAGTGTGGCAAGCAGTTGGCGTTGCGACGAGGTCTGTCTTCGGTGGCATCAGTTGCGCAGTCAGCCACAGGGTCAGACAATCGATAACAATCAGTGTGTCGGGATGGCTAAACGCTTTAATCGTCGCGGTGAGCGCCAGCGGCTCTTCGATCGTTTTCATACCAGGCACACGTACCAAGCGGTCTTGGCGATGACGCTCGATTCGCTGCCGCATTTCGTCGTCAAAGGCCTGTGCCGTTGCAATCAGCAGGGCCGAGCGCTGTGGCGCCCCAGTCAGCCAGCGTTGGGCGAGCGTTTCTGCGCGGCGCGACTTCCCGCTCTTTTGGCCACCTAGAATGAATTCACTGCGCACGACTTGAGTCATGTGGCATGGTCCACAACAACGGCATAGCCCTTGACCGCAATCCCCGACGGTACTTGGGTGTTTCTGCAGTGTGTTTGATTGCACACTACAACCTTGTTGGCCGGTATCCGGGCTAACGAAGCAAC
This sequence comes from Candidatus Methylopumilus sp., assembly GCA_021738045.1. Lineage (GTDB taxonomy): Bacteria > Pseudomonadota > Gammaproteobacteria > Burkholderiales > Burkholderiaceae_B > Zwartia. Next base: position 1,571 of record JAIPCU010000140.1, on the reverse strand, counting down.
CTCTATCGCCTTCCCAGTCGTTTGTTCAGACGACCAGTGGCTAAGTTGACAGAAGCGAAGCCCTGAGGCTTGTTCGTTTGACCGTTGCGGGGGCAGCGCAGGCTAGACAAGGCACGCAAGTGGCAAGGTCTTTCTGCTTCCCGTTGAACTGCAGCGTGTGAACCACGCTGCGAGCACCAACAGAGCTATTTTACGGGTAAAGGCCTTTTAGGCGTTAATTGCCCAAGGCGACGCTAGAAAAGTAGTCTAATTGCGGTATGCATTCAAAAACAAAGGGAAACTCATGAACGGACTCGTCAAACGGCTTGGCGTCTTGGCACTGCTCGCGCTGTGTATGCAAACTGCGGGTGCACAGGCGGTTTATCCAAACCGACCTATCAAATTGATTGTGCCGTTTCCAGCGGGCGGAGGCACCGATATCGTGGGTCGAATTATTTCGCAAAAATTTGCTGCTGAGTTGAATCAGACCATTGTGATTGATAACAAAAGTGGCGCCGCTGGGATGATTGGCGCCGATCTGGCCGCTAAAGCTGCTCCGGATGGTTACACGCTTTTGCTGTCTACCAACAGCACACACGTGCTGGGCCCCTTGCTCAATCCTGCCACGCCCTTTAATCCGGTTAAAGATTTCAGTCCGATTGGTTATGCGGCACAGTCTCCATCGATGATGATTGTGCCGTTGACATCGCCAGCTAAAACAGTGAAAGAATTTATAGAGCTTGCGAAGCAACAGCCGGGTAAGCTGAACTTCGGTTCGGCCGGCACCGGCGGTATTCCCCACCTGTCAGGTGAACGGTTTCAGGCCTTGGCGGGCATCAAGCTGACGCACGTTCCCTACAAAGGCACGGCCTTGGCTATGCCCGATTTAATGGCGGGGCGTCTTGATGTGCTGTTTGATAGTTTTTCGTCAGCGTACCCGCATGTGCGCGATGGCAAGGTAAGAGCCTTGGGTATTTCTGCCACTGAGCGTTCGGCACTCGTACCGGATGTTCCGTTGATTTCGCAAGACTTACCGGGGTTTGTATCGCTAACGTGGTTTGGTGTCTTTGGACCTGCGGGCCTGGCGCCGGATATCGTGTCTACGCTGAATCAGGCGCTGAACAAAGCGCTTAAAGATCCCGCCGTTGTTCAGCAACTCGCTGGGGTCGGCATCGAGGCCGTTGGCGGCAGCTCAGCCGACTTCACGCAAAAAATTGCAGAAGATACGGCACGCTGGTCAAAGGTCATTAAAGACGCGAACATCACGATCCAGTGAGACAGGCCGTGCTTCAGTGGAACAGATCACACTTCAGTGAGGCAGATCGCACCTCAGAGAGGTAGGTCACACCTCAGTGAGGTCGCCTGCCTTTACGCCTTGTGATGTAAAAAGCGCTCGGTGAGATCGCCAAAATTGCCGCAGCCAATTTGCGTGAGTACGGCATCGATTTCGCGACGCATGATGGCAAAGACTTGATCAGCACCGTCTTGGCCTAACGCGGCGACGGCATACAGTGTGGGACGCCCAAAAAAGCAAGCTTGTGCGCCCAGACATTTTGCGGTGATGACGTCTGAACCACGGCGCACGCCACTGT
>JAIPCU010000139.1 GCA_021738045.1 Candidatus Methylopumilus sp. | reverse complement strand
AACCGTTGATTGACTATGCGCGTCTTGCCCCTCTGCACCTTATCAACCGCAGTCTTCATGTTGTCGTAGATGCCTCGGCGCGCTACACCGCCTAGCTCGGTAAACGAGCGCGTATGGGCATCGAACAACATCTCGTGCGTTTGCGTCGGATAGGCCACCAACCAGAATGCACGGCTGAAACACAGTTTCATGTGCGAAACCTGAACTTTGTAAAACACCCCGCCCACCAGCATGCCTTCTTCGCTCCAGTCGAACTGAAACGCCTCACCACACTCAAACATCAGTGGCACAAAGGCTTTGCTGCCCACCCCAACTTGAGCGCGCCACGTGCGGATAAAGTCCGTCACCCGGCTATAACCACCCCGATACCCCTGGGCCGTGATCTGCACAAACAGTGCGCGGGCCGTGCGGCGCGAGTCTTTATGGCGCAGCCCATCGGCCTTGAGCGCCATGATCAGGATCGCCTCGTACTCGGTGATTTTGCGTGGATCGGAGCGTCGCTCATACTTCGGGATCACCTCGCCCGGGGCGCGAAGCCACCCCCTGATCGTGTTGCGCGCTAAACCCGTGCGTTTTGCGATCTCGCTGATCGACAAATTGTCGCGCATCTTCATGCGCCGAACCTTACCTAACATGTCCATGGTGATCATCTCAGTTCCCTGCTTAATAAGTAAGCAGGTAGATTGAACACCCTGGTCAATTTTCAGTCGGCACAACCCTCAAAAACTGGTCAATTTTCGATCGGCGTCAACACTCAGCCACCATCTCGCGTGACATTGCGACATATTGAATGACTTTTCCAGAGAAATTCATCTTGTTAAATTCTATCTGACGAATGTTGAGATTTCCGTATGTGCGAAAGTACGCTATCTTGTTTTTGAGGTCATACACCGTCACCCATTGTGTTTGCTCATAGGCTATCGCGTCCTTGGTACCCTCCTTACCTGGCACTCTTTCAGCGACCACTCCAATAGGAATATCGACAGCATTCAAAATATGAAAAGCTAAATTGGAGGCCTCTCTTGCTGTAGGCACCGGTTGGCTGGCAAAGGCCAACGCCGTTGCACGCAAAAACCGTGAGGGCGGCGTGTAATCACCGGGTATTCCTAACAACCCTGTGCCTTGGCCTAAAGGTTTTAATGTTGTTTTGCCAAGCGTTAAACCGGCTACGTTGATATTCGTTAGATTGATATGGTTGCGTAGATTATTGATGTGCCAGTCAAAAGTAGGCGCATTCGTCAGCACGCCAATCGGATTCTCGTAAACCATCAATTGTTGATTGACATACTCAACGACGATTGAGCCACCTTTTGCGTCTCTGAATGCCCAGTGCAGCGGTTGAACCCCAATTTGCGGTATGTCGAGCCCGTAGACCGTGATTTTCTTTAAAGCCTCACTCACCTCTTCAACCGTTTCGAACTGGCTCAACGCCCAATTCACAAGATCAGTATTCGCGATCGTGTTTTTGTTCTCAGCAACGTAAGACTGATATTCAAAAAATCCAGGGATATACAACGCATGTGCGGTTAAGCCAACCTCGTTCATCCCGTCTGTTGCAACATTCAAGTCAAAGGTATTGATCCCTAGAAAACCGTATTTAGCAATCCAGCCCAGTCCGGCTGTCATACCTGGCTGCATCGCTGTCAACGCAAACTGGCGAGGTACCAGCATGACATTACTTTTAAGATCTAGACCGAGCTCCATAGAACGGCCTGTGATCCAGGCTCCGTCTTGAGATTGAAGCCGAAAAGTCTACAGGCGAGTGCTGGGGTAGCAATCAATAGTGACAAGCTCAGGCATAACAACCTAGCGAGCATACGTTTGAAGTTGTGATTTAGCATAGATCTACCCTATCAAAAAAACTAATGTCAGCGGGACAACAGTTCAATATACGCTTGATAGCTGTAAGTGCGGTACTGCTTTTGCCCAGTCATTTCCCTCACGATGCCCAGATCCTGAAGGGTCTTAACTGCGGCGTTGGCAGTCGGGAACGTTGTTTCAAGTTTCTGTCCAACTTGCTCGACGGTGAACCGAGGCATCATTGGTAGCATTTCAAACAGTCGATAACTCGAGGGACCTGATTTAGAGGATTGAAGCAGGCGTTTGCGATCCGCCGCGACTAAGCTTGCAACTTCAATGATGTTTTTTTCTGCCTCACTCGCTGCAACGCTTACTCCTTCCAAAAAAAATGATACCCAAGACTCCCAGTCACCTTCGGTACGAATGATTGATAGCCTGCGGTAATACTCTGCTTGGTGTTTTTTTAGGTAACCGCTCAGGTACAACAGGGGCTCGGCGAGCAGGCCCCAATGCTCAAACAGTGCTGCGATCAGTAATCTTCCGATACGTCCATTGCCATCCAGGAAGGGGTGTATCGTTTCGAATTGAGCATGAACCAAGGCGACTTTGACAAGTGGTGGTAAATCTGTGACGTCTCCATGGATGAAACGTTCGACGTCTGCCAGTAGTTCTGCAACGCGCTCAGCGGGGGGTGGGACGAACACAGCATTACCAGGTCGAGTTCCTCCGATCCAATTTTGAGAGCGGCGCAATTCTCCGGGTTGTTTGCCCGTGCCGCGCACGCTATTGAGTAGTACGCGATGTGCGTCGCATAACAGACGCACACTGAGCGGTAGTCCACTGGGATCGCGCAACTGTTCTTGAACGAGCTTGAAGGCACTTAAGTAGTTTGTGACCTCTTCGACATCGTCAGTATTGCTGACCTCAAAACCAGCCTCTTCGTCAAAAAGATCGGTCAGGGTGGCTTGAGTACCTTCAATTTGTGAAGTGAGTAAAGCTTCTTTGCGAATGGCGCTGTACAGCAGCCAATCTACTGAGGGTACCAGACCCGACACCCCGGCTAGTCGAGCCAGTGCTAGCTCAGCCTGCCTATTTAAGTCAATAAAGGATGTATCGGTCAAAGGTGGATTGAGCGGCGGTAACAGATTCGGAACGAAAGCGCGAACCGCTTCGCCCAAGGTCGTAGATAGGGTGTAGGTGCCAGAGACTCGAGCCATGAAAGTTTACTTTAATTGCGTTAATTACGTTAAAGAATATTTTAACGGATAATTTTACATTAAAGATGTATTTAATGTAATTTCATTGGGTCAAAAAAAACATCCTCGAAAGGATGGTCTTGCGCGCTAAAGTGGCGGGGCGGGAACCGAGCAAAAGATTAGTAGTTCAGGAAGTCAGGGCTGCTGATATTGACTTGAAGCCCAACGCTCGACAAGGTAACAATGGCTAGAATATACTGTTTATTTATACAGTATTTATATGAGATCAAATCACTCCACCTGTACTACCGCCCCCAAACTACACCAGACCCCACTCGGTCTGTTGCAGGATATGCCCGCCTATGGGTTCAGGCTGCTCTCCCACAGGATGAGCGCTGGCTTCCCATCCCCGGCGGGTGACTATACCGAGGAAGCGCTAGACCTCAACACCTATTTGGTACGAAATAAGCCCGCCACTTTCATGTTTTCCGTCAAGGGCGACTCGATGGTTGGGGCCAGTATTGAGGATGGCGATAAAGTGGTCGTTGACCGCGCACTGAACCCCAAGCACAACGACATTGTCGTGGCTGTGCTCAACGGCGAATACACCATCAAGCGTTTATTCAAACACCTGGGCTGTGTTGAACTGCGCCCAGAGAATCCGGCTTTCCAGCCAATCAAGTTCAAAGACGGCTCCGAGCTTCAGGTGTGGGGCGTTGTCGTTGGCGTTGTGCGCCGTTACCCCGCTAAAAGTTAGCTTGTGGCTCGCGCACCCATCTTTGCGCTGGCGGATGTCAATAACTTCTATGTCTCTTGCGAGCGTGTCTTTCAGCCACAGCTTGAACATGTGCCGATGGTGGTGCTCTCTAACAACGATGGCTGCGCGGTAGCCCGATCGGCCGAAGTGAAGGCTTTGGGCGTCAAGATGGGAACACCGTGGTTCAAGATGAAGGCGCTGGCTAAAGAACATGGCATCTTGGCCCTCTCTTCGAACTACACCCTTTACGGCGACATGAGCAACCGTGCCACGGCTGTGCTGCGCGACTTCTCGCCTGACATCGAGGTCTACAGCGTGGATGAGTCCTTTCTGCGGGTGGAAGCGGTCGCGCACCTTTACGGCGGCGTGACGGCCATGGGGCAACAGATTCGACAGCGCGTCAAACAGTGGACTGGGTTGCCGGTGTGCGTAGGCTGTGGACCCACAAAAACGCTCGCTAAAATTGCTAACCACCTAGCGAAAAAAAATCCCGAATTCGAGGGCGTTTGCGATTTGCACGCCATCCCGCGACCCGAGCGTCTACAGTGGATGTCGCAGCTAGAAGTGGGTGAGGTCTGGGGTGTTGGCAAACGTATTGCCAAGCGGCTGAACGCGATGGGAGTCGAGACTGTTCTAGACCTGCGCAATATTTCTATCAAAGAAATCAGAGCCCAATTTGGCGTGGTGATGGAGCGCACCTGCAATGAGCTTCGCGGGATTTCCTGTCTTGAATTAGAAGACGTCGCACCAGCCAAACAGCAAATCATGTCCTCACGCAGCTTTGGCTCTCCGGTGACAACATTGGCTGAACTGCGCGAAGCCGTCGCCAGCTACGTTTCGCGTGCAGCTGAAAAGCTGCGAGCCCAACAATCGGTTTCGGCTGCGATTCACGTCTTCATTCAAACCAACCGTTTTAAAGAAAGTGACTTGCAATATAGCGAAGGCTTACTAGTGCCGCTGCCAGACCCGACAGACGATACGCGACTGCTGGCCAGTGCAGCGACTCTCGGTCTTAGCCTGATCTTTAAACCGGGCTATCAATACAAAAAGGCGGGAATCATGCTGACGCTGATTTCTGACAAGGCTAAGCGCCAGCAGACGCTATTTGATGATCCCTTGCAACGTGCGCAATCAGCAAAGCTGATGGCTGCCATGGATGCGATCAATGCGGAGTTCGGCCGGGACACGGTGAGAACCGGTGCAAATGGTACTGAAAAGCGCTGGGCGATGCGTTCAGAAAATCGTTCGCCTCGGTTTACGACGCAATGGGACGAGTTGCCGATTGCTACATGAGCAAGCGGTCGACTAGCCGAGCTCTTTGTATGAGTACATGAACTTCCCCAAAGTCGTCTGGCTTTTCCACCGCACCTCCGTCCAATTTTTTAGCCGCACCCCCGTCGGGGCAATTTTCGGTCGGCGTCAACACGCTCGACCCTATGAAAGTACAATTTTTTGAAATTAATTAGTGCTTAGGAGATTGTTTTTTTAAATCCTGAATGTTGACCGTGTGAATTCTCACATCTTGATATTAGCTTGCTTGATCAACTTACCGAATTTTTCAAAATCTTGCTTGTTGATTTTGCTAAATTCATCTGGGCTTATGTTTCCTGGTTCTCCCCCCAAACCCTTGAGTTTGGCCTGAATATCGGGCAGCTTAATAATCCTTGCTAATTCAAGCTGAAGTTTGTTGACGACATCAGGTGGCGTACCTGCAGTGACAAAAACACCATACCAAGTACTCATCTCAAAACCTGGGACACCAGCTTCGGCAAGGGTAGGAACGTTGGGTAGTTCAGACGACCGCTGTGCTGTCGTGACTGCCAGTGGCTTAAATTTCCCGGCTTTAATTTGCCCCATTGCCGAAGAGGTGGTGTCGAACATGATTTGGACATTGCCCGCAATGATGTCTAAGTGAGCTTGCGCGCTGCCCTTGTAGGGTACGTGAACGCTTTTAACGCCAGCTGCGATGTCAAAGCCTTCCCCCGCGAGATGTTGAGTGCTGCCAACTCCAGAAGATGCATATTTAAAGTCATCAGGTTTTGCTTTCATTAGTGCTACCAATTCCTTAACGCTGTTAGCCGGCACACTTGAGCCAACCACCAATACATTGGGTACCGTCACTACCAATCCGATAGGTGTTAAATCTTTCATGGGATCAAACGACAATTTAATCAAATGCGGTGCAATGGCTTGACCTGTATTGGTGGCAACTAAAAGTGTATGCCCATCGGGAGTGGCTTTGGCAGTGAGATCGGCAGCAATGGTGTTTGATGCGCCTGGCTTGTTCTCAACAACAAAAGTTCCCTTCAGAGACTCTGTCATTTTCTCAGCCAACATTCGAGCAATGATGTCTGTACCGCCACCAGCTCCAGCTCCCACCATCAGCTTGACGGGTTTGCTGGGGTAGGCGTTTTGTGCAACCGCACTCAGGCTTAATAGAGTTGCTACAAATAGAAAAGTGAATTTTTTCATGATGTCTTTCCTTTTTGTTAAAAATTCTTAGTTGACTTATTTTTTCAATTGACGATGGTGTTGGCCCATTCGGCAAGCTAATTCAAATGCATTGAACATGGCTTGTGGGTTTGCCAAGTTTTTGCCCACAATGTCGTACGCAGTTCCATGTGCGGGTGTGGTGATGGGTATGGGTAGGCCGCCATGAACAGTCACGCCTTTTTCAAAGCCCATCAATTTCATCGCAATTTGGCCCTGATCGTGATACATGGTGACCACGCCGTCATAGCCATCACCTTTTCTGATTGCTCTAACAAACGCTGTATCAGCAGGGAATGGTCCAGCGACTGGTATGCCTGCTTTATTTGCCAATTCAACACCAGGTGCAATGATTTTTATTTCTTCATCGCCATAATTTCCATTATCACCATTGTGGGGATTGAGGCCACAAACAGCCAGGCGGGGAGATGATTTACCTGAAGCATGAAGTGAATTTGAAATCATTTGAATCGATTCAAAAACCTTTTGACTGGTCAGAAGGTGGCTGACTTCTTTTAATGGAACATGCGAAGTGACTCTGGATGTCCATAGGTCTTGCAACACATTGAGTTCGCCACACACTCCCGAGTAATTTAAAAACTCTGCAAACCACCTAAGCTCATCTTCTTGATGCATGCCGCCAAGTCGAAGGGCACTTTTGTTTAATGGCGCAAAACAGAAAGCATCTGCCTTTCCATCTCTCACCAATGCGGCTCCTTCACCCAAAGCCGAAAGCATGTAGGCACCATTTTGAGCATCTGCTTGTGCGGGTTTAAATGCTTCGGTGTTATAGCCAGACCAGTCGTGCCAATGTGTATCAGGTGCAGCTTGAATGCTGTTTTTTTGACCAATCAGAATTATTTTGGATGCTTTGTGACTTATTTGGTCTAGAACTAATTTTTGAACTAGCTCGGGACCAATTCCTGCGGGATCGCCCGTGAAAAGTGCAATTGTAGGTAGTATCATATGCGTCATTCAACCTTTTGTAATCTGTAATTTGTAATTACAGATTGCAGTATAGTTGCTAGCGTAGAATATTTTGCATCGGTTATTACCCTTGTATTTAAATGCCCATTAACGACGCCATCGCCAGAACTTCACTTCATTCCGAGGTCACTTCACGGATTCGCAGCTTCATCGTGGAGTCTCGAATTCGGCCTGGGGAGCGTGTTCCAGAAATGGAAATAAGCAAAGAATTAGGTGTGTCCAGAACGCCTATCCGCGAGGCATTGAAGGTTTTAGCTTCAGAGGGCTTGGTTGATTTGTTGCCTCTTCGTGGCGCAGTGGTTAAAGCTTTCAGTGACAAAGACGCCTCCGATATGTTGGAGGTCATGGGCTTGTTAGAAAATTTTGCAGCCCAAAAGGCGTGCGAGGCCGATCAAAAGAAAATTGACAAAGTGCTTGCTTTGCATAAGAAAATGAAAGTTATGTTTATAAAGGGTAAGAGGCCAGAATATTTTGAATTGAATCAGAAAATACACGACGCTTTGGTTGAAATGTCAGGCAATGAATCATTGATGATGGTTCACAGCATTCTCAGTAAGCGTATGCGCAGCTTGCGCTACAGCGGCAACAGCACGCCAAATAATTGGCGTGGCGCATTAGATGACCATGAAGAAATCGCGAGTGCGCTCGCTAATCGTGACATGAAGGCGATTAAGAAAGCTGTGAACGATCACTTTGCGAACACGATTAAAAGAGTTGTTAAGAATTCTTAAAAATCAAACTTGAATTAAGTAAATTGATTTGAAAGTTAACTTCACAACCATACTACTTCTATACGACTTTGAGGTACCAGAAAGCAGCTAACTCTATG
>JAIPCU010000138.1 GCA_021738045.1 Candidatus Methylopumilus sp. | reverse complement strand
TTTTGCCGCGCATGTGATTGAAACGCACCACTTCGTAGCCATGTGGATTCAAGACCCCTTGCATACGTGGCTCAATCGACGGGTAATAGGGTTCCATCACAGCGATTTTGCGCTTGATGCCGTGGGCTTTGAGCGCCGCTACGATGGCGTCGCTTGCAAGTGAGACCGGGATCTCCCAGCCTGCCACTTTGCGAATACGCGCTTTGAGCTCGTCGCCCCACGCTGCGTTACCGCCCCAAATCGACAGGGCTGAAATCCCCAAGACGAAGGCATTGGGCTTGCTATCCATGACGCGCTCTACGGCGCCTTCAAGTGCTGCATCAATCAGTTCAATTGACTTATCGAAATCAGCATTGTTATTGATCGCCATGTCAGGGATGACCATGCGGCCCAGGTGATTCGTGACCCCTGGGGGCCGCATGTCATCGTATTCGGGCTGAACGACGGTATTAGTCGAAGGTGTTGTGACGCCAAACGCCAGTCGCCAGGCTAGATAGTCGCGCATGTGTTGTCTTCCTTGTTTGTAAAGTGATTGATCTTTGAATCATTTGATCTTTTAACAGTTTGATTCCAACGGTGTCTAGCTTGTGCATTCTCTAGGTTCAATCACCCCGAGTCTGAGTCGCACCTAGGGAATCCACTGCCTCTCGAACGTTCGTATTAACTTGACAGTAGCACCGCTAGACGTTAAAAGTTTTCTTAGAATATAAACGTAGATCACAATCATTCACAATCGTGATCTGCAAAAAACTGAGACACCGTTATATCTGTTCTCGTCAGTCTTTGTGTGCGGCGGCAAATTGTGGCCGCGTAGGTACATTTTGTAAATCAAGTCTTACCTCAAGGAGAAGTCATGCGTCGTCTTCAATCAATATTTAAACTCGCGTTGCTGTTCGCGGGGCTTAGTCTGTTGTCGCCCGTTTCGGCGCAAACCAAGTGGGATATGTATGCGTTTCCTGGCGCCAGCCACCCAATCACCCTGCGGCTCGGTGAGTTTGCCGCAGAGGTGCGTAAACAAACTGGGGGCCAACTGATCATTACCGTACGGCCTTCAGGCGAGTTCCCTTTCAAGGCAACTGAGGTGGTGCGAGCAACGGGCACTGGACAAGTGCAAATGGGAGAGGGCTATTCGGGCTTTATCTCTGGCTCAACTCCGTTGGCCTCAGTTGCAAACCTACCCTTGCTAGTGCGTAATTCAGACGAGCTTGATAAAGTCTGGCCCATCATCAAAAAATATGCTGAGCCTGAGTTTGAAAAAGCGGGCGTGAAGACTTTGTTTTATTTCTCGTGGCCGCCACAAAACCTGTTTGGTCGTGGTCCGCAAATTAAATCGATCGAAGACTTTGCTGGTCGAAAATTTCGCACAACAGACGGCAAGCAAAGCGAGATGCTCAAGCGCTTAGGCGGTTCGGCAGTGTCGTTGACGTTGGCCGAGGTGCCGTTGGCTGTTGAGCGTGGTGTGGTGGATGGCTTTATGACTGCGGGCTTTAACGTGGTCGGCGCCAAATGGAGCGAGTTTGTGAATTGGGGTTATATCCCTGGCATTCATGCTGGTGGCCCTGACTACATCATGGTTAACGCTGATGCCTACAAAAAGCTAAAGCCCGAAGTACGTGCTGCGTTAGATAAAGTTGCTGCAGAGTGGGGCCCCAAGATGACGCGTGAAAATGCGGCAGACGAAACTCGCGATCTTGAAATTTTGAAAACGAAATTCAAAGTCGATTTGTTTGTGCCACCACAAGATCAAGTGGATAAGCTCACCGAGTTGATGAAGCCGTATTGGACCTCGTGGGCAGAAGCGCAGGGTCCCAATGCCGTCGCTGCTGTGAAAGAAATTCGCGCAGTCCTTAACCGTTAATAGGTATTGATCATGGTGTCACGGATCGCGTCCAAGATCGTACAAGGCACAGGCTACTTAGCGGGCCTGGCGACAGTTCTAATTTTATTGTTGGTTTGCGTTGAAGTGATTGCACGTTTCTTTAATCACTCGACGCAAATTGCCGATGAGTACGCGGGTTATTTGAACGCGGCCGTGATCTTTCTGGGGCTTGGTTATTCTTTAAAAGAAGGCGCCTTTATCCGTATCGAGTTGCTGTACGACAAGCTAAAGGGGGCAGTATTTTTCTGGGTCAAAGCCCTGATTACGATTTCGGCACTGCTCTTCTCTGCCATCCTGACCTATTTTTTGGTTCTGCACACCGCCTATGCCTACAAGCAAGATGTACGTGCCGTCTCGATTTTGCAAACTCCCGAGTGGGTACCAATGAGCATTGTGGTGTTGGGCTGTGCAGTTTTAACCCTGCAACTAGCAATTTTCACTTTCACAAAATTTAAAAATCTACCTTAGTGAGATTGCCATGAGCTCAGAAGTCATTATTGCTGTTTTATTTATTGCCCTGGGCGTTTTTTTGTTTGTTGGTCAATGGACAGCGTTTGCGCTAGGTATTGTTGGTGTCATCGTCATCATGATGACCAAAGGCTGGGTTGGATTGCTTGGCTTAAGCTCGGTCGTTTGGAATAACGCCAATAGTTATATTCTGATCGCAGTGCCCATGTTCTTGTTAATGGGCGAAGTGATTTTGCGAAGCGGTACCAGTAAGGCTTTTTATTCGGGGATTGTGAAGCTCTTGCATAAATTGCCGGGCGGCTTGTTGCATGCCAACATTGTGGCTTGCGCGATTTTCTCAGCGGTCAGTGGGTCAAGCGTGGCTACTGCCGCGAGTGTAGGCACGGTGGCCATACCAGAGCTCAAAAAGGCTGGCTATCGGTCTAGCCACGTGTATGGTTCGTTAGCGGCTGGCGGTACGTTGGGTATTTTGATCCCCCCCTCCATCGTGATGGTTTTGTATGCCGCATTGGTTGAAGAGTCAGTGGGTCGCTTGTTTATTGCGGGGATTTTGCCTGGCTTGCTGATGAGTCTGGTATTCATGATTTACATCGCAGTCATGGTGTACAGAGATCCATCCATCGCGCCTGTGCCTGATGCAAAACTGAAAGAGGCGTCTGAGCTTTTGTCGGGTAAGTCAAATCCTCTTTGGGATGTGATGCCGATTGTGTCGCTCTTAGTGCTGGTGCTGGGTGGCATTTACTCTGGCCTAACCACTCCGACCGAAGCGGCTGCAGTTGGGGCGGCGGGTGCCTTAGTGATGGCAGCGGGCTATCGCCAGCTGACCTGGTCGGTGTTGCGCGACTCGGTGATGTCAACGGTTAAGACGACTTGTATGGTCTCGATGATTATCATCGGTGCGCAGATTTTGTCGACGGCGTTGACGTTTTCAGGTGTGAGCCGCGAGATTAGTGAGTGGATCGTTGGTCTCGGTCTCAGTAAGTGGGAGTTCTTTTTCATCTTGGTCGTGCTGTACATCATCCTCGGTTGTTTTGTGGATGGTATCTCGATGATCTACATGACCTTGCCTGTCCTCTTGCCTGTCATCAAGATTTTTGGTTTTGATCTGATTTGGCTTGGCGTCATCATCACGATCTTGATTGAACTTGGGCAGATCACCCCGCCCGTGGGTTTGAATCTGTTTACCATTCACGGTATCTCTGGGGGCGCGAAGTTTTCAGAGATCGTCGCGGGTTCAACACCCTATGTATTTTTGATGTTGATCGTAATCGCGATCTTGACCGTGTATCCTGAGATCGTGACTTGGTTACCCGAGACGATGCGGGGTAAATAGTGTCTTCTCGAGCCGAAATCATCTGAAACAGATGAGGTTCGGCTCGAAACATTGTTGAAACGAGTGGCGTGTGAAGATGTGGTTGCGTAATCACACAGGAGTTCACGCCATGACATACATTTCAGCTCGTTCACTTATTGCAGGTTTGGGTTTCACACTCGTCGCAGCAAGCGCCTTGGCGCAAACGAGTGTGCCCCCACAAGGTGCTGGCCCACATGGCAGTATGCATCGTCAACATCAGGCTGCAGCGAAAGGAAGCAGCGAAGGTCCGATGGGGCAAATCCCTCAAGCTGTCATTGATCAACTCGCCTTGGCGCCAGCCCAACAGGCGCAGTTCGATACTGCACAGGCTGCGCGTAAAGAGTTACAGGCTACTAAACAGTCGTTGCGGGCTGAGCAGCGTAAAGCGATGCAGGAGCAGTTGACAAAAGACATCGTTGATCCAAGGGCTGTCATGGCTCAGCAAAAGACAATGCGCACCACGATCGACGCCAAAATGGATGCCGTGCAGCAAAAGTGGCTGGCCTTCTGGGATGGATTGTCAACGCCACAAAAAACGACGCTTTCAAACTATATGAAGTCTAAGCACGCTGCTCAGACGCAGAAAAAACCTGCGGCTGCGAAGGGATGATGCCGCACAACTTAGGTGAAAGTCTCAGTGTCTGAAGCAATTGGACTGAGCCTACGAGGTAAGCGCTGATCTCGAGCCGTCTTGGCTCGAGATCGCATTTACAAGCCAAAATCTTTAGGCACGCGCCTTGGCTGCTGCGACGGTGTCTGCCCAAGAAGGCACGTCAACCCCGGCCGCTGCGATTTCCATTGATACCATGGTGTAGTAGCCGACAACGCAGACTAGATCAGAGTATTGCTGATCGCTCAGTAGTGTTTTCGCGCGTTGAAAGGCGGCGGTGCTGACGCGTTTTGTATCAAGAAGTTCAGTGACGAAGTCGTACACAATATCTTCATCAGCCTGCAGGCCTGCAGGTTTACCACCCCGTGGTAACGCGTCGACCACTGCAGGCGACACGCCGTCTCTGACAGCCCACTTGCTGTGTAAGCCCCATTCGAATTGAGATTCCATGTGGCGCGCGGTAAGCAAAATCGCAAATTCATTTAAGCGTGCGGGTAGTGAAGATTCATTGCGAAAATAATTACTGACGGGCGTAACAACCGCTGCAAACTTAGGCGAGCGCAAGGTCATCCAGTGATGTTTGGGCAAGTCAGTTAATTGTGCTTGCCAACCCGAGCGATAGAGCTTCATGACCGCTTGTTGTTCGGGAGTGAGATCCTCGGTTGCGATGGGGGTAAAACGTAGAGGTTCGAGAGGGGCGGTCGACATGGAGGTTTCCTTTAGAGAGACAGGCTAAGATACAGAAATTACGAAGTGCCTGACAACAAGCAATGGGTAATGGACATCAAACAAAAGATATCAAACAAAAGATATTAATCATCAGACAATGGGTGAAATACTAGCCCATAACAACAAGGAGCATCTATGGTTATCACCGACGCGCAGGTTCACCTCTGGGAGGCTCATCGCCCTGATCGCCCTTGGATGCCAGAAGATGTTGGGCACACAGTGATTATCGCCGGAGAGGGTGCGCGACCGCACCGCGAAAAGCCTTTCGAAGCAGCAGAAATGACTGAGTTGATGGACGCGACGGGCGTGTCACGCGCGATCATCGTGCCGCCATCCATGGTTGGCAGTAAAAATTTGACCGCACTTGAAGCCGTACAAAACTACCCTGGCCGTTACGGCATCATGGGGCGCTTTGATCCCGAAGATCCAAACGCCCGAGTCTTGCTTGAAACCTGGCTGACGCAACCTGGCATGCTTGGTATTCGTATGACGTTTCACAAAGCGAAGTGGTCACGCTGGCTGGCGGATAGTTCACTTGACTGGTTTTGGGCTGGTTGTGAACGTCTTGGGATTCCGGTGATGGTGCTGATGTCTGAGCAACTTGATGTGTTGGATCGACTTGCAACGCGTTATCCCGATTTGAAA
The DNA here is from genome assembly GCA_021738045.1 of Candidatus Methylopumilus sp. Lineage (GTDB taxonomy): Bacteria > Pseudomonadota > Gammaproteobacteria > Burkholderiales > Burkholderiaceae_B > Zwartia. The sequence goes on along the minus strand of JAIPCU010000138.1, from coordinate 2,374 downwards.
CTTATTTTGGATCATATGGGTCGCAAAAGTGCCTTACGCGATGATGCCTGTTTTGCCGACCTCGATATCATGCTCAAACTGGCTCGACATAAAAATCTGTCGGTGAAGGTGACGTCTGCGCCAGGCTACAGCACGCACCCGTATCCTTTTAAAAATATTCAACCCTATTTGCAACGCATCATTGAAGGCTTTGGGCCAGAGCGCTCGATGTGGGGTTCGGATGTCTCGCGACTACCTTGCACCTATGCGCAGTGCGTAAGCCTGTTCACCGAAGAGATGAGCTTTTTAAAAGGAAAAGATCTCGAGATGGTGATGGGCGGAGCCTTAGCGAAGGTGCTGAATTGGCCCGCAGCCTAAACACTACAACCAAGTCTTTGCGCGCGAAGAAACGCCACCGTCAATCGTAATAATTGTGCCGGTGGTGTAGCCCGACAAGTCAGAGGCCAAAAACGCAACCGCGTTTGCGATCTCTTCGACTTTGCCGGTGCGGCCAAAAGGCATTGAGGCAACGAGTTGCTTCCATTTTTCAGCATCGCCCAACGTCAACTCGGCGCGTTTGCGTAAAAAATTATAAAGACGCTCGGTTAACACAGGGCCTGGGTTTAAACCCACGACGCGAATATTATGCTCAGGGCTGACAGAACCCAGTGAACGGGTGAGCGCCATGAGTGCAGCACAACCCGAGGTGCCCGCCAGATACGTTGAGGTTAGGTTTTCACCGGCGTGGCCAATCACATTCACGATGACGCCGGGTGTCTTGAGAGGTTTCCAGACTTGAAAGGCTAAGCGGGTCATGTTGATGTAGCCAAACACTTTTAGATCCCAACCATCTCGCCAGCTTTGATCATCAAAGTCTTCGATCGACCCTAGCGGCACGGCACCTGCGTTGTTGACCAAAATATCGGTGGTCGCAAGCCGATCTCTTAATAACTCGACATTGGCCGGTTTGGTCAGGTCTAGCGCAGTAAACGAAGCTTCGACATTAGAGACCTTTTTGATTTCGCCAACAGCTGCTTCTAAGTCACCGGCAGAGCGCGAAACGAGATGAACCGCACAGCCCTCTAACGCGAGTGCTTTGGCCGCGCCAAATCCTAAGCCTTTTGAACCACCCGTAATTAGGGCGCGTTTGCCTGCGAGAAGAAGATCCATACTGCCTCCTGAAGTTGCTGTCTCTAGCGCTAGGCGCTTTCTCTTTGATTATTGTTAACGATCTTACCCGAGATGTTGTGCCCTGCGCGACGAGATGACTTGTTTTGCATTGCGCAAAGCCAGCGCCTAGTGTAAAAAAGCCTTGTGGTGGTAGCGCGAGATTGCGGAGTCGAGATATGCAGACGCTGCAAGTTGATTGATGTCGTGACTGAAAAGAAAAATATGAGACAAAAACTATTGTTATGCCTGACCGCTGTGACATTATTGCTTACTCAAAATGTGAGCGCGCAAAGTCAGCCTTATCCGAACAAGCCGATTCGAATGATTGTCGGGTTTGCGCCCGGTGGCTCTGCGGATATTTCGGCAAGAATTTTTGCTGAAGCGATGACTCGAGCGCTTAAAGAGACGGTCGTTGTCGAGAACAAAGGAGGTGCCGGTGGCAATATTGCTGCGGCAGAAGTTGCACGTGCCGAGCCAGACGGGTACACAATTTTTTATGCGACGTCAGCAATCGTTTTAGGGCCCCTCTTGTACCCGAGTGTGAAATACGATCCCTTTGTGGACTTTGCGCCCGTGATGTTGACGGCGACGAATCCTTTGGTGTTTTTAACGACGCCAAGTTTAGCGCCACGTTCGCTTAAAGAGTTTGTGGCGTATGCAAAAGCTCAAGGCAATATGAACTATGGCTCAAGCGGCGCGGGCACGATGACCCACTTGCCTGCCGCGGCCTTCGCACGAGAATTTGGTTTAGTGTCTAGCCACATTGCCTACAAGGGCGAATCTCCAGCGCTCATCGATGTCGCCAGTGGTCGTACGCAGTTCATGATTTCGACTTTAAGCGCAGCAGTGGCGATGCTGACTGATGCGCGAGTGCGCCCGTTGGCGATTGCGGCGACGCAGCGCAGCCCCTTGTTTCCGGATGTGCCCACTTTTAATGAGGCGCTGGGCACGACAGATTGGGTGATGGGCGCATGGCAAGGCGTGGTCGTGCCGAAAGGCGTTGCCCCCGAGATCATCAAAAAATTAAGCGGTGTGCTGGCGACCGCACTGCAAGAGCCTGCGCTCAAAACCAAACTCGCTCCGCAAGGTACCGTGCTTTTAGGGGGTACGCCTGCGCAGTTCACTCAATACATGAAAGAAGAGCAAGTTCGCTGGAAAAAAATCATCACCGAGAGTGGCGCCAAGGTCGAATAGCTTATTTCAAATCCGATAGTGACGCGAAAGT
>JAIPCU010000137.1 GCA_021738045.1 Candidatus Methylopumilus sp. | reverse complement strand
CGCGCGTGCACGCGCGTCGGATTCAGATGCCTTAAGGTGATGACGGTAGTGCTCAGTCAGTTGCTCGCCAATCGTGTAGGCTGGGTTGAGCGCCGTCATCGGCTCTTGAAAAATCATCGCCATTTTGTTACCGCGCAAATCATTGATATGACCTTTGCTGGCCTGGCTAAGTTCTTCGCCTAAAAACTCAAAGCGCGCGCTGCTGCGTGTGGCAGACTTTGGCAACAAACCCATAATTGCTAACGAGGTCATTGATTTGCCACAACCCGACTCACCCACAATACACAAGGTTTCACCGCGCTTGACGTGCAGCGACACATCGCGCACAACATGCAAGGTGCCGCGCGGTGTGGCGATGTCAACGGTGAGGCCGGTGATGTCAAGAACGTTCTCGGGTACAGTCTTCGACTCGTCTGAGCGCTTGGCTAAAGTAGGCGGTTGAGACACTCGTGTTTCAGTAAGATGTTGACTTGTCATTGGCTAGCCCCGCTCTTGTGGCGTCAGCCACTGATGCAAGCCATCACCGGCAAGATTAATCGCAAAGATCAACACGGCAAGTGCGGTGCCGGGGATGGCGATTAGCCAAAATGAAAAGAACATATAGGATTTAGCTTCAGAAATCATCAAGCCCCACGACGGCAAGGGGGGCTGCACACCTAAGCCTAAAAAGGACAGGGCGGCTTCTAGCAAAATGGCACTCGCAGCTTCAAGGGTTGCAATCACGATTAGGTGAGGTAACACGTTAGGCAGCACTTCAGTTAACAGGATGCGCAGCGTGGATGCGCCCGCAGATTGCGCAGCAGCGACGTATTCCATTGCGCGCACCTGTTGCGTGGCGCTGCGCATGACGACAGCAAAGCGATCCCACTTCAGCAAGCCCAGCACCATGATGACCACCCACATCGAGCTGCCTACCAAGGCTACGGTAGCCAGTGCCACCAGAATGACGGGCATCGAGAGTCGAGTCGTCACAAAAAACGACACGATCATATCGATGCGACCGCCAAAATAACCGGCTAGCATGCCCATCGTGCAGCCAATTAAGCCCGAGATGACCGCAACGCTTGCACCAATCAATAGCGAGATGCGCGCGCCGTAAAACAAGCGCGATAAGTAATCGCGACCAAGTTGATCGGTGCCAAGCGGGTGCAGCCACGTGCCTTGCTCGTACCAAACTGGGGGTACAGTGCGGTAAGTCAGATCTTGAAAATACGGGTCGTGCGGCGATAACCAGGGCGCAAAGATAGCCATGCAAAAAATGATCAGTAGCAACCCGCAGCCAACGTAAAGGGCTTTATTGTTTTTCATATCAGGCCACCCGAATGCGTGGGTCTAGCCAGGCATTCGCCACATCAGAGGCCAACGTGAGCAAGATGTAAATCACAGACAGCAACAGCACAATAATCTGCGTGACGGGGTAGTCTTTAAACGTAATGCTTTGATAGGCTAGGTAACCCAAGCCATCCAGCGCAAAAATCGTTTCAATCACGATTGAGCCACCTAGCAAAAAGCCCAACTGCACCGCAGCCAAGGCCACGACCGGTACGATTGCGTTACGCAAAGCATGTTTAAAAATCACGGTGTGGGTAGGTAAGCCTTTGGCGCGCGCTGTACGAATGTAATCCGCACTCAGTACTTCGATCATGCCAGCACGAATCAAACGCATAAAGGCGGGCGCCGCGTAATAGCCCAAAGTAATGGCGGGCATCACAAAGTGTTGCCAAGTGCCGCTACCTGAAACGGGCAACAGGCGCCACGAAATTGAAAACAGCATGATCAGAATCAGCGCGAAGAAAAAATTGGGCATGGATTGCCCCACCACTGCGACGGCTAAGCAAAGACGATCAATCCAGCTATTTTTATAAATCGCGGCCAACACACCCAAGGGTACTGAAATGACTAAGGCAACGGTCAATGCATACACAGCCAACAACAGTGTGGTCGAGAGTTTGCTAAAAATTAAGGGTGCAACGTCTGTTTTAAAGTACATCGAGACGCCGAGGTCACCTCTGAGCAGTTTGAGCAACCAATCGCCATACTGCACAATCAAGGGTCGATCAAACCCGTAGGTTTTGCGGATCAGATCAATGTCGGCTTGACGCGCACCTTCGCCTGCAATGGCAAGCGCGGGGTCGCCCGAAAGATACAGCAGCATGTAGGCGATGATGGATACGGTAAGAGCTACCAGCACCGCCAAGCCTAGACGCTTCACAAGATAAGCCAACATATTTCTTTAACCCAACCCTTTCAAAGGATACAAAAGCATTTTTGATTGAGCTCAAGCCTTTCAAAGGATACACAAGAGTTTTTGTTTGAATCCAAGCCTTTCCTCAGAAAGACAAACATCTTTGATTCGGCTGAGCTCAGCTTAAATGCCATCACTTCCAGTTCATCTCCCAGAAGCGCACGAGTTCGTCGTGATACGGCTTGAAATTCAGATCTTTGTTTGCCACGTAGTACACCGGCAAAGACCACAAGGGCAGCGCGTAGGCTTTTTCAGAGATCATCACGAGCGCCTGGTTGTACACTTTTTTGCGTTCAACAGGGTCAACGGTATTGTCGCCTTTATTCAACAAGGCGATAACCTCTGGGTCACGACTCACGTCATCGCTGCCACCGCCAAAATACACGGGGGTCGAAGCCGAGAGATCATTGACGAGATTTGAGCCCCAAGTCTGGTGGGTCAATGCCGTTTTGTTTCCACGTGCCAAATCGCGCATGGCAGCATATTGCATAAAGCCCAGCTTGGCTTTGATGCCGACCGCCTGAAGGTAATTGATCATGGCTTCAGTTTGCTGACGCTCGCGGTACGCCATGATGTCGATGCTCAAACCATTGGGAAAACCAGCTTCAGCCAACAGTTTTTTCGACAAAGCGGGGTCATACTTGTACACGGTTGCGCCATCGCTACTGCAGCCCACTTGCGAAGGTGTGCAGATTGTATTGATCAGCTCACCACCGCCCACAATATTTTTCAAGATGGCTTCGCGATCGATGGCATGGGCAATCGCTTTACGTACGCGAATATCTTTTAATTCAGGTGCCGGCGTGCCATCACGCGTATTCATTTGTAAAAACACGATGCGCATGGTGTTGCCACTGAGCACTTGTAGGTGTGGCAGGTTTTTGAGCTTTTCGGCCTGATCTTTTGGCACATGCATGATCAGATCCTCGCCGCCCGACATCACCTCGGCCATTTGCGTTTGACGATCTGGGATAAAGCGAATTTTCACTTTGCCGATTTTGCCTGCTGCTTTTGGCGAGTCTTTAAAGTAATTGGCGTTACGTTCGAGTGTCACTGATTTACCAGGGATATATTCAATGATCTTGTAAGGGCCCGAGCCAACCGGTTTGGCATTCATGCCCGTTGGGCCTACCTCTTTGTAGTATTTAGCTGGGTGGATCGCTAACGTGGTGGCTAAATAATCGATCGCTGCCGGAAACGGCTCTTTGCTGATAATTCGAACTTTAAATTGATCAATTTTTTCAACCTTTTCGATCCAGCGCACGTTTGCTTGTGTCGTAGCTTTATTGGCGGGATCTGAGACGTAGTTCAGAGTAAAGACAACCGAATCGGCGTCAAAATCTTCACCATTGTGAAACTTGACCCCTTCGCGTAAGTCGAATTCAAGCGTGCGCGGATCGATTTGCTTCCAGCTTTTGGCAAGCTGGCCTTTGTACTCGTTGGTGACTGGGTCACGATAAACCAAGGTATCCCAGACGTTGGCAGCGATGATCACGCCAATTCTGACATTGTTGAAGTAAGGATCAATATTTTCAGGGGCTTGGTCGTAAGCCATGCCTAGCGTGTCATTCGCCTTATTTGCAAAGCTCGGGGTACTCAAGCATAAAAGAGCACTTAGCGCACAGGCTGCCCAAGTGAGTGGACCTAACCGACGGCGCGAGGTGACGCGGTGAAGGGGCAAGTTGCGGAATTGGGCTGAAGCTGTCATTTTTTTCCTTTGGGTGCTCGTCATACTTTGAAGTGATCGTAAGTGTTCAAAGAACTTGTAAAAAGAGAGTGCAAAAAAGGTAAGTGCCAAAAAGTGAAGGCCAAGCAGCAGGGCAAATGGTGGGGCAAATCATAGTAGCAAACAGCGTGCCAGAAAACGGCGTTCGCACGGTGATTGCTCGAAGTTTGTTATAACACTAGCTGGCATCGCGGCGCACACGAATGTACTTGGTGCGAACCCCTACTTAGCTGACTTTTTACCTCATCAAAGGTGCGTTTATGCAGAACCCGACACTCGAGCAGGCGATTCAGTTTGCCATTGAACACGAAAGCCCCTGGAGCCGTGACTGCACCTCGCCCAATTGGGGCGTCCATCACCCGGATCCCGTGCCCTACAACCGCTTAAGAGGCCCCGTGCACGATCGCGGCCCTGAGTCTGGCACGATCTTGCTCAAGGGCAAGACGCTGACCTCTTGGGGTGAGCCCAAGCGCGCTGATCTGACGTTTAGCGTCGCCAAAACCTATCTGGCCCTGCTGGCGGGCGTGGCGTTTGATCGCGGCCTGATTAAAGATGTCAACGCCCCGATTGGTAATACCTTGAAGGGCATCGGTTTTGACTCAGGCAACAACGCCTTGATCACCTGGGAGCACATGTTGCAGCAAACCGGTGAATGGGAGGGCACGCTTTTTGGCTTGCCCGATCAGGTCGATCGTTACCGTGCGGTGACGTTTGCTGCGGCCCCCGATGGCAAAAAGGGTGATGACCGCCCGCTACAGCCAGCCGGGACTTACTGGGAGTACAACGACGTACGCATCAATCAATTGTCGCTTGCCTTGTTGCACCTGTTTCAACGCCCACTGCCCGACGTGTTTCGCGAAGCGATTATGCAACCGGTAGGCGCCTCAGACACCTGGAACTGGGTGGGCTATGACGACGCCTGGGTTGACATCGCTGGCAAGCGCGTGCAATCGGTGCCGGGCGGTACCCACTGGGGTGGCGGGATGTCGATTAGTAGCGACGACCAGGCCTTAGTCGGCCAGATGCTGCTGGATAACGGGATGGCGCAAGGTAAGCGTGTGTTGTCAGCCGAGTGGATCAAGCGTATGCGCACGCCGTGCGCGATTGCGCCGTTTTATGGCTACTTGGTGTGGCTCAATGATCAGCGCAAGGTGTTTCCGAGTTTGCCTGAGTCAAGCTATTTTGCAGTTGGAGCCGGCAGCTCATTTACTTGGATTGAGCCTGAATTAAATATGGTTGTCATTATTCGCTGGTTGAATTCAGCGCATGCTGATGCAGTATTTGGCAAGATTTACGAGGCGGTTAAAGCGATCGCTAAATAAGTGTTGTGTCAGCCCCTGAACGCGCTAACTTAAGCAATAATATGTGCCTGTGTGACTGAAGTTAGGCTGAGCTTCAGGTTGCAGGCACAACGCTATTGTTGGCTTTGCGATCAGGGCAGCATTGCTTGCGTTGGTGGTTTGCAGATTACAAACATTAAAAATGTCTTTTTTTACAGGGATCAACATGCGTACCTTCACTTTTTCGGCTGCCGCAGCAGCGCTTGCGCTGACCTTGGCCACGGGTGGTCAAATTGTAGGGGTTGCGTTTACGGCACCTGCCTATGCCCAAACAAATCAGCAAACCAGCAATATGTCGATGCCTGAATTGCAGTCACTGGTGTCGCCCATTGCGCTTTACCCCGATTCGCTGTTATCGCAAATGTTGATTGCAGCAACCTATCCGCTTGAGGTGGCCGAGGCCGCCAATTGGCTGCGCAGCAATAACCGTTTGTCGAGCACCGCTTTACAAGACGCGTTAAAGCCACAAACTTGGGATAACAGCGTGAAGTCGCTGGTGACGTTTCCTGATGCCTTGAACATGTTGGGCAACAAATTAGACTGGACGCAAAAGTTAGGCGATGCTTACTTGGCACAACCCAAGGATTTGATGCAGGCGGTGCAGGCGTTGCGCTTGAAGGCCAAGCAGGCTGGCAATTTGCAAACGACATCGCAGTCGGTTGTTGCAACCGATAGTCAAGCGAACATCATCATTGTGCCGGCGAACCCTCAGGTGATCTATGTGCCTACCTATAATCCAATGATGGTGTATGGCGCGTGGGGCTACCCAGCGTATCCTCCGTATCCTGTCTATAACCCAGCCTGGGGTTTTATGGCCTTTGGCGTGGGCATGGCAGTTGGTGCATCGCTCTGGGCGCAGCCACACTGGGGCAGCGGCTCAATCACGATTAATAACACGAACTTTAATAACTTTAATGGTCGCTATAACTCGCTGGCCAATCAAGCGGCAAATCATTTAGGTGCAAACAGCACCTGGGCGCATGACGTGGCGCATCGCGATGGCGTGCCCTATGGCAGCTCAGCGCTGAATAATCGGTACGGGGTGGGCAATCATAGCGATATCGATCGTCAAAGCATCGCGCGGCAGCAAAACGCAGCAAACGACTGGAGAAATAACGCTAGCCCCGAAGATAAACAGCGTGCTGATCAGGCGCGTCAAAATGCCAATAGTGATTTTCAGCGTAACGCCACACCCCAAGAACGGCAGCAAGCCAGCTCTTTAAATTCGCAGGCTCGCAGTGATGCTTCGCAAGATCGTGCAAGCCCCAGTTACTCACGTGAAGCCTCGCAAGAACGGCAGTTAGGCAGTCAGGGGCGCAGCGACTTTAATCAAGATCGCTTTGGCGGCGGTGGAGATCGTTTTGGTGGCGGTGGTCGCAGTTTTGGTGGCGGGCACATGGGCGGGTTTAGGCGCTAAGAGGGGTGGGTGCGCCACCTTGCATTACAAGGGCGGCTTCATCCATTTGCCAACTGGCGTCACTTCGACCAGCACTACTTTGAATAGCTAGCTTTTTCTAGACCTAAATACACAGTCATCGAGAACGAACATGATCCAAAAAATATTAGTCACCGCGGCCTTTGCCTTATTACCGTTATCGGCGACGTTGGCGCAAAGCACTACGGCGTCAAACTTGCCACGCGCCGACGTCTCAACCGAGGCGATGGTGGCCTTGTGCCAAAGCCGCACCGACCTCGAAGCGCAAACCTTTTGCTATGGTTTTGGTGAGGGCGTCTACCAAACCTATGAACTGAATCTTGACCCGAAAGCGCCTAAAACTGTGTGTCTGCCTGCTGTTGGGGTCGCACGTGACGTGGTCTTGGCCGAGTTCATTCAATGGGCACTCGCCAACCCCCAGTACAACAAAGACAAGGCGGCTGCAACAGTGATTCGCTACCTGCCAATTAAGTTTCCGTGCAAGGGTTAGGCCTGTTCAAACAAGATTTGGCACTTTCGTTACAATAGAGCCTGTCTAATTGCCCCGATGATGAAATCGGTAGACATATGAGACTTAAAATCTCAGGCCGCAGGGCGTGCCGGTTCGATTCCGGCTCGGGGCACCACAGGGTCTGGCTGGTTTAATTTTAGTAAGCCCGGCTCATCCAAAATTTCGACATGCGAGCCTTGAACCGAAATCAGGTGATCTTTTGTTAAGCGCTGTAACGCGCGTGACAAACTCTCGGCCTGCAAACCTAAGCGCGAAGCGATTAGGCATTTACTAAACTTTAGTTGTGTTTGCGTACCTTGTCTGGGTTGCTTTAAAAGATAGTCAGCAACGCGTTCGCTAGCGCTGTGCGTGCTGACAGTCTCGATATCGTGTAAAAGAGTTTTAAAACGAAGCGAGACATTTTTTAGCAGCTTTAGCGCAAATTCCGCTTCAAGCGAGAGAATTTTTTCAATATCGTGCTTATCTAGCCAGATGATAACGCTGTCATCAAGCGCCTGTGCGTCAACGATGTGTCGGTGATTTAACAACATCAGCGTTTCGCCAAATGAGTCGCCGGCACCGAACATCTCGATGACCTTGCCGTGCCGGCTTCGCGCAATAGGGATCGAGGCTTTGATCTGACCCACGGCAACGAGATAGACTCCAGTGGCTGCATCACCGCGCCGGTACAAAAATTGATTCTTCAGAAGGCGATGAACCTGCGCCGAGCTCGCCAAAATTTCACACCAATTTCGATTTAATGAGGAAAAAAGTGGCACACGAAGCAATAGTTCACAAATATCAAGTTGTTTAGTCACCGTGATTCACCTAAAAAAATGAT
>JAIPCU010000136.1 GCA_021738045.1 Candidatus Methylopumilus sp. | reverse complement strand
ATAGCCGCCCCCGCGTCTGGCCCCACCTGCACAGGCCGCAAGTAGTACGACAACAAGACAGACACACACCAACCGCCCCATGCGGATGACGGTGTCGCGCATTAGCTCAGCCCAGGCTGGTTGCGGTGCCGCACCAGCAATTGGGTGTGTTCAGCGAAGTGACGCGCAAGCGCCTCAACGACGTAGACCGAGCGGTGTTTGCCGCCCGTGCAGCCGATCGCTACGGTCAAGTAGCTGCGGGTGTCCTCTGTGTAGCGCGGTAGCCACTTACGGATAAAGCCTTCAATATCGGCGACCATCTGCTGCACATCGTCAGAGCCGGCCAGCCAGTCGGCAACCGGCTGGTCGCGGCCTGTCAGCGGACGCAAGACCGGGTCGTAGTGCGGATTAGGTAAGCAACGCACATCGAACACCATGTCGGCATCGCGTGGGACTCCGTGTTTGAAGGCAAAGGACTCAAAGGTGAGCACTAAAGGGCTACGATCAGCTTGTACTAAGTCGCGCACCCAAGCACGAAGTTGACCGGGGGTGAGCCCAGAGGTATCGATCACTTGCCCTTGGCTGCGCAGCGGATCTAAGAGCTCGCGCTCTTGGGCGATACAGTCTTCGAGCGAGAGCACTTGGCCCTTTTTGCGCATGCGATCTGATAGAGGGTGGCGGCGTCGTGATTCAGCGTAGCGTTGCAGGAGAGTTTCATCGGTCGCCTCAAGAAAGACGACGCGCAATTGTGTATTGCCAGCGCGCAGCGCCGTGATGATTTCGGGAAGTTCGCCAAGCTCATCGGCAGAGCGGGCATCAATCGCAACGGCAATGCGCTCGCCAGCATTTTCGCGACGTGACGTAATAAATTCGTGCAGAAACCGCACAGGTAGATTGTCGACACAGGTGTAGTCTGCATCTTCAAGCATGCGCAGCGCCACCGATTTGCCAGAGCCCGAGATACCTGTAATTAAGACAACGTTGAGCGCACCCATTTAAGTGTTGCCTTGTGCAATGGCTGCGGCTTGGCGTTCCATGAACTCAGTCAGGGTGTCAATCCCGCGCAATTTCAGAATAGTGTTGCGTACTGCCGCCTCGACGAGTACAGCTAAATTGCGACCGGCAGCGACCTGCAGCATGACTTTACGAATCGGACAGCCGAGCATTTCTTGAGTCGTATCTTGGAGTGGCAGGCGCTCAAATTTATCTTGCGCTGTGGCGCGAACCAGGTGCACGATTAGCTTGAGTTTCATTTTGCGACGCACTGAGGTCTCGCCAAAAATCGTTCGAATGTTGAGCAGTCCTAGTCCCCGCACTTCAAGCATATTCTGGAGTAGTGCTGGACAGTGCCCGTCAATCACGTGGGGAGACGTGCGTGAGAGCTCGACCGCGTCATCGGCGACTAAGCCGTGGCCACGTGAAATCAACTCAAGCGCTAACTCGCTTTTGCCTAAGCCAGATTCACCGGTAATCAACACACCTAAACCAAGAACATCCATGAATACACCATGAACGGTCGTGACGGGTGCCAGGCGACGACTGAGATAAATTCGCAGTAAGTCGATGAGTTGCGCGGCGTGTTCGGTGGTCGTGAGTAAGGGAACGTGATTGCGCTCACACTCTTGGATCAGGTCGTCTGTCGCTGTTAAGCCATCCGCAATCAGAATCGCAGGAACACCGCCCGCCAAGAGCTCTTCAAGGTGATGGACGCGTCGGCGTGTATCAAAGCGCGTGTAATAAGCCATTTCTTCGCGACCGAACACTTGAATACGCGAGGGGTGGATCAAGTTTAAATGACCGATCAGATCGGCTGCGGCCATGCCGTTGTCGGGGATGCGACGATCGGCGGCAGACTGACCAGCCACCCAATTGAAGGAAATGTCTTCAATATTGTCGTTTACTAAATCTTGCACCGTCAGCATAGCGGCTCCGTGGGATTAAGCGAGTGTACCGGTCGGTGTTTAGACCAAGCCTGTCGTGAGCAGTCGGTGCACCACAGTGATATCGGTTTCGTGCGCCAAGGCCAGACGAAAGCTGTCGTCTGAAAATAATTGTGCGACCTCGGCTAGTATATCTAGATGTTGTTGCGCGGCGCTTTCTGGCGCTAGCAAAAAGAGCAGCTGATTCACTGGTAACCCGTCTGGAGCCTCAAAGGCGATTGGGTTGGCTAGCCTAAAAAAAGCCGCCACCGAGTGATTCAGCCCTTTGACTCGCCCGTGCGGCACGGCAATGCCAGCCCCCAGCCCTGTTGAGCCCAGGCGCTCGCGCGAAAACAAACTTTCGTAGACTGCGGCGCGCTCAAGCCCGTGTCTGTTTTCAAACAAAAGACCGGCTTGTTCGAATACCCGCTTTTTACTGGTGACCGCCAGTTCAAGCACAATATTTTCGACCGGCAAGATGCGTGATAAAAGTTTCATGACCTGATTATATGACGCGGTATTTGCAGTGTGAGCGTCAGTTTGGCAGGCTTGTTCAGTCAAGCCTATCGGCCAACCCGTCGATTTGGCGGGGCTGTCGGGGCGCTGAAAAAGCTTGCCCCCAAGTTGCAAGGCATTGACTTGGGGGCCGTTGAGCTGAGTGCCGCTAAAAGTTAGAACTTATACCGTTTCAAATAGCTGACGCTTGGCTGCGATGTGATGGTGGTTTTGGGTGCGATCTTTATGTTGAATAATCTTGCGATCAATTTTGTCGACGAGTAAGTCGATTGCGGCATAAAGATTATCAGCCAAGGCTTCGCAGTGAATGTCTTTGCCACGGACATGAAGCGTGATTTCGGCTCGGTGTTTTAAGGGCTCGATCGAGAGCATGACTTGGATGTCAATCACGTGATCAAAATGACGCAGAACGCGTGCGGTTTTGCTGTGGATGTATTCACGTATTGCAGGGGTAACGTCTAAGTGGTGACCAATAATGCTTAGGTTCATAGCGTACTCTCCAAAAAAGTGAAGGGGTGCGCGGATGCGCGAAAAGGACGTCTAGGCTGACCTCGTGTTTGAGTGGATAACAGTTTTAAGTTTAGTCAGATCGCCCTAGAAATCAAGAGCAAAAGACCTATTTATGTCACGTTGAAGACATATATTTTTGGCAAAGTTGAGCTTACGCAAGCTCTGGCCTGAAAAGGCAGTTACATCTTGAAATGCTCGCCTAAGTAAACCTTGCGTACCGAGGCGTCGTTGATGATGTCCCCGGGCTTGCCAGTGGTCAGGACTTTACCTTCGCTGATAATGTAGGCGCGGTCACAAATGCCCAAGGTTTCGCGCACGTTGTGATCGGTAATTAAGACGCCGATCCCTCGGCTTTTCAGAAAGCGTACGATTCGCTGGATTTCGATCACTGCGATAGGGTCAACGCCGGCGAACGGTTCGTCGAGCAAAATAAAGCGTGGGCGTGTAGCCAGCGCGCGCGAGATCTCAACCCGGCGTCGTTCGCCCCCCGAAAGCGAGAGCGCACTGTTACGTCGGATGTGGGTAATTTGAAGCTCTTCGAGCAGCGAGTCGAGCTGCTGTTCGATCATTGCCTTTGAAAACTTTTTTCCGTCGTGGTCAATTTGCAGCTCAAGCACGGCACGAATGTTTTCTTCGACAGTCAGGCGCCTGAACACAGAGGCGTCTTGTGGAAGGTAGGATACGCCACGACGTGCACGCTGATGAATCGGCATGCTGCTGATGGGCGTTTCGTCGATCTCGATGCGGCCAGCGTCGGCTGCAACCAGACCAACGATCATATAAAAACTGGTGGTTTTGCCAGCACCGTTTGGACCAAGCAGGCCGACGACTTCGCCGCTATTGACCGAGAGCGAAACGTCTTGCACAACCATACGCCCGCCATACGACTTGCGCAAACCCGTGGCGCTCAGGCGCCCCGGAGTGAGCTGTTCAGGGGAGGTGGTTGAGCCGAATTCGTTGCTTGTTTGCATGTGACCAGAATTTAAGGACGAGCAGGCGCCGCGGGTTGACGTCGCGCACCCGCTGCAGGGGCTGCTGGTTTAGCAGGGGCAGTGCTTGGGGCCGCCGCGGGTAGGCCAGCCTCTTTCGCCTTGCATTCTGCAACGGCTGCATCGGCTCGTGCACGAGGTTGCGCGACCGAACGCACCCGTCCGCCGCTATTGGCTGAGTCTGGACCAGAAAACGCTTCGTAGACATCGGTTTTTTGGCTATAGCGCACGCGCTCGCCGCTGACAGTGTCAAAGTGCTGACCACAAATATAGCGTGTCACGATCGCCTGACCGATCAAGTCAAAGGTTTCGGTTTTACCGTTGTATTCTGCGCGTACGCCAACGCCCTCAAGAACTTCGTAGACTTCGGGGCGTGCTTGCCGAATTAACACTCGTTTGCCAGGCTTGACTGTGCCGGTGCCGTACTGAAAGCCTTCAGGATCTTCGCGCAGATTCAGTTTGTCTGCATTCATCGTCATCAGCCCGCGCGTCATGACAACGTTGCCGGTAAACGTGCTTTCTCGCTTGGTATCGTCAAAATGTAAAGTGTCTGACAAAATTGTTGTCATGGGCTCTTCTTGTGGCGCCACGGCTGCGGTTGAAGAGGGCTTTTTTTGAGCCTGAGCCACGCCTAGCAGTGCGCACAAGCTAAACGCTAACAACAAGCGAATCGAGCGGTGAGAGTACAGATCAATCATCATCGTTTGGGCCGTGTCGCAGCGGGTTCAGAGTTGTCGGTTGTGTCTTTTGGTGCAATTTCAACATCAGTTGATTTAAACACGTCTAGTTGCTGTGTGGCATTGTTATAGCGCATGCCCGTCCCACTCATGCGCGAGCGCCCGCTGGTGGCGATGGCAGGCAGGTCGGTGTAGGCGAGGTCTTTTTTGATCAACAGGGTCACTTCATCGCTACGAAAGTTCAGAGGCTGACGTTTCTCGTCCGCTAGCCTAAGTAATATCGCATCGCCCTTCATGATGATGCGATCACCCTCGTCAAAGACCGTCGCTGTTTGTGAGGTGGCGATGGTGAGCGGGCTGTCTGCTTTTAGACCGAAGGCGCGGGGGCGGACGACGTCGTAGGATTGATCGTCTGGAAAGTGTTCCATTAGATCGCCTTCGAGTCGATGAATCACAAAGCCATTTTCGTCGGTGCGCAAGAGCACAATTTGTGTTGCCCAGTGGTCGCGCTCGTGCGTCAGTCTGACAGGAGGGTCAATCTCAACCGCGCGTTGAGAATATTCGGCGGCCCACCAACTGCCCATCACCAAAAAGGTCAGGATCACCAGCGAGACGATAATCGCAAAGCGTTCTTTCATCTGGCGGCCCTCACTGCACGGGCCCGGAGCCCAGTCGCCCCGGCTGGAAGAATACCCCGAGGCGTTGTTGGGCAGCCAAGATGAGATCGCAGCACTCGCGAGCGGCCCCGTGGCCACCGCGCCGCTCTGAGACCCAGTGCGCGGCCTGTGTCATGTAGGTCGGTGCATCGGGCACTGAGGCTGAAAACCCAGCGCGTTGCATTGCAGGCAAATCGATCAGGTCGTCGCCCATAAAACCCGTTTGCTCTAGCGTGACGCCAAAGCGCGTGACCAGCTCGGTTAAGACCGCCCCTTTGTCGCGGACGTTTTGCATCACTGCACCTAAGCCTAACTCAGCCGCGCGCCGAGCGATGATCGGGCTTTCGCGGCCAGTCACTAGGGCGACTTGAATCCCGCTAACCGCTAACATTTTTAAGCCATGGCCATCGAGGGCATGAAAGCGTTTCAGGGTCTCGCCCTGCTCGGTGTACCAAAGTCCTCCGTCGGTCAGTACCCCGTCGACATCGAACACCATGAGCTTGAGACCTTGCAGGCGTGCTCGCACCGAAGGGTCGATCCGAGCCAGAATCAGGGCCTCGGCGGGGTGGGTAATGGGGAGCGAACGTTTCATGTGTGGGGTGGCTCTAGATTACTTTTGCGGCCATCAAGTCATGCATATGCACTGCACCTGATAAAACGCCGTCTTCATGGCAGACCAACATGTGGTTGAGACGGTGGTTGTCCATAATCAGCGCGGCGTCAACCGCCAACGCATCGGCACTGATGTGTCGTGGGTTGGGTGTCATGCCAGACGTGACAGTGAGTGCACGAATATCGCCCTCGCGTTCGATGAGGCGGCGCAAGTCACCGTCGGTAAAGATTCCAAGCACCTTGCCCTGAGGATTCAGCACGGCAGTCATCCCCATCCCTTTGCGCGACATCTCTTCAAGAGCTTCAGACATCGTCGCGGTGGCGGGGACTGTCGGCAAGGCGTTGCCACGTCGCATGACGTCGGAAACGCGGGTCAGAAGTTTTCGGCCGAGCGAGCCGCCCGGGTGCGAGCGGGCAAAATCCTCGGGGCCAAAGCCGCGCGACTGCAGGCACGCGACAGCCAGGGCGTCGCCCATCGCCAGCGAGACGGTGGTGCTAGAAGTGGGCGCCAGGTTCAGCGGGCAGGCCTCTTGCGC
The DNA here is from genome assembly GCA_021738045.1 of Candidatus Methylopumilus sp. Lineage (GTDB taxonomy): Bacteria > Pseudomonadota > Gammaproteobacteria > Burkholderiales > Burkholderiaceae_B > Zwartia. The sequence continues at coordinate 1,727 of JAIPCU010000136.1, read as the reverse complement.
GACCCCGACATCAAGGTGCACTTCTGCCAGGCGAGCAAGCTCAGAGTGCGGGTTGCCTGTCAGGGCGATGACCTTGACCCCAAGACGGTGTGCCGCGGGCAAGATAGACAGAATTTCTTGACCTGCACCTGAATATGACAAGGCCACCAACAAGTCTTGGGCACCGATCATCCCGATGTCACCGTGCACGGCCTCAGCGGCGTGCAGAAAAAAAGACGGGGTGCCGGTTGAAGCCAGCGTGGCGGCAATTTTGCGCCCGATATGGCCCGTTTTACCTAAGCCGCAGACAATCACGCGCCCTTGGCAGGCCAGAATAAGTTCAACGGCCTGAACAAACTCGGCGCCTAGGCGCGACTTGAGTGCCAGAATCGACTGAGCCTCGAGTTCGAGGGTCTGCCGCGCAGAGGTCAGCGTCGCTGAATCATTGAGCGATTTTGGGGGCAGGCGTAAATCTGAGCTTGTCATGGCTTGAGTTTAAACGGTTCGGCGCCCTGTTGGGGCGCCGCTAGCGTATTCTATGGGTCTGAGCATTTAATTTAGTATGCGTTAGGTTTTCTACTGATTTTTGACCGCGGAGTGCTGTTTGATGATTACGCCAATCCCCTACCAAGACCCTCAAGAGCTGGTGCGCGGACTCATCCGCACTGTGCCCGACTGGCCAAAGCCAGGGGTGATGTTTCGGGATATCACACCCATGATGCAAGACCCGCGAGCCTTTCGTGCGCTGATTGATATGTTTGTCTATCGACATATGCGCAATCGGCTCGATGCCGTGGTTGGGATTGACGCGCGTGGTTTCATTTTTGGCAGCGCGTTAGCCTATGCGTTGAATGTCGGCTTCGTACCGGTTCGCAAAGCGGGCAAATTGCCGTTTAAGACCGTGGCGCAGCCGTATTCACTTGAGTATGGTGACGCGACCGTCGAGGTGCATGAAGACGCGATTAAGCCTGGCCAGCGAGTGCTATTGGTGGATGATCTGGTTGCCACCGGGGGCACCATGCTGGCGGCGATTAAGTTGTTGCAACAGCTCGGCGGTAATGTTGCCGAGGCCGCAGCAGTGGTGAATCTGCCTGCCCTAGGCGGCTCGGCGCTGATTGCTGAAACTGACACGCCATTTTTTAGCGTCTGTGAGTTTTAGGGTAAGTCGGGTACGGTCGGCTTGATGCCCCAGGCTCTCGCGCACCGATGTTGATCCGTGCGCTGATTTACGCCTTGTCTGGCGCAGCGACATGCGACAAAAATAACTTGTAAACAGGGTTGTCTGTTTCATTAAAGTGCGGGTATCCAACCTCCTCCAAAAAGGCTTTGAACGCCTTTTTACTGCCATGCGGCACCTGCATGCCGATCAAGACCTGACCGTAGGCCGCGCCTTGGTTGCGGTAATGAAACAGGCTGATGTTCCAGTCGGGCTTCATCGATTGCAGAAAACGCGTCAAGGCCCCTGGGCGCTCTGGAAACTCGAACCGATATAACAGTTCATGATCGGCTAACGCCGAGTGCCCGCCGACCATATGTCGTAAATGGGTCTTTGACATTTCGTCGTGGGTGAGATCAAGCGTGGCAAAGCCGTGCTTGCGAAAGTTTTTTGCGATGCGTTCGGGTTCGGTGGCGTCTGCGTCCTGAACCCCCACAAAAACGTGGGCTAAACGCGCGTCTGAAATGCGATAGTTAAATTCGGTGACGCTACGGTTGCCGATTAAGGCACAAAAGGCACGAAAGCTACCTCG
>JAIPCU010000135.1 GCA_021738045.1 Candidatus Methylopumilus sp. | reverse complement strand
GCCTGTCAGGGCGATGGCGTCGTGAAAGTTGAAATGCACTTTTTGCCTGACATGTATGTGCCGTGTGACGTGTGTGTCGGTAAACGCTATAACCGCGAGACGCTCGAGATTCGCTATCGCGGGCGCAATATTACTGAGGTGCTTGAGTTAACAGTTGAACAAGCGTTGGTGTATTTTGAGGCGGTGCCATCGATTGCACGCAAGTTGCAAACGTTGATGGATGTTGGTCTGTCGTATCTGCGCTTGGGGCAAAGCGCCACTACGCTTTCAGGTGGTGAAGCCCAACGCGTCAAGTTATCGCTCGAACTGTCAAAACGCAGTACTGGTCGCACCTTTTATATTTTGGATGAGCCCACGACTGGTCTGCATTTTCAGGATATTGCCCTGCTACTCGAGGTGCTCAATCAACTGGTCGAGGCGGGTAATACGGTGGTGGTCATTGAGCACAATCTTGACGTGATCAAAACTGCAGACTGGGTCATTGATATGGGCCCAGAGGGCGGCGACGGTGGTGGCAAAATCGTGGCACAGGGCACCCCCGAACTAATTGCGGCTACCCCCGCCAGCCACACGGGGCATTACTTGGCGCCAGTATTAAAGCGCCAGCGCATGTAACCGCTGAAGTTGGGTGCTTTCAAGCGCGCGAGTTGAAGGGTTGTAGAGTTTTAGCGGTGTAGCGTTTTAGCGGCGCGACTCACACTGAGCCACGTTGCTATTACGCGCTACTGCAAACCAAAAAATCTTAATTGCGAAGCGGCGTTACTGCCGCAGCGTGCCGACTCAAATAAGGGCAGCCTTGACTCGCAACGCAGCCCACCAGTTAAACCGGAGGCATCAAGTGGTTTGCCTGGTTCGCCAGTGCCAGCGCCCGGTTGGTCGGCTGCCCAACGCCCCCACAGCACAGTCACTTGACTAGATTTTCTGCAACCACCTTGTGTGCGGCCGTCACAAATATTGAACGCTGCCGTCAAGGCACTGTTTGCATTAGGATGACCACACACGGCGGCGTAAGCGCGTAAGGTGCCGCCGCTTTGCACTGAGCCTTGTTGCGAGACGACTGAAGCCACCCACCCCGGTGAACAGGTGCTTTCGACGGTGACCCGCGGCAAGGCTTCACCACCGATGCGACTGAAATAATCACGCGTCAGCTCCGCTGGGTCTTGCCCAGCGCGGGCCTCAACAAAGACGAGATTACAAGTATTGCCCGAGCGAGTCGGGGTGCAGGTTTGCACCAGTGAAAGTTTAAGCTCACCCAAGTTAGCAGGGCCGCCAGACACGATCACAGCCGAGCCGCGTTGCTCGGTGCTGGGCTGAGGCACTGACGCCGCAAACGGTGCCGGCGCATTTTCAACTAACGGTGTGCCTGACACAGACGCACCCGAAAAGTCGCCGGGTGCTGCGATCGGCATCGCCATTGCCACGGGGCCACTCTCAGTTGAACCACCGCCAACATTGCCAATCGGTGCCGCACGCTGTGAACAGGCAGAGAGGCCCGTTAACACGACCAAGGCCAACGCGAGCAGGCTCGCGCGCACGCACTGTGGGTGTTGACGACTGGCGATCGGGTTTAAGTGTTTCATGTGATCCTCTCTGTCTTGTGTACTGAGCTAACTTGGCGAACGCACCGCCTCTTTATCCTGGCAACGATCCAACCGCCCGCTCAACGTTTGTACTAATCAAACTGTTCGCCCATTCGAAACAAGCGATGGTGCTCGCGAATCGCATACCGGTCAGTCATCCCTGCAATGTAATCCGAAATCGCGCGTGCTTGAACAGTTTTATCATCATGCCAGTAATCAGGTGGTAACAAACGTGGCTCTTGCACAAACGCACTAAATAACTCGCGCACAATACGACGCGCCTTGTTGGTCATACGCATCACTTTATAGTGGCGGTACAAATTTTCAAACAAGAATTTTTTAAGTGCATCGGCCTCGTGCCTAACATCGCTTGAAAACGCCACGAGCGGTCCGCAGCGCCGTGCAGCCTGCGCGTCGGCTGGCTGAGCCTGCGCCAGCTTGGCAGAGGTCGTTTGAGTCACGTCGGTGATCAAGGTGTTAATCATGCTTCGAATCGTTTCTGACACGACGCGTCGCGTGGCCAGATTAGGCCACGCCTTTAAGACTTGGGCATAGTGACGTGCAAAAATCGGCACCGTTTGTAAGTGCTCAAGCGTCAGTAACCCTGAGCGCAAACCGTCGTCAATATCGTGATTGTTGTAAGCGATTTCATCGGCCAGATTCGCCAGCTGCGCTTCAAGCGAGGGTTGAGTGCGGTCAATAAAGCGCTGCCCGACATCGCCTAGACGCTTTGCGTGCGTGAGCGAACAATGCTTCAAAATACCTTCGCGCGTTTCAAAGCAAAGGTTTAGGCCATTAAACGCCGCGTACCGCTCTTCAAGCTCATCGACCACGCGAAGACTTTGCAAATTATGCTCAAACCCACCAGCCTCTGGGGCAAACTCGCGCATGCAGGCGTTGAGTTCATCTTGGCCCGCATGACCAAAAGGTGTATGGCCCAAATCGTGGGCGAGGGCGATCGCCTCAGTGAGGTCTTCGCTTAAGCGCAAACTGCGCGCCAGCACCCGCGCGATCTGTGCCACCTCAAGAGAGTGGGTCAGCCGCGTACGAAACAGATCGCCTTCGTGATTAATAAACACTTGCGTTTTATATTCGAGCCGTCTGAAAGCACCCGCATGCACAATGCGATCACGATCGCGCTGAAACTCGCTGCGATTAGAGGGTGCAGGCTCTTGATGCCGGCGACCCTGGCTTTGCTCTGATTTAGACGCGTAGACAGCAAGTTCAATCATTGTGCGTTGTCCCATGTTGACGGTTTGGCAGTCGGTGCCAACCCGTTGTACGCTCGCTCATCGGCGCTGAGTCACAAACCACTGAGCTTCGCCGAGAGGCAACCGCGTTGCTACAAAGTGCTTCAACCGCTCAGTCAAGGCCTGTATTAGGCTGTATTATGCAAAATCACTTTCGCCACCAACTCGGCGGGTGCCGCACGGCGAATCGTTTCGCCAATTTTTGGCATCAAAATAAAATTAATTTCACCCGCTTCGGTTTTTTTGTCGCCACGCATCAGTTGCATCCAGTGATCAACGCCGCCAAGGCGTGGCCCAAGTATCGGACAACCAATCGCGCGCACCAAGGCGCGCACCCGTTGCACATCAGCCTGCGAAAAACCAAACAGCTCTGCCGATAAATCAGCCGCCATCACCAGACCGCAGCCCACCGCTTCGCCATGTAACCACTCGCCATACCCCAGGCCCGCTTCGATCGCATGACCGAAGGTATGGCCTAAATTCAAGATCGCACGCAAGCCGGTTTCGCGCTCGTCTTTTGAGACCACCCAGGCTTTAAATTCGCAAGAACGACGAATCGCAGTGGCTAAGAGTTCGGGATCGCGCGCACGCAAGCCTGCTACATTTTTTTCGCACCACTCAAAAAATTCTGGGTCAAGAATCAAACCGTACTTGATCACTTCAGCTAAGCCCGCAGACATTTCGCGATCGGGTAGTGTGTTGAGCACCGTGGTATCAATCTCAACAGCAAGTGGTTGGTAAAACGCACCGATCATGTTTTTGCCTAACGGATGATTCACCGCGGTTTTGCCGCCAACAGACGAATCGACTTGCGACAGCAAGGTCGTGGGCACTTGCACAAACCGCACGCCGCGTTGATAGACTGCGGCAGCAAATCCCGCCATGTCACCAATCACGCCACCACCTAAGGCGACGATCACCGTGCGACGATCAAGTTGTGCGCCAAGCATGGCATCAAAAATCAAATTCAGCGTGTCTAGGGTTTTATAGGCTTCGCCATCAGGCAACAGCACCGGCACAAGACGCTTGCCCGTTTGCGCTAACACTTGGGTCACGCGCTCGCCCATCAGGCTTTGAATGGCGGGGTTGGTGATTAAGACAATTGACGAGGCATCAGACGGAATCGTTTGCGCCAGCGACTCAAGTCGCCCTGGGGCGATACGAATCGGATACTGGCCGCCTGGGGTTGCGACATCTACGGTGTGCATGGCTTGTTCTCTGGTGGATGACTGGCATTGAAATCTGCCCGCATATTCTCTGAAGAATTTTCGGGATGGCGCCGCGCCTGTTGGTCAATCGCCTTATCCATCTGTTTGAGGCGCTCGACAATTTGTGCCACTAATTGCGCAACCGAGGTCGACCCCGTGTCCATCACAATATCGGCAACCTCACGATATAAGGGCTCGCGTAATTCGAGCAAATTGCGCAAGGTGCCGCGCGGATCAGCCGTGGCTAACAGCGGACGATTGCGATCGCGACTGGTGCGGCGATACAGCTCATCGACATTTGCTCTCAGGTAAATCACGACACCGCGAGTACTGAGCGCCTTGCGATTGTCTAAGGCCAGCACGGCGCCACCACCGGTGGCCATCACCAACCCAGGCCGCAACGTGCAGTCGTCTAATACTTGACACTCACGCTTACGAAAACCCGTTTCGCCTTCGATTTCAAAAATAGTCGGGATGCGCACCCCGCAACGCGCTTCGAGTTCGTGGTCAAGATCGAGAAACTCGCGGTGCAGCGCTTTTGCCAGGCTTTTACCGATCGTGGTTTTGCCCGCGCCCATCATCCCCACCAAAAAGACTGGCGTGTGGTTTGCCCAGGCACTATGCGGCGCAGGGAATTCCTGCTCCGGGTTCGTAGGATTTAGGCCGCTGCTGTCGTGCGGTTCGGGGGTCAACGCGTTATTCATAGCGTGATTATCCCATTGACCGCCGCACGCCTCAAACACTCTCGTGCAAAAGTCTCTAAAAACTAGTGCTCTCTTCCCCCTAAATAGGGAGAATTTCCCCGCATTCCGTTAAAATGCCCAGTAATGAGCAAATTTTCCAACACACGCGAAAACGACGAACCCGACGAGCCCAAACGACGCGGCTCCTGGATCATTGGGTTTTTTCTTAAACTTTCGATTTTGTCGGCGGGCTTAGCCCTTTGCGCTGCCTTGCTGTTTAGCATGGCGCTTGCGCTTGCCTGGCCTAATGTGCCTGAACTGACGGCCATGACAGACTACCGTCCGCGTGTGCCTCTGCGTATCTTTACCGCCGACAAAGTCATGATCGGCGAATTCGGTGAAGAACGCCGCAACGTGCTGCGTTTTAACGAAATCCCCGATGTCATGAAATCGGCCGTTCTGTCGGCCGAAGACGACCGTTTTTATCAACACGGCGGCGTTGACTGGGTTGGGGTGGTCCGTGCGGGGCTGACCAATCTGATCTCCATGCAAAAAACGCAGGGTGCCAGCACAATCACCATGCAGGTTGCCCGTAATTTTTATCTCTCCTCTGAAAAAACCTACTCGCGCAAGTTTTACGAACTACTTTTAACGTTCAAAATTGAAGCCAATCTCAGCAAAGACCAAATTCTTGAGCTTTACCTCAATCAGATTTATCTAGGTAACCGAGCCTATGGGTTTGCTGCGGCCTCACGCACCTATTTGGGTAAGTCTCTATCTGAAATCACGCCTGCAGATGCCGCCCTACTCGCTGGGATCCCTAAGGCGCCTTCGCGTTTTAACCCGATCGCCAACAAGCCACGCGCGGTGCTACGCCAACGCTACGTGCTGGGTCGGATGCACTCACTAGGCTATCTAACAGATGCCGAATATAAAAAGGCCTTGGATCAGCCTGTCATCATCAAGTCGGCAGAAGGCACCCCCGCCGGTGGGTTTTCTGTACATGGCGAATACGTCTCTGAGCTCGCTCGGCAGTTGATGATCAGCGTCTATCCCGATAACGTTTACTCACGCGGCTTAAATGTCTACACCACGATCCAATCAAAAGATCAGCAGTGGGCCTACCAGTCACTACGCGAGGGCGTGCTCGATTACACACGCCGCGCACCCTACCCGGGGCCTGAAGCGCAGTTAACCATGCCAGCTGGTGTTGAAAATGACGCGGCCAAACTCGATGAGTTTTTAGATGGGGTGTTTGATAAATACCCGGATCGCACTGAAATGCTGATCGGCGTGGTGCTCTCGGTCAAGCCTGACGAGGTGAGGGTCGCCCGCAGCTCAACCGATATCGTTTCGATTAAAGATAAAAAAGCCCTAGGGGTCATCGCCCGTGCGCTCAATCCTAAAGCGCCCAACGACCTGCGCCTGCAACGTGGCTCGGTCGTTTATCTGCATAAAAATGGCGACTACTGGGAGATCCTGAACCTACCCACGGTGCAATCCGCCTTTGTCTCGATGATTCCGCAAGACGGTTCAATCCGCTCGATGGTGGGGGGGTTTGACTTTTATCACGGCAACTTTAACCGGGTGACGCAGGCCTGGCGCCAACCCGGCTCAGCGTTCAAACCCTTCATTTATGCTGCCGCGCTCGAACGTGGTTTAACCCCAGCTACGGTGATTTCGGATCAGCCCTTTGAGTTGACCGCCGAGCAAACGGGCTCTAAAGCCTGGGCACCCAAAAACTATGGTGGGCAATACGACGACAAACTGACGATGCGCGAGGCCATTGCGCGCTCTAAAAATATGGTGTCGATCCGAATTTTGCAGTCAATCGGGCCAAAGTATGCGCAAGACTACATTGCGCGTTTCGGTTTTGACAAAGCACGTCACCCGGCCTACTTGCCCATGGCTCTCGGCTCAGGGGCCGTGACTCCCATGCAACTTGCTGCTGGATTCTCGGTCTTTGCCAACGGCGGCTACCGGATCACGCCTTTTCTCATCGACCGCGTCACAGATGCCAACGGTCAAGTCATCATGCAGGCTCGGCCAACCGTAGTGGGCGACTCTGCTGCGCGGGCGATTGATGCCCGTACCGCCTATGTCATGGATGACTTGCTACGTGGGGTCGCCACCTCAGGTACGGCGGCGCGATCGCGACAAGTGCTCAAGCGAGGCGATCTTGCAGGTAAAACGGGCACAACCAACGACTCTGTAGACGCCTGGTTTGCGGGCTACACGCCTCAGTTGGTCGGGGTGGCCTGGATGGGCTACGACCAACCCAAGTCGCTTGGCTCACGTGAAACGGGTGGTGGCGCTTCGTTGCCAGTTTGGCTGGGCTATATGCAAAACGCGCTGAAGACGTTTCCTGAACAAAAACGCGCCCCACCGCCCGAGGGCTTGGTTGTTGAGGGCGGCAACATGTATTTCAGTGAGTTTCCGCCGGGTCAGGCCATCATGAAGCTAGGTACCGGCGAAAAGAATGACTCGTTGGGCGACTTTTTGAACAATATTGAAACCAATCGCCCCAATCCGGCTCTGGCTAACTAAAATACGACGGTTAGGGGTTTGCCTGTTGCATCTGAGCAAACCTGAGATAAAGTATCGTGCAGGTCGGCGCCACCACGTGTATCTTTCCAGTGTTGGCCGTCAAAACGATAATGAAAGCCGCCGCTTCTGGCAGCGAGCCACATTTCGTGCAGCGGTGCCTGACTATTGATCACGACTTGATGGCCGTTTTCAAAAATCAGATTGAGTACATTGCCTTGGCGTTTGGTTTCAACGTCAAGGTCGAGTTGATCAAACCAGTGGTCGGCTTGGGTTTCGATTGCATCTAATAGTGCGGTCACCCGAGCATGAAATTCAGTATCGTTCATAATCCTTATCCTCACGTTTGACGGAGCGCGCAGTGATCAGCAAAACCGACAACCACCAAAGTGCTCGCATTGTAGCGATGCTGACACTTGCCGTGTTGGTCGCCGCAGGCTGTGGCTTTAAAGGCCCACTGTATTTGCCCGAAAAACCCGCTGAAATCCGTCCGTACACGACGCCCTATTCGATGTACGGGGTCATCCCAGACGAACAAGACATGGTGGTGCCATTCTTTGATGAAGACTTACTGCTAACCCCAGCGCCAGTTGTCATTGATTAAGCCGCTCGCTAAGCGTTAAACTTTTACCTCTTTACCCTTTCGACGCACGCGTCTTGAAGGTATTGTTACCCAAATCGCGTGCCAAACCTTGAATACCCATAGCCACAACATGACCGCTGAACTTGCTTCGCCCACGGGCGCACCGTTTTTTCACTATCAAGCGGGTGAACTGCGAGCAGAGGGTGTCTCGCTTGCCGAGCTCGGCCAAGAACTGGGCACGCCGTTATATGTGTATTCGCGTGGTGCGCTGGCTGCCGCCTGGGCCTCTTACCAAGAGGCTTGCGTC
>JAIPCU010000134.1 GCA_021738045.1 Candidatus Methylopumilus sp. | reverse complement strand
ACGCAACTGATCGGCATCGTTGAGGTCTTCACCCTCAATGACTAATTTATCTCCAGCGATTCTGCTATGCGCTTGCGGAATATTTTTCAGTAAGCGCGAGATTTCTTCCTGGATCCTGCTCAACCCTTCGGGCGCGACAAAAATACGATAGGTGTGCCGTTTTTTATCAGACACCCAAATATCAACCGTTGTAGAACCACGCGTTTTACCAAATATCAACACCTCGCGTGGGTTCACAGTTGTCACCTGAACGATTTGACTGTTACCCACTGCAATACGCGTAACACCTTTGAGCTTAAGAACGGTAGAGGCTCCGGTTTCAAGGTCAAGGCGAATCGGTTTATCGGCACCAAATGTCACCTCACACCAGGCAAAGCTGAAGGCCGTTAGCCCCACAAGCACGAACCTAGTTATTCGTAAAAAAATGTTGCGCTCACTCATGGTGTCCCTTTGGGCGGCGCCGTGCCAAGCAGGTCAGACCACTCGGCCGAGTTGCCCGGGAGTAAGTCTCTCGCCAGTCGATCGCCATAGATGATCTCAACTGACGCCTGGGTCTGAGCGGATTCAAGGCCCAACAATTCAGGCAATTGAGACGCAGTCTTTTGCTGACCCAGCAGCAGAGGCTCTGCCGTTTCATGACTGAGCACAGCCGTAATCGTGCCGCCTTGCCGCGCCGCCACGAGTTTTTTTGCCTCACTCTGTGAAGCTGCTAATGTGACGGTTGAATACCGCAGCTCAGTTGCTGCGTTGTGTTCACCCGTCATCTTCGTCTGCTGACCCGTCGCCAGCACCTCAACCCCGTGTAACAACGAGGCGGTCGTACGCTGCCCTTTGTAGTCAAAAGACACAAACAAATCGACACGGTCGCCGGGTTGCAACAAGCCCGACATTGAGCTCATGAGATCAACCGGAATCGTCACCGCACGTTTATCTGGGCTTAGCCGCGACGCCAGTGCCGGTTGAGCAGGCTCGATTAAATGTACGTGCATGAGCAACTGCCCGGCCTTTAAGTCAATATTGAGTTGTTTACCTTGCACAAGCTGCACCTCGCTCAAAGCGACGGCATCGGCACCGATCCACTTGGCCGGAAACTCGTCTTTTGCAAAGTCTTTTAAGGTCAAGAGTGTCCCGCGTGGCAAATCGCGGGCCGCGACAATTCGAACCACCTTCTCGGTACGACTCTGCTCTGCAAGCTCGTGTTCTTTCGCCGAAAGATGCTGTTCAATCGCCCAAGCAGACAAGCACCCAAGACCGATTGAAACCGCAATCAGCAACCCATTTCGTTTTGCAGCGGTGATATTCATGGGGCCTCTCGCGAGGTTTCGTACACCAAAACCGTGGTTTGACCTTTATCGGCCATGACCTGAAACGACAATCGCCCTGCATTGCGAAAGAATGTCAACTCATCCGGCAAGCGCACCCACCCATTGCGTTGGCCGTAGGCTTTGAGATGATCCGCGAGTTGCGAAGACGTTGTTGCAACCGTAAAGCTTGAGAGCACAATCGGTTGATCACCCGATTTGTCAATCAAACGAAACAGTTGCTGGGCTTGTTTAGGAAGCCAATCAAATGCTGCAAACTGCACAGACAGGGTGTTGCGCACCAGGCTCTGGGGCTGGCTAAACATCAGCCCTGACAACAAACCTTCGGTAGTTTGCGTTTGAGTTGCCCAAAGAAACAAGGCGTACGAGGCCTTGGTGTTGGTCCAATGCGCTTGTGCCACGCCTTGTTCAGACCACACAGGTGTGAACTCGGGTAAAAACATCGCCAACTGCTCGAGCGTGACCTCAAGTGTTGTCGAGCTATGCAAATGTTCAAGTTCAACACCTACCCCTTGCCACTCGCTGTTGTCAACAATGACCGAACGAGTCACCTCTTGGGGTAGCGCCACAGACTTTAACGAAACACTGGCTTGAGCGGGTGACAGGTAAGCGGATAATAAGCAAACAACACTGACCAGACACAGGATACGCAGCGCAAGGCGTGGGTGTCGCCCGTGGGGGAAACAAATCGTTAGATGAGTCATTTCAATGGATTGCCAAGAGTTGTAAAGACAGCTTGCGTGCGCGGTAGCGTCAACGTTTGCCCCGACGACTTAGACTCAACACCCTCGTTGGCCCACGGCATTAACCACGACGAGGTCAGCGAGGCTCGGCCCCAAGCCTGATCAATGCTCTGTAAGGTTGCGACACTGTGATTGACTAACTGACTTGAGTGCGTAAAACTTTTTTGCCACAGCGAAGCCGAACTAGCGATTTTTGCTTGTGCTGCCAGGGTTGAGTCTGCCTCACCATGGCCAGACAACAAAAAACTATGGCGTGTGAGCCCCACTTTTGCACTCAGGCCAAGTGCTGGCAACTTGCTTCGTAGCGATGGGGCAGACTGAGCGCTTGCCCGCAGCAGCGTTGCTGAATCAAAGCCGAGTTGATTTTCAAGCTCGAGCTGCGTCGCACTATACGTTGAATCCCCTAAACGAATGCTGGCGTAACGGGATTGCAACGGCTCTTCGTTTAAGAAAGGCATCGCGACAGTTTCACGATTCACTGTTAATGATGCACCGGACTGGTACGGCGCATCAGATACCCGATTGGGTACAAACGATAAGAAATGACTCTCGCCAAGCAAGTGAAGTGTGTGCGAATGGAGCTGACCGATGTGATGTATGCCTAACACCAACAAAAACCCAAAGACAATAATCACCAACGCCTCAAAGCTTGCCTGCCCTTGAGTTTGAGACGACGTGGCTCGTGCATTCATTTTGGCGCCCCTCTTTGTTTTGTGTCGGCGATGTCAATCAAACGTGCGCGCCAGAACGGCTGAAACAGGTTCGGTGTAGCGGTGGCGTTGCCGCTGGTCTGGGGGGGTACAAAGTCAGTTTGCGCCGCAGCCGCCGCGTGCAGCGCGTAAGCGCGTTCAGGCGAGCTCAGGGTAAAACGACCACCGAAACGCTTCTCTTCGATCGCGCTACCCATATGCACTAACTGACTCTGTTGTTTGACGGCTATTGCCAGGCGGATCGAGTCTTTATGCCTTGACGTCAGAGCAACAAAGCTAGGCATGCCTCGCGTCGTCCAGCGAATTTCGCTTGCAGACGCCCACCGGCGAGCCAGATGATTATCGCCACCCGAAAAAATATTCCAACCGCCATTGGGCTGTTGGTTGACCCAACGCCAAAAAGCTTCTTTAGCAAAATTTTGCGGCTCAGTCTCATTGGCGCGCTGCGCGTTGGGTTGCGCACGAGAGCTTGGCGTACTGTTGACCAACGCCCAACCCATTGGATATTCACGTTGATAACAACCAATGACTCGGTTGTAACGCAAGGCATGAAACGATTGATGATCTTGTACCGACCAAGCACCATTTGCCCCAAGCCGTGTTGAACCTTTGCGTCGTAGCTCATGGCGTTTGTGAGGGCATCGAAGGTTCACCGCCCAAACATTGCGGGTCGTGTGATGACGATCGTTTAAAAAGCCATATTGTTTTGACACACGCTTTAAAAGTGCCTGCCAGTTGGCCTCTGCGCTTGAAAACCGCGAGATAAAGCCCGGCAAATCATCAACCGTGACGCTTGCGTCGAGCCCGAGTTCAGCCAGCGTTGTACCGCCCAGACTCGAACCGCTGGCCCCCACGTTTTGCACCAACACCTGCTCGAGCACGTGTTGTCTGTGGCTGCTTAGACGCCTGATTTGTTCGCCTCGCACCTGCTCAATCACTCGATGAATCACTTCATCATGGCGATGAAAGGCCTCAGACAATTGCGCCAAGGCCACTTGATCGCCAAGGCCACCCGCCTTTGCCGCCACATATGCCGCTGCGTATTGCGGGCCAAAGAGCATTCCGATCAGGCTTACAGGTGGGTTAAAACGACTCGCTTGGCGTGCGAGATTCGCACGATAACGTTCAGCCGAGGCCATAGTGATTACATGTGCCATGGCAATTTGCTGAGCGAGTTGAGCGCGATTTAAGTACGCATGAAGATTCAAAGCGCGCGCCTGTGACACCGCAGCAGAATAAACCGCTGCGTCTGTCGCCCGTAAGAGCGAGGCTTTGTTGTGCACCAACCGACCCAAATTTAAGGACAGCACCCAAGCGATCAGCACCACAGCGCTCAGTATCAAGCCCAGAGGCAAAACTTGACCAGCTTGACCGAACACCTGCCAGGGCACAACTTGTTGGCGTTGTAGGGTTGCAGACGTGCTCACGACACGGTGAAGCCACCTACTCATCGATTCGAGCCCTCTGCATTGCCAGTGAAATCCTTCAAAGACTTTGCAGCGGCTTGGGTGGCTGCCGATTCTGCGGCAGACTGTGCCGAGCGCGACTGCTGAGTGCCATCCTCACCGGCGAGCTCTTTTGCAACCGCCGCAGTTTGGGCTCGCAGCACTTGCCCAAGATATTGATACACCGCAATTGCAGCCACCGCGACCAAGGCGACGATGATGATGTATTCGGTCATGCCTTGACCGGCTTGTCGCCGCAGGCTTTGACCGACGCGACGCGGCGCTAGGCCGCGCATGGATTGCCGTGCCAGGACACGGGAAGATTGCGGTGCCAGGTCGCGGGTAGATTGCGGTGCCAGGCCTTGCAAAGATGACTTGACTGATAAGTTTGACGACTGAACAGACACACTGCACCTCTTGCTAATGTAAACAAGAGCGCAGTGTGCACTGCACTTAAACCGGCATCAATTCGTAATCATCGCGATGGCTAAATGAAGCCGGTTTCACTAATATCGTTCTACCAGCCGTAAAAGCGGCTCCAGGTTTGAACGGTGCCTTGCGCGTCAAGCGCTTGATACTCTGGGAACTGAGCCCCAGTGGCGCATGCGTGATTAGGCAAAATTCTAAATTGCGTACCAATCGGAAAGCGTTTGGCGATTTCTAAATCGGGCTGCCCAGCGCGCGAAACAATGCCATGCTCTTGGTTAGCACCGCTGATGGTGTAACCCTCAAGCACCTGCCCACTGAGCTCGCAGACTTGGCCATAGCCGAAATCAGTCGTTTGCTTTTGTGTGCCACGGTCGCGACTCATGGCCATCCAGCCCGCGTCAACAATGGCCCAACCTTTTTCTTCTTGATGCCCAATCACACTGGTTAACACACTGAGTGCAATTTCGCTTTTTGCACACACGCCAATGTTATGCATCACTAAATCGAAAAAGACATAGACACCCGCCCGCACTTCGGTCACACCTTCAAGATTTTTTGCCGACAAAGCCGTGGGCGTAGAACCGATACTCACAATCGGGCAAGCAAACCCAGCTTGGCGCAAACGCTCGGCAGCGCGCACGCAACCCGCGCGCTCTTGTTCTGCCATGGCAATCAGCGCCTCGGGCGTATTTAAGTCGTAACTTGAGCCTGCGTGCGTCATCACCCCAACAATCTCGCAGCCTGGTGACTCAAGGGCCTGCGCAACCGCTAACAGAGCTGCCGACTCGGGCTTAATCCCCGAACGATGATCATCGGTGTCGATTTCGATCAGTACCTTGAAATTGAGCCCCTGCACTTTGGCAAAGGCGGCGATTGCCTGTGCTGATTGCACGCTATCGGTCAGCACCTTAAGATCACAGCCCTTTTGCATGAGTGCTGCAGCTGCTGCAAGTTTATTTGGCGCCAAGCCCACTGCATACAAAATATCGTGAATCCCAGCGGCAAAAAACTGTTCCGCTTCTTTGATTGTGGATACCGTGATCCCTTGAGCACCTGAACGAATTTGCGCCTCGGTGGCCTGCACACATTTTGAGGTTTTTACGTGAGGCCTGAACGTCGCTCCCAAACCAGTGACTTGTGCTTGCATGCGCTCAATGTTGTGCTGCATGCGTGGTAGGTCGATGAGGGCGACTGGGGTGACGAGATCGGTCAGTTTCATAAGAAATCAGGCTTTAAAAATTGAATCTTTTAGGATAAGGTTATGTTAATCAACGCAGAGTCACGTTTTGTGTTGACGCGTTGCGAAGTCGATGTGAATCATTCAGGACGTTTACAAGAGTCTCGGGTTAATCGATTAAGCCGTGGTTTTGGTATTCTATTCGTTATGTTCAATAAATTTTTACCCGTACTCGCCACACTCCTGTTTAAGCTGGTCGGGTCTTTACCACTCGTTGTGGTGCAGACTCTTGGCTGGTGCGCCGGTTGGTTAACTTGGCGTCTGCCTGGGCGCTATAAGCGTCGTGCCGCCGCAAACCTCAAACAGGCGTTTCCGGGGTCGACCGCTCAAACACTGCGCGCGGCGATGCTCAGTTCAGGCCAACTGATCTATGAGATGCCCTTTTGGTGGACTCGACGTGATGACACGTTTTTAAATACCAAACTGGCATGTGAAAACTGGCAACAGTTTGACGAGGCACTGGCGCTCGGCAATGGCGTCATTTTGCTGTCGCCTCACGTGGGCTGTTTTGAGCTGCTAGGGCCCGTGTATAGCAGTCGTTATCGGTCAACCGTCTTGTTCAGACCGCCACGCCTCGAATGGCTACAAGACTGGATCATTCAAATGCGCTCACGCCCTCAACTCACCATGGCGCCGGCAAACCAATCGGGTGTACGAACCTTGGTGAAGACACTACTGCGCGGCGACACCGTGGGCATTTTGCCCGATCAAGTCCCCCTTGAAGGCGAAGGCGTGTGGGCCCCTTTTTTTGGCAAGCCCGCTTACACCATGACCCTTGTGCAGCGTTTACAAAAGCTGTCGGGCGCCACGATTTTTATTTTAGCGGCCAAGCGAGAGGGCTTGGGCCAAGGCTACACCCTAAAGTATAAAAAGCTTGAACACCCGCTACCAGATGACAGCCTCGCTGCGGCAACCATCATCAACCAAGAAATGGAAGCCATGATTGCGCAGATGCCTGAACAGTATCTGTGGGGCTATAACCGCTACAAGCCACCCAAAAATAAAAAAACACAAGAGCGCGCCGACACCGATGCGTAAAGCTTTCGAATAGGCTGGGCGAGGCCACTTGTTGCCAAGCGTCTCTTTCAGTACAAGTGTTTGCCTATAACGCTGCACAAGCCCAGCTGCCTATCGATTGCCCTCGCAGTGCCTAAGGCCGACGTGCGTGCGTCGTAATCACTTCTAGTGCCTTGCGCCCGGTGCTATTGATCACCTGTGTGCTTACCACTGCGGTCATGCGCCCACGGTGCACAATCGTTGACGTCGCTGAGATCGATTCGCCTTCACCAGGGCTGATGTAGGTGGCAGTTACGCCAGACAGCAACCATTCAGCGCCTAAGGCCGCGGCGGCAGTTTCCATGCCCAACGCCAACACAATCCCACCTTGCACGTGCTTCACACGATTGGCGATGTGCGCGCCGTTCTCGATCACAACATGCGCACCAGTCTCATGTACAACTGGATACAGTCCCAAGAAATGCGTGACAAAGTTTCCGCCGTCTTGCTTGGTTTTTGCAATGGCTTGCTCAACGCGCGCCAACACCCAGGCTTCGTCTTCACTCAGCGTTGACAAATCTAAGGGTGGGTTCTGAGGTGGCTTGGTTTCAACCCAGGGGATCGGATCCAACACTTTGCCACCCGGCACAGGCAAGATCATGAAAGCACCATGCCCGATGCACAACAATTCGCCACCGGCAGTAATGCGCGCTTGACTTAAGCCTTGCTGCGCGCTCGCGCCTTGTATAAAGCCCTGTGATTTGCTCGAGGCCGTTGCACGCCCTAATCTGGGCGCACCGGTGAGCTGCAAACTAATCGAGACCGTCGCCAAACGAGTGGTTTTATCTAAACCAAACCTGATCCCCGTCGCCAAACCCATATCGGCCAGCATGGCAAAAGCAGTCATGCTGAGTTGGCCATCTTGATCCGCACACTGAACGGCTGCGTCCATATGCACAATCGAATGCTGGTTGTCGACATCGTCGAACAGCAGGTTAAAGAAGTTGCCACAGAAGTGATAACCGGGCGTGCGGTTCAATGCCACGGCTATACGAGCGCGTTCAAGAATGGGATGGGTGTTTGATACTTGCTGCTGCATATCGCTAATCCAGAGGTAGTCGTAATAGAGCGCCATAACCGAGCGCGACCGTTATCCTAAGCGATGGCGCACCTAAGCTTCGCATGATACTTGATGAAATAGTCCATATTATGGAATAATCTACACCAAAGCGAATACGACGTACTAAGCAAAAGTGCTTACACTTGACCACTACCACTAGAACAATTGCG
>JAIPCU010000010.1 GCA_021738045.1 Candidatus Methylopumilus sp. | reverse complement strand
GCGCAGTCATACATCACACCAAAATAATCGCTGGCAAAAAACAGATGTTCGCTGCCATTTGACTGCCAGTTAAAGCCTAGCCACTTGACCGCGTCAATGATGCCATCGACGTATTCTTGCTCTTCTTTTTCAGGGTTGGTGTCGTCAAAACGCAGATGGCACACGCCACCATAGTCGCGCGCCAAGCCAAAGTTCAGGCAGATGCTCTTGGCGTGGCCAATATGCAGATAGCCGTTGGGCTCGGGCGGAAACCGTGTGCGAATGTTGGCGGGATCGGGCGAGCCCGTGGCCTGCACAGACGCTGGCCCTGGCTGGCCGGCCCACAGTTTGCCCGCAAAGCGCTGGGCGCTTAGGTCGGCTTCAATAATATTGCGTAAAAAATTGGTCGTTACCGGTGAAACAGAGTCTGTGGTCATACAGGATTTTGAGTATTAAAGCCATATTGAAAGGATCATTTTGCCACGACCGGTCTACACTAGCCCAAATCATGGAAATTTCAGCACTTTTTCTCGCCCGCGCGCAGTTCGCCCTGAGTCTGAACATGCACGTTCTGTTTGCTGCGCTCGCCATGGCGCTGGGCTGGATTCTGTGCGTGTTTCGGTTTCGCGCCTGGCAGGCTCCAGACTCTGGCTGGACGACCGCGTATCGGTTTTGGGTGAGGATTTTTGCATTGTCCTTTTTTTTGGCGTTGGCGACAGCCTTGCCGGTGCTCGTTGAGTTTGGCACGCTGTGGCCTGAATTGATTGAACGCACCGGTAACGTGGCGGGCCCCTTGCTAGCCTTTGGCCTCACCACTTTTTTTGTCACAAAGTCGCTGTTCATGGGGGTGGTGCTGTTTGGGCAGCGTCGCGTGTCGGCCAAAGCGCATTTTTTTGCCGTAATGATGGTTGCTCTTGGGTTGACGTTGACGCTGTTTTGGGCAGTCGTGTTGCACACTTGGGCGCAGGCGCCCGTTGGCGCAGGTTTAATCGACGGGCGTTATCAGGTGTATGGCTGGAACGAAATCATCCTGACCCCATTTGTGCTGTGGCGTTCGGTGAGTTTCGTGGCAGGTGCATTTTTGTTTGCGGGGCTGCTGATGCTTGGTGTGACGGCCTGGCAGGCGTTGCGCCGCCCACCTGACGAAGGTGAGCGCTTGTCGTTTCGCACTGGGGTGTTGGTGTCTGTGTGTGCGATCGTTTTGTATTGGGCTGCCCTCGATGGCAATGCCAGGATGGTGGCGCGCTATCAACCCGCTGTCGCGGCTGCTCAGGTGGGCGTCTGGCAGAGTTCGGCTGCTCCGAGCTGGGTGTGGCTGGGTGTGCCCAAGCTACAACTGCGCTCGACAGAGGTGTTTTGGGCCTCTGAATTTAATTCCCAGCGTTGGTTAGGCAAACAGACTGATGCCAGCGTTGTCGGGCTGGATGCGGCGGGTGAGTTGCTGCCGCCTGTCTTGCTCTTGTTTTGGCTCTTGCGCGCTGCGCTGTTACTAGGCGCCCTCGCGACCGTGTTGCTGGTCGTGACGCTTTTGGTGGCGCTCAGACGGGGGTTTGAGCCGTCACGTCAGCCAAAGTGGTTGTTACGCCTGCAAGTGTGGTCGGGTAGCTTAGGCGCGTTAGCGTGGTTGTTGAACTGGAACCTCTCAGATCTGGGGCGCTCACCGTATCTAGTGTGGGGCACGTTGTTGCAACAAGATGCGCTGGCTGCCGTGGCACCGATCACGCTGGCCTGGGTGTTGGCGGGGGCCGTCGCCGCGTACGCAGTGATGTTGGCGGGGTTTATTCAAATGCTGCGGCATGCGGCGCGCTTCGGCGTGGTTCCGGTGCGCAAACCTGGGATGCGTCCATGATTGATGCATTGGCGGCTTCGTTGGGGTTAAACGTTGGGAATCCGGCGTTTTGGATGCCTTTGCTCATGATGGCGCTGCTCTTTGTTTTAATTGTTGGTGCAGCTTTATTTGACGGTTTCGATATTGGCGTGGGGGTATTGGTGCTTCTGGCACCCAAACAAACCCGCTCGCAGTTGATGGTTGCCTTAAGCCCCTTGCGCGATGCAAATGGGTTTTGGATGTTATTGGCGCTTGGGTTGTTGTTGACTGCGTTTCCGCTCGCCTGGGGTGAGGTGTTGGGGGCGTTGTATGTGCCCATGTCGTTGACCATGATTGGTGTCATGCTGCGTAGTGTGTCGTTTGAGTTTCGCATTCGGGCAGCAAGCGACAAGCGTGGCCGTTGGATCGCTTTGTTTTGGCTTGGCTCGGTGTTAACTGCGCTGGGTCATGGCGCGTTAATCTCTCAGCTTGTATTAGGTGCTAAAGAAGACGCTCCAGCTGGCTGGTTTACGGCTTTCATTGCGCTGTGTGCGGTGGCCGGCTATGGCTTGCTAGGTGCCTGTTGGTTGGTGATGCGCTTGCAAGATGACTTGCAGTTGTTTGCTTCGCATTGGGCCCGTCATGCGATTCGTTGGACCGCCGCGGGCATGGTTGCGGTCTCGATCGCCTTGGGTTTGGCAAACCCCGCTATTTTTTATAAATGGAGTAGCGCCACTAATCTTGTCATGGCGGCCCCCGTTTGGTTGCTGATGTTGGCATGCTTTGTAGGCATCGACATGAGCTTGAGTCGAGTGGTGCAACCGCGCTACCGACACTTAGTATGGTTGCCCTTTGCCTTGTGTTTGATTTTATTTTGCGCCATGCTCAGCGGCTTGACCTACAGTATGTTTCCATTTGTGATTCTTGATCACCTGACGTTGTGGGATGCTGCTGCCGCTCAAGGTTCGTTGCAACTTGTGTTGGCTGCAACGGTTGTGGCTTTGCCGATCATGGTGATTTTTAATCTAATGACGTACCGGGGGCTGTTTGGTCGCGCGCCGTGACGGTTGGTATGCATGAGCGCTTGCCCCGCAGTTCACGGTTGCAACGATTATGGTCTGCTGTTCAACCGCGAGCTAGAACGGTCGTGACTTAGCCGCTAGTGGTAAGCCAAACCGCCAGTCATAGCGAATCCTCGATTGGTAAGCTAAACGGCTAGTGGCAAGCGAAGCTCGACCTTGAGTCCGCCATGATCAGCAGCCTGATCGAGCGTGAGCGTACCGCCATGCGCCGCCGCGATAGCCTCGGCCAGTGCCAAGCCTAAGCCCACATTCCCCGTTCGCGTGCGCGCCTCGTCGAGTCGTACAAACGGCTTGAACGCCTCGGCGCGCCGCTCGGGTGGGATCCCCAGGCCGTGATCTGTGACGGTAAGCACCGCCCAAGTGTCAACAGAGCTCAATGAGACCTCTACGGGTGGCGCACCATGATGCAGGGCATTGCTGATTAAATTATCAAGCAGACGCGAAAGCGCCGCGCCATCAGCGCTAACCATCAGAGACGTGGGTGCGCCCACCAAGATGACCTCATTGAGTGTACCGCTCCAGTTGGCGACGCGTTCACTCGCCCAGTCATTCAGCGCAAATCTTGCAAAATGATAAGTCGCCGGATCAGAGCCTCGCAGGTACTGAATAAACTGATCTACCATTTGCTGCATGTCCTGCAAGTCTTTGCGCATCCCGTCTTTGAGCGACGTATCGTCGCTCATTTCAATGCGTAACCACATGCGCGCGAGCGGGGCTTTCAGGTCGTGAGGCAATCCTGCCAGCAAGGTGCGACGAGTCGCTTCTGATTGGCTCAAGGCCTCGAGCATGGCGTTAAAGCGTTCGCCCAAGCGTTTGATTTCGGCTGGGCCCGCAGGTTCAACGCGCGCCGGCTTTCCGGCAGCCAGGCGATCGGTCGCATCGACCAAGCGCGTAATCGACCGCGTGATATGCCATGAAAACCACGCTGCGAGCAGCAGCAACAAGGCAAGCCCGCTGAGCCACCAGATGATGAGCGAAGTGGCTAAAGGGGGATCAATCCGATCAAGTGGAATGACCAGCCACTCACGATGGCGAGGTGACTCGGTTTCGTTCGGTCGCGTGAGCGAAATATAAATTTCTGGAATAGGCCCGCGCGACAGAGCCACACGGCTATCTCCGCTTAAACGATTGTTTAAACGTCCAATCAACCGCGCAAGCCCACGCCTGACATCGTCTGAGGCAAACTGTTCGCGTGGGCCGGGTTTTACCGGAGCGAGTGCTGCGGGATGCTCGGGTGATGTAAGTGCGGTGGAGGACCCTGTTGCTGCAGGTGGAGCAGGAGGTGAAGACCGCTCTGCGGGTCGAGGATGAGTTGGCTGCGCGCGCGGGGCTTGCCCATCCCTTGGTTGAGGCATGCGCGTCGCCGCTTGTTCGTTTCTGGCGGCTCTGCGTTGAAGTCGTGCGTCGTTGGGCAAGGGTTTAGACCACATCCGCCAATGCCCTTGAGAGGCCTGATGGACGAACTCCGCCCGCTCAGGTGGGGGCACGTGCTCCATCGAGTACTGCAAGGTACGGATGGTGGTGGCCAGTAAATCTAACGCCACGGTTTGAGCGTGATCGCGTTGGTAAATCGACACTAAATACAGGGTAGCGGCCTGACCGGCCAGCACCGTCGCCAGCACTAACAGCACCAGCCTAGAGCGAAACGACTGCGGCAGTAAAAAGCTGAGCGGGTTCACGGCGAAAAGCGATAGCCGGTACCCCAGACCGTTTGTATCCAGCGAGGCTGTTTGGGGTCGTCTTCAAGGGCGCGACGCAGGCGCAAAATGGCAATGTCGATGGCGCGATCATTGCGCTCACCAGATTCGTCATCGCGAGCCAGTGTCAGCAGTCGTTCACGTGAAAGAGGTTTGCCCGGGTTGCGAATTAAGGCTTCAAGCAGGTTGATTTCACCTCCGGTCAGCTTGACGACTTCAAGGCCGCGCAGCAGTTGGCGCATGACTGGATCAAACGTAAAGGCACCAAACTGCACCGGCGCATTTTTGGTCAGTGCCGAGGCGCCGCGCTTGCGACGCAGTACGGCTTGAATGCGGGCAAGTAATTCGCGTGGGTCAAACGGCTTGCCAACATAGTCATCGGCGCCCGCCTCAAGACCGATAATGCGGTCAACGGATTCGTCGCGTGCGGTTAACAGAATGACGGGAATGTCTTCACCCTGCGCTCGCAGAGCGCGGCAGGCTTCGGCGCCGTCGCCCCCAGGCATCATGCGGTCAAGCACGATCAGTTCGGGGGCAAAGCGTAAGATACGCGCCGCGAGATCGGTCGCGTCTGGCGCGAGCAGGGTGTCAAAGCCATGCTTGTTGAGATAGTCAGCGAGTAGTTGACGCAGAGCAGGGTCGTCATCGACCACTAAAATCTTGATGCGCGGTTCAGTGCCAGTTCGAGAATCCATACCAAGAGTGTGCAACGCGGCGTGGGTTTGGGCAAGCGGCTTGAAATCAATTGAAATGATCTTTTAAGCGTACGTGCACCTTGAGCGAATCCCCTACAATACCGATATGACAATGACGATTGATGCAAAAGCCAAATCTGGCGCCTCACGGGTGCTGGCAACGGTGTTTGGCTATGAGTCGTTTCGCGGCGACCAGCAGGCGATTGTCGAGCATGTGATCGGTGGTGGTGATGCCTTGGTGTTGATGCCCACCGGTGCCGGAAAATCCCTTTGTTATCAGGTGCCTGCGCTTGTGCGTTCGGGTGTCGGGATTGTGATTTCGCCCTTGATTGCCCTGATGCAAGATCAAGTCGATGCGCTCACAGAACTTGGCGTTCGGGCGGCTTTTTTAAACTCTACCCAAGATTGGCAAGATTCGCGCGAGGTTGAGCAGGCTTTTTTGGCCGGCGAACTTGATCTGTTGTACGTGGCACCCGAGCGTTTGCTGACTGAGCGCTGCCTGCAGTTGCTCGCGCGCGGTAAATTGGCCCTGTTTGCGATTGACGAGGCGCATTGCGTCTCGCAGTGGGGGCATGATTTCAGGCCTGAGTATCTTGGCTTGTCGATGTTGCACGAGCGATGGCCAAACGTGCCGCGGATTGCACTCACTGCCACGGCGACGGATGTCACCCGTACTGAAATCGCAGAACGCCTTGCCTTGGGCGAGGCGCGCCATTTTGTGGCGAGCTTTGATCGGCCCAATATTCGCTATCACATCGTCGAAAAGCAAGAGGTGCGTAAGCAGTTACTGCAATTGTTGCGACAAGAACACGCCGGCGATGCGGGCATTGTGTATTGCTTGTCGCGCAATAAGGTTGATGAGACGGCTGAGTTTTTGTGTGCTCAGGGCATTGAGGCCTTGCCTTACCACGCTGGATTAGGGCCCGCGGTGCGCGCCAAAAATCAATCTAGATTTTTGCGCGAAGACGGCATCGTGATGGTTGCGACGATTGCGTTTGGGATGGGGATTGATAAGCCCGATGTGCGTTTTGTGGCGCACATTGATATGCCTAAGTCGGTCGAAGGTTATTACCAAGAAACCGGTCGGGCCGGACGTGACGGCACGCCGGCGACCGCTTGGCTGGCCTATGGCTTACAAGATGTGGTGCAGCAGCGCCGTATGATCGACGAGTCAAGCGGCGATGATTCGTTTAGGCGCAGGTTAGGGTCGCAGCTAGATGCCATGCTGGGCTTATGCGAAACCATTTCGTGCCGTCGCCAACGGTTGCTGCAATATTTTGGCCAAACCATGTCGGCCTGCGGCAATTGCGACAATTGTTTGGTGCCTCCTGAGGCGTGGGATGGCACGGTGGCTGCTCAAAAAATGTTGTCCACCATTTATCGGCTCTGGAAAGAGCGCGGCCAACGCTATGGGGCTGGTCATTTGATTGATATTTTGCGCGGCAAACAAACGCCGCGTGTCCTTGAGCACGGTCACGGTTCGTTGACGGTGTTTGGGATTGGTCAAGACCTGTCTGAACAAGCCTGGCGCAGTGTCTTGCGGCAGTTGTTGGCGCACAGTTTGCTGATGGTCGATCAAGAGGGCTATGGCACGCTCGCGCTCACGGATCAAAGCCGTGCAGTGCTAAAGGGCGAACGCACCTTGCTGTTGCGTCGCGAAGCTGAGCGCGTGACCGAGCGCTCGGGGCGCGCAGGTACTACCCCCCGCAGCAAAGCCCCACAATCTGATTTGCCGCTTGCTGCGCAGCCAATTTTTGAAGCTTTGCGCGCGTGGCGCGCAGGTATTGCGCGCAGCCACGGGGTGCCTGCTTACGTCATTTTTCACGATGCGAGTTTGCGTGAGATTGCCCTAGCGCGGCCCGATAGCCTCGAGGCGCTTTCGCATGTGAACGGCGTTGGCGCAAAAAAACTCGAGTCTTACGGCGAATCGATTTTGGCGTGTATTGCTGAGTTTGAAGACGCGAATTGATTTGAGATGACAGTGCGCCGGATTTAGGCAAGAGCCATTGGGCGCTGACGGTTTAGTGAATTGAAATATTTCGCCTCTGCCTAAAAGCTACGCATCGCCCACCCGCCAGCGTCTAGGCGTCAATCGAACAGTTTGCCGTCTGCTGTCGTACTGGGTGGCTTTAAGCCCAAATGGCGCCAGGTGGTTTGCGTGGCCATGCGGCCGCGCGACGTACGTTGTAAATAACCATGCTGAATCAGATACGGTTCGATCACGTCTTCGATGGTGTCGCGCTCTTCGCCGATCGCCGCCGCTAAGCTGTCCACCCCAACCGGGCCACCGTCAAATTTATGAATGATCGCTTCAAGGAGCTTACGATCCATTAAGTCTAAGCCTTGCGGGTCGACTTCAAGCATAGATAAGGCGGCCTTGGCGACGGCATCATCAATGGTGCCATTGGCTTTGACTTGCGCGTAGTCGCGTACGCGGCGCAGCAACCGATTCGCGATACGCGGCGTGCCACGCGCGCGGCGGGCAACTTCTGAGGCGCCCTCTGGGGTGATGGGCACTTGCAGCAAACCTGCACTGCGGGTGGCGATGCGGGTGAGTTCGTCGGGTGTATAAAACTCTAGACGCGACACAATCCCAAAGCGATCGCGTAGCGGGTTGGTCAGCATCCCGGCACGGGTGGTGGCGCCCACCAGCGTAAAGGGCTGTAAATCGAGTTTGACACTACGCGCCGCCGGACCTTCACCAATCAAAATATCAATTTGAAAATCTTCAAGCGCGGGGTAGAGAATTTCTTCGACCACGGGTGATAAACGGTGGATTTCATCGATAAACAACACGTCGTTGCGTTCAAGGTTGGTCAGTAAAGCGGCCAGATCACCTGGTCGCTCAAGCACGGGCCCAGAAGTTTGGCGCAAATTGACACCCATTTCGTGGGCGATGATGTGGGCTAATGTCGTTTTGCCTAAGCCTGGAGGGCCAAAGAGCAGGACATGATCGAGCGATTCTTGGCGGTTGCGAGCGGCTGAGATAAAGATCTGTAGTTGCTCGCGCACCCGTTGTTGGCCGACGTACTCTTCAAGCGCGCGGGGGCGCAAGGCGCGTTCGATGGATTCTTCGTTGGGCGAAGTCGCCTGAGGGGCGACCAAACGGGTTGGCTCGGGGCGAGAATTTAAAGAATCGGACTGTATAGCCATGAAAGTAGGATCTTTGGTATCAGAATTGCAGCTGGCGCAAAATCGCCTAGACAATCGTACACTATCCCTCACGTTGATCCCCTATTTCAGAGAAAACTCATGTCGCTAGTTTTGCCTACTTATGATGATGTTGCTCGTGCTGCGGTCACCCTCAAGGGTGTGGCGCACCGTACCCCCGTGATGACCTCAGACACAGCAGATCGCCTGACTGGTGCAAAGCTGTTCTTTAAGTGCGAAAACCTGCAGCGCATGGGCGCGTTTAAATTCAGAGGCGGCTACAACGCGATTGCGAACTTGTCGCCCGAACAGCGCCGCGCTGGGGTCTTGACCTATTCGTCTGGCAATCATGCGCAGGCGATTGCCTTAGCTGGCAGGTTATTAGGTGTCGCAACCACCATCATCATGCCGCACGATGCCCCGGTGGCTAAAAAAGCTGCGACTGAGGGCTACGGCGCCACGGTGGTTAGCTATGATCGTTATCAAGAAGACCGTGAAGACGTTGCACGCGCGCTTCAGCAAAAAACGGGCATGGTGATCATCCCGCCATACGATCATCTGCATGTCATTGCGGGCCAGGGCACCGCGGCAAAAGAGTTGTTTGAAGACGTAGGTGAGTTAGATTATTTGCTGGTCTGTCTGGGTGGGGGCGGTTTGCTGGCGGGTAGTGCGTTGTCGGCGGCTGTCTTGAGCCCGAAGTGTAAGGTCTACGGTGTTGAGCCCGAAGCAGGTAATGATGGTCAGCAATCGTTTCGTAAAGGCGAGGTCGTACGCATCGAGCCGCCGCGCTCGATTGCCGATGGCGCCTTAACGCTGTACTTAGGCAAGCTGACCTTTGGCGTCATCCAACAAAAAGTCACTGATATTTTGACCGTCACCGACACACAACTGGTTGACACGATGAAGTTCTTTGGCGAGCGGATGAAAATCATCGTTGAACCGACCGGCTGCCTAGCTGCCGCTGCTGTCATGCACGGGGCCCTGGCCGTACCGCCAGGCGCGCGAGTGGGCGTGATCTTGAGTGGTGGTAATGTAGACTTAAAATCCTACGCGAGTTTTATCACACAGGCTTGAGTCTCTTTGGGGGTTGTATGCGCATTCTGGCAATTGGTGGGGCAGGGTTTATTGGGCGGCAAGTGGTTGGCCGCTTGGTGGCGCAGGGTCATGTTGTCCATGTACCGACCCGTCAGTTTCAGCATGGTCGCGAATTGTTGGTGCACCCAACGGTCACGGTGATGCAAGCCGATATTCACGACGATGCCACGCTAGAGCGCCTGGTGGCGGGGTGCGACATCGTGATGAATTTCGTCGGCATTTTGCACAGCCGCGAGGGGCAGCCTTTTGGGGCCGACTTTGATCGCGCGCACGTCCAATTGCCTCGTCGCATCGCACAGGCGTGCCGCACGCATCAGGTGAAAAGGTTTATTCATCTCAGTGCCTTGGGTGCTGATTTACAAGGCCCAAGCGGCTATTTACGTTCGAAGGCAGCGGGCGAGCAAGCGATCCGCAATATCTTCTCCACCCAAGGGGTGGGCGATTTCACGATCTTTAGGCCCTCGGTGGTGTTTGGGCCTGAGGATAAATTTATGAATATGTTTGCGCAGTTGGCGCGTTTCTTGTTTGTGCTGCCCATCGCGGGCGCCAGCGCAAAAATGCAGCCTGTGTATGTGGGCGATGTGGCAAGCGCAGTGATGAACGTCTTGACCTTGCCCGCAGCAGCTAATCATACGTACGACTTGGCTGGCCCCCGCACTTACTCGCTTGGCGAGTTGGTCAAGCTAGCGGCCCTCTGGAGCGGTCATCCACGCATGGTCGTTGAGTTGCCGATGTCGCTTGGGCGCTTACAAGCCCGAGTCTTTGAATGCATGCCGGGCGACCCACTGCTATCACGCGATAACTTACTGTCGTTATCGGTGGATAACGTCAGCACCGAACCGATGTCTGCTGATTTAAATTTGGTGGTAACGCCGCTTGAGTCTGTTGCGCCAATTTATTTAAAACCGGCGACGTGACGCGAAGTACTGAGTTGAAGCCGGTGACGTGAGGCAAAATACTGAGAGGGCGTTCACTGAGCAGCAAAAAGGGAAGCGCTCAAGTGGGTTGAACGGCTGCAATTGGCCCAAAAGAGTGAAAGAGTTTGCGGTGGTAGGACCCCTTTGAGTACGATTAGAAAAATCACTTCATTAAAAAAACGAGATCATACGAACATGGCAACGGTTAAACAAGGCAAGGCTTTAAATATTAAAGAGTCACGGATTCTGATCGCTGGCGCTGCCAGCCTGGTGGGGTCGCACACTGCAGACTTGTTACTCAAAGAAGGTGCTCGCGAAGTTCTTCTTCTTGATAACTTCTCGTTTGGCTCGATGGATGCCATCGCCCACTTGCAAAATGATCCGCGAATCAAAATCGTGCGTGCAGATTTAATGCGCTTGCCTGATTTGTTAGATGCGACCAAAGGCGTAGACGGCGTGGTGCATTTGGCCGCTTATATGACCTTAGGGTTTTCGCAAACGCCCTGGCAAGCAGTCGATGTCAATATACGCGGCGCACAAAATATGCTTGAAGCTTGCCGTGTCAATCAAGTTAAGAAAGTTGTGTTCGCGTCATCGAATGCGGTGTACGGCTACGGTACCGGTATTAAGGGTGCGTTGCACGAAGAGACCCCCTTTTATTCTGTCGGTGCACCGCCCGCCGCGATTTTGTACGGGGCTTCAAAAATTATGGGCGAGCAGTTGTGTCGCCACTATCACCAAAGCGCAGGTCAAGATTACGTGGTCTTGCGTTACTCAACCGTGTATGGCGAGCGCCAACACTACCGCGCGGCCAACTCGCTTTACATCATGGAAACCTACGACCTTGTAAAAAAAGGTCAGGCGCCTGTCTTGCCCGGTGATGGTACCGATACCAAGCACTTTGTGCATGTCTCAGACGTTGCCCGTGCCAACGTGGCAGCCTTGCAAAGCAAAGCGACCGATGTAGCGGTTAACGTGTCTGGCCCAGCGCCCATCACAACAGGCGAGCTCGTCCAATTGGTACTTGAGTATTGCAAAAGCTCGCTTAAACCAGAGATTCGTCCAGATCCTCCGGGCAAAGTTCGCTTAACTTCAGGTGGCGCATTTCATATCCCACATGACAAAGCCGGCGAAGTGATTGGCTGGAAACCTGTCGTCACCATGAAAGAGGGTGTGACTCGTTTGTTGGCGTGGCTTGAACAACAAAACAAATAAGGCAACAGGCCAAATCCAATACGGTGACTAGTGAAGATTGACTCAGTCGCAGAGATAATCCCTTAGGCAACAGAGAATATGATGAAACATATATTTGCAAAAAGAATGATTCAAACCACCTTTGGCTTGTTGGTGGCCTCGGTGTTGAGTTTGGGCAGCTTGACCAATACCTACGCGGCTGAGTTTCCTGAAAAAGCCGTGACGATTGTTGTTCCTTACCCTGCTGGCGGTGCGACCGACGTGATAGCTCGGCTGATTGCTGAAAAATTACCGGCAGTGTGGAAGCAGCAGGTGGTGGTGACCAATCGCCCAGGGGCAGGAACGACCGTAGCGGCTGAGGCCTTTTCACGTGCGCCTGGTGATGGCTACACACTGTTCATGACGACTGCAGCTCACACGATTAGTGCCAGTCTGTATAAAAAACTTAACTACGACCCAATTAAAGACTTTGCACCGATCACTCTGGTCTCAACTATACCGCTGGTGTTTGTGACGACGCCGGCCTTACCGGTCACTACGGTGCCCGAATTAGTGGCTTACGCAAAGGCGCAAAAAAATGGCTTGTCGATGGCATCGACGGGCAATGGCACCCCACAGCATCTGACGGGCGAACTCTTCAAAGCGAAGACCGGAGTGCCTTTCGTGCATGTGCCTTACAAGGGAGACGCACCGATGTTGACAGATTTGATCGGAGGACAGGTGCAGGTGGCGTTTGTGACGTTGTCTGCAGCGTTGCCGTACATCAAGTCAGGTAAGTTGCGTGCGATCGCTTTGGCGCATCCGACGCGGGTTGACGCGCTAGCTAATGTGCCAACAATGACCGAAGCCGGCATGCCTGGCTTTAATGCCGCAACTTGGTTTGGTTTATTTGGCCCGGCTTCGATGACGACAGAGTTACGACAAAAAATCTATCAAACCGTTCGCGGCATCGTGGCGGATCCTGGGATGCAACAACGCTTGCTCGAAATGGGTGGAGAAATTAACAACAGTTCACCCGCTGAATTTCAGAAGGTGATTGATGCTGAAGTCAAAAATTGGGCCGAAGCAGTGAAGCTGTCAGGCGCACGTGTAGATTAGCGACGCAGAGGTCGAGTGCGCTGCGCGCGCTAAAGTCGGCTAGGTACGATTTGTTTCTACTTATCGCGACAAGCTCTTTAGTGCGAGTCTGATGCCGTCAGACACGCTCACGCCCTCTGGAAGCGTTTTTAGTGCCGTGAGTGACTCACGCTCTGAATAGCCTAATGCGGTCAAGGCGTGAAGCACGTCTGTTTGGTTGCCCGCCGAGACGCTAGGGCTCGCGCCTAAGTCGGCGCCGAGTTTGCCTTTCATTTCGAGCAGCAGGCGTTGAGCAGTTTTTGTACCAATGCCAGGGATGCGAGTGAGGCGAGCCGGTTCTTGTAGCGTGATGGCCTGAGCCAGATCCGCCACCGACATACCCGATAACACCGCGAGTGCCGTGCGTGCGCCAATGCCGCTTACTTTTACGAGCTCGCGAAACGCCGCACGCTCTTGTGCGCTTGAGAACCCAAATAGAATATGTGCATCTTCGCGAACGGTCAGGTGCGTCAGGATTGTGACCTGCGCGCCAAGTTCAGGTAGCGCATAAAACGTCGTCATCGAGACATCGATTTCGTAGCCAACCCCCTGCACGTCTAGGCCGATGCGTGGCGGCATTTTTTCGTACAAGGTACCCGTGAGTCGACCGATCATGATTGTGTTCCTTGAGTTAGCCCAGCAGTCGTCCGCCACGTACGCGCGTGCGGCCACGTGCGGTGCGCTGCTGATAGCTAGTCACACCGAGTTTTTCAGCTAGGGGGCTGACATGCGCGTGGCAGATTGCGCAAGCGAGCGCGTCAGCTGAATCGGGTGCGGGCACACCATCGAGCGATAACAGACGCTGCACCATCATCTGTATCTGTTCTTTCGCGGCCCGTCCGGCACCCACAACTGATTTTTTAATTTGTAGAGCGCTGTACTCAAACACGGCTAAATCTCGATCTGCTAGCGCGCAAAGTGCTGCCCCACGGGCTTGACCAAGCAACAAGGTAGTTGCTGGATTGGTATTCATGAACACAATCTCTAGGGCAGCCACATCCGGTTGTGTGTCTTCAACGACCTGGCGTAGGTTGTCGAGAATCACTTTAAGTCTCAGAGGTAGAGTGATGTCAGTGGGTACGACGATCGTGCCACTCGCGACATAGGTCAGACGCGAGCCAACCAAATCAATCACGCCAAATCCCGTGCGGCGCAAGCCCGGGTCAACGCCTAAGATGCGCATACGCTTTTGCACCCAGGGCGGTGAGTTGTCATGATTGTGCGATTTAATGCCTAAAGTGACGCATGCCAGTGAGCATCATCACGATGCCGCGCTCGTTGGCGGCAGCGATGACCTCATCATCTCGCATGCTGCCACCCGGTTGAATGACGCAGGTCGCACCGGCATCAATCACAACATCTAAGCCGTCGCGAAACGGAAAGAACGCATCAGATGCAACTGCCGAACCTTTGAGGGTCAGGCCCGCGTTTTCGGCCTTGATTGAGGCGATGCGCGCTGAATCAATGCGGCTCATTTGCCCAGCGCCTACGCCTAAAGTCATGCCTTCGCCACAAAAGACGATGGCGTTTGATTTCACAAACTTGGCGACCTTCCAGGCAAACAGCAAATCGCTCAGCTGTGCTGGGGTAGGTTGTTTGCGTGTGGCTACCTTCAGATCACTCGCTTGCACGGTGTGCGAGTCAGGCGTTTGCACCAACCAGCCACCACCCACACGCTTCACATCGATATCGTTTTGGCCATCACCCATCGGCACTTGTAAGACTCGAACATTTTTCTTGGCGGTTAAAAACTCAAGCGCCGCTTTGTCGTAGGCGGGTGCAAGTAAGACCTCGACAAATTGATTGCTGATTGCCTTGGCACACGCCAAATTGACGGTGCGATTAAAGGCAATGATGCCACCAAACGCTGAGGTGGGGTCTGTTTTGAAGGCTTTGAGATAGGCGTTAACGGCTTTGTCAGCCACGGCCACGCCACATGGATTGGCATGTTTGACGATGACGCAGGCGGGTTCAGCAAAGCTGCGTACACAATCCCAGGCAGCGTCTGAATCGGCGATGTTGTTATATGACAGCTCTTTGCCCTGCAGTTGGACGAAGTTGCCTAGCAGGCCTGCAGGACAAGTTGGGTCGATATAAAAGGCCGAGCGTTGCTGAGCGTTTTCGCCATAGCGCAACACTTGCTGTTGGTGCACTTGTAGTGTGAGCGTATTGGGCCAGGTGGTGCGCTCGGGGACTGCGTCTTGTGCAGGCTCAGGCGCGACTAGGCTGCTCAGGTAGGCCGCAATCGCGCCATCGTACGCGCTGGTGTGTGCATACACTTTGGTGGCAAGTGCTAAGCGCAGCCCGGACGACGTGTCGCCCGTGGCATCCATTTCTGTTAAGACGCGTGGGTAATCAGCAGGATCGATGACGACGGTGACGCCACCCGCTTCGGTGCCGTGATTTTTTGCAGCGGCGCGCAACATCGCGGGCCCGCCAATATCGATGTTTTCGACGGCATCAGCGAAGCTGCAGTCAGGCTTGGCAACGGCCGCACGAAAGGGATACAGATTGACCACGAGCAGGTCGATACGCTCAATGCCATGTTCTAGGAGGGTTTGCAAATGCTCGGCGCTATCGCGTCGAGCGAGCAGCCCGCCATGAATCTTTGGGTGAAGAGTTTTGACCCGACCATCAAGAATTTCAGGCGAGCCTGTGTGCTGTGCCACTTCGGTCACCGTCAAGCCGGCTTGAGCCAATAATTTTGCCGTGCCGCCGGTCGAGAGTAGTCGTACGCCTCGCTTAGCAAGGGCTTTGGCAAAATCGACGATGCCGGCTTTATCTGAAACGGAGAGCAGTGCAGTTTGAATAGTCATATAAGCTTGTGCGCCAACAGTTTTTTTCGAAGAGTATTACGCGTCACGCCCAACATCAGGGCGGCACGAGATTGATTGTTGTTTGCCCGTTGCATGGCAACGGCTAACAGGGGGCGCTCGACGCAGCCGATCACCATGTCGTACAGGTCGTTGGGCTCGGTATCGCCCAGATCGGCAAAGTAACTGTCAAGGCTTGAGCGTACCGCTTCATCAAGGATATTGTTTTTTTTCATGAGATAGCCCTTCAGGCTGCGTGCAGGTATGGCGTAGTCAGACCGTGATTGTCGCAGGTTGCGGCCCGACTGTCAGCGCCAGCGGCCGCCTGCGCTAAAAACCAGAGGTCGACGGCTGCAAATTGCTCGGTGGTGGTATCAAGCCGGTTGATATGGTCGGCCAGTGCGACGCCGTTGGGCAGACCGCTGACATACCAGCCGATGTGTTTACGCGCGGTTTTAACCCCGACGCTTTCGCCATAAAACTGATAATGATCTGCCAGATGATGGAGTAACAACTCTCGCATTTCTGTCCAGGTGGGGGGCGCTAGGGTTTCGCCCGTACGCAGAAAATGATCAATTTCTCTGAAAATCCACGGACGGCCTTGCGCCGCTCGCCCAATCATGACGGCATCGGCACCCGTGTACGCGAGCACGCTGCGGGCTTTTTGAGGGCTATCGATATCGCCATTTGCCACCACCGGAATTGAAATACTGGCTTTGACTTCGCGAATGGTGTCGTATTCGGCCTCGCCCAGATACAGATCTGCGCGGGTACGCCCATGCAGGGTGAGCGCGGCAATACCGGTCTCTTGCGCCAAATAGGCAATGCGCAGCGCATTACGATGCTCGCGATCCCAACCCGTGCGCGTTTTGAGTGTGACGGGTATCCCCAGAGGCGTGCAAGCGTTCACCACCGTTTCAAGAATTTTTGCCACAAGATCTTCGTGGCGCAACAGCGCCGAGCCTGAGGCGACGTTGCACACTTTTTTGACCGGACAGCCCATGTTGATGTCAATGACTCGGGCGCCCTTGCCGATATTAAAAACAGCGGCCTGCGCCATCATTTGTGGATCAGCGCCGGCAATTTGAACCGAAACGGGATCGCTTTCGCCATCATGATTCAGGCGGCGCGAAGACTTAACCGTTTGCCACAATTGTGGATTGCTTGCCGCCATTTCAGAGACGGCGTAGCCCGCCCCCAGGCGCTTGCATAATTGCCGAAACGGACGGTCTGTCACCCCAGCCATCGGGGCGACAAAAACGTTGTTCGTAAGAGACCAAGGACCGATGTTCATGGCTAAATTGTAACGCCTTGGCTTAGCGCTACAGCCTGAGTCCCTGCAATAAATGGCGTGCCAGCGGTGCGCGCAAGGCTGGCAAAAGGTCCATTCCTAAGAGCGCCAGGCCGGCAGCGTGCTCGATCAACGGCAATTTTGTGGTGAAGACGCGCGAGAGCAGGTCAGTCAGGCGAACCGTGAGTTGACGATCGGGGCCGCGCAACTGTTCATAGCGTTGCAAGGCTTCGCCAGGCGTTTGCTCTGGCACGATCAACCATTCGCGCAAAGCCATCGCAAGTGTCGCTGCATCGCGCAGCCCTAAGTTCAACCCTTGTCCTGCAACAGGGTGTAGTGTTTGGGCCGCATTGCCGATTGCCACGCAGCGGCCGTCAATCGTTTGAGGGCGCAGGGTCATGGCCAGGGGCACGCACGCAACAGGGCCATCGACCGTGAGCGTACCTAGCCTTGAACCAAACATTTCGGTGAGCGCTTGCGAAAAGTCTTCGGGCGCCAAGGCTTGCAGGGCATGCGCCCGTTCAGGCGAACAGCACCAGACGATGGATTGTTCGCCTAGCGCCTCGGGGTGAGGCAAAACCGCCAACGGGCCTTCGTTGGTAAAGCGTTCAAAGGCCCAGCCTGCACGCGGTCTGCTCGCACGCGCACGAGTGAGGAGGGCATATTGAGTGTACTGACGGGTGGGTTCAAGGCCCGCCAGTCCATCCGCGTGAACCACTAACTTTGCGCGCATGCGCCGTGCTCCTTGTTCAATACTGACGCCTCCAGTATCTTGGCCAATCACGTGTGCGCTCTCGCCGTTTAAAACTTGTACGCCGCTTGTTTCTAAAGCATTGGTGAGCTTGTCGTAAAGTTGACCATAACGCACCACACAGCCCAGTTCGGGTACGTCAAAGTCGTGATGCCGGATGACAGTGCGGCCAAGGCGACCGCGTTGCGACACGTGAATGGTTTGTATCAGAGCTGCCTGCTGCGGCCACGCATTCAGGCTTTCAAGTAAGACTCGACTACCATGATTGATTGCAAGCACGCGTGGATCAAGCTCAGGGCGATGGCCGTATTGCGAGGCGGTGTCGGTTTGCAATAAGACTATGCGCGCCGGTTGCGGCGCAAGTCGAGCGAGCAGTAAGGCTAATACGCTGCCCACGGGGCCGCCGCCTAAAATTGCCAAGTCAAAGTCTTGTGATTGCATTAGGGCATTTTATGCCAGTGTTAACGTTTGGCACGGAATAACCACTAATCAGGTATCAGGTGAACAGAGAGTCACCACGGATCAGGCATCACTTAGAAGTGGGCACCAACTTGAGTCAGATGTCACGCCGAACTAATGCGTGTTCTACACTAACACTGCTTTTGATGCGATTTTTGTTCAAAGTAGCAAGTGCTTGGCGAGTGAGCAAATCCGACACCTCAGTGCGATCCACTTTAATTTATTGTCCTTAAAAATTGACAGAGCCTCATGACTGCATCTTCTGCCCCACATTTAGCGCCTTCGACACGGTTTCGCCATAAAACGACGGTTGGTTTACTGGCTGCGTTGTTTGGCTGTGTCGGCGCGCACTGGTGGTACCTGGGGCGGCGCCACGCCTGGATGGTGAGCGTGCTGGGTGTTGCGCTGATGATTGCCAGTGCCTTTGCCGATATCTGGTACGAAAATCCGGCATTTTTTCTGTTGTTTATCCCGATTCTCGATGGCTTTATTGAGGCGATTGTTTTATGCCTGATGAGCGATGCGAAGTTTGACGGCTTTTATAACGTGGGCTTGGTGCGCGAGCGCCCAAGCGGTTGGGGTGCAGTGTTGATCGCGAGTTTTACGCTGTTGATCGGTACCGTTGCTTTCATGTTTGGTATCGCGATGATCGTGATCTATGTGTGGACCGCGCTTGGGTGGCTGGATGGCTTTAACTTAAATTCGGATTAACGCAACTTATTTGGCCACAGTGGTGATCAGATAAGTTGTTGCTGTCGTCGCTGTGGTGGCTGCAATCAAAACCCCAGTGATCCAGCGAATGATTGTCCAAGTCTGTGCCTTCATGTCACGCTGAAGATCCTCTTTAGTCGCAAGGGTCGGGATGACTGCTTCAAGTTTTGTCAGGTGAATTTCCATCTTGGTGTTTCCTTTTTTGCTAAGCGTTGAACGTCGATTCTACGCCCCGTTATTATGGCACTTCAAGATGGACAAATTGCGCTTAGACGAGTCCGTAGCGTGTAACAGTTGTTACTGCGTGCGGGTGACCCTAAGATGTAATAACTGGTACTGCGCACGCATGACCCTACGCTATCACAATCATTAACGCGCGCGCATGAGGGCTTCGATCTCGTTAGCTGCAACGGGTACGCCACGCGTGATGAGTTCGCACCCTGTTTCGGTCACGACAGCGTCGTCCTCGATTCTGATGCCGATGTTCCAGAATTTTTCTGCAACATCTGCTGCAGGGCGCACGTAAAGCCCAGGTTCGATCGTTAACACCATGCCTGCTTGTAGCTGTCGCCAAGGGCGCTCTTCGGCTGACGCTGGGGGGCTGCGATAGCTGCCCACATCATGCACATCCATACCCAACCAGTGGCCGGTACGATGCATATAAAATTTTCGATAGGCTGTGGTTTCGATGGCTTCTGACAGAGTGCCTTGCAGTAGACCTTCGTCTAGCATCCCTTGCGTGAGCACTTGCACCGCGGCCTCATGGCCTGCATTAAAGTGTTGCTGCGGTGAGGTTTTGTCGTAGGCTGCCTGTTGCGCCGCCAAAACAATGTCGTATAAGGCGCGCTGCGGTCCTGAAAATTTCCCGTTCGCCGGAAACGTACGCGTGATGTCTGACGCATAACCGTCAAGCTCACAGCCGGCATCGATCAAGACCAGATCACCCTCTTGCATCACGGCATTGCCCGCGCGATGATGCAAGATGCAAGCGTTGGCACCCGCTGCCACAATACTGTCGTAAGCGACCGACTGTGCGCCGTGTTTGCGAAAGTGATACAGCAGCTCGGCTTCAAGCTCATACTCGTGGCACCCAGGGCGTGCTG
The DNA here is from genome assembly GCA_021738045.1 of Candidatus Methylopumilus sp. Classification (GTDB taxonomy): domain Bacteria; phylum Pseudomonadota; class Gammaproteobacteria; order Burkholderiales; family Burkholderiaceae_B; genus Zwartia. The sequence goes on along the minus strand of JAIPCU010000010.1, from coordinate 19,022 downwards.
CCTGCATGGCAAGAACGTGGCCTTGCGCAGAAATCGCAGCCGCCGCCCGCATGGTGGCAAGTTCAGAGGCATCCTTGACCAAGCGCATCTCTGCCAACACGTCGCTGAGATCTAACCATTGATGTGGTAACGCCCGAGTGTCGCGCACACTGTGTTGTGCGGTGACCAGCCAGCCTTGTAAATGCTTGAGCAGGTCGGGCTGAGGCGAGCGCGACAGGGTGCTAAACAAGTTGCGTTGCCCGATCAGCAGTTGCGGGATCAGGGTATCGAGGTCTTTCACGTCGTGTGCCACATCAAAGGCAAAATGTTCTGCCGCTGCTTCGGGCCCCCAACGCACGCCAGTCCAGATCTCGAGTTCTGGATTTTTACCTTCGCAGAACAGAATGCTCTGATCCACTTCACCGGCGACCAACACCAGCCAGGCGTGCGCTTCAGAGAAACCCGTCAGATAGAAAAAATCGCTGTCGTGGCGGTAGCTATGGTGGTTGTCCCGATTGCGGGTGCGTTCAGGGGCCGTTGGTATGACGGCGACCCCGCCCCCGAGGCTGTGCATCCAGGTCAGTAATTGCTGACGACGAGTGGTCGGGCTCTTGAGATCGGCTGTTGCAAGGGACATAGAGGTATCGTACGCGGTGGTTGAACACACGACATACTACAATCTCTGCGCGGCTTCTGTATCAGATTGCCACACTCAATAAGGGTTTGTGATGGATTGGATCGGCTGGCTTGAACCCTGGGAGTTCTCTCCCACCTTGCTGCTCTGCTTTTTGGTCTGTGGCGCGTTGTTCGTGCGCGGCCAGCGCGTGCATCGGGTGACCCGCGTCAGGCAATGGCTGTTCTGGAGCGGGATGGTGATGCTGTATCTGTCGCTTCATACCATGCTTGATTATTACGCCGAGCGGATGTTTTTTATGCACCGGATTCAGCACTTGGTCTTGCATCACCTTGGGCCTCTGGTGGTGATGGCGGCCTACCCAGGTCAGGTCATGCGAGCTGGATTGCCGCTGACGTGGCGTCGTGGCTTGTCCCGCTTTAACCAAACTTGGCCGGGGCGTAGTCTGATCGCGATCCTGACCAACCCTATCATTGTGCCGGCACTGTTTATCTTTTTGGTGGTTGTCTGGCTGATCCCGTCAGTGCAATTTTATTCAATGCTGGATTGGCGCTTGTATCGACTGATGAACTGGTCAGTCGTGATCACTGGGTTCATGTACTGGAATCTGATACTTGACCGGCGGGTCTGTCCACCTTCAGCCATGAGTCCCGGTGGTCGAGTGATTTCGCCGATTGTGACGATGGCTCCGCAAATGGTGGCTGGCGCCATTATTGCTTTCACCGAACGCGATTTGTATCCTTTGTTCGATCTTTGCGGTCGGGCGATTCCGATGGAGGCACTGACCGATCAGATGATCGGTGGTCTGACGATGTGGATACCTGCCGCCATGACGGAAGTGATTGGTTTAATCGTCGCGTTGCGCACGTTGATGCGCTTGTCAGCCAAGGGGCGTTGGGGCGAGGCAAAACCTCGTGCTCAATGAGGTGTTTGCTGATGATCTCGCCAGACAGACGCTCGAACAGTTCGCGCATGCCAGGGCTTTGAGGGTTAAGGGATGAGATTGTGATACTTGCGCCCAAGTGCCACGTTAGCCCTGAACCAGCCCTCTTTGTTGCCGCAGTCGTAGCGCACGCCTTCATAGCGGTGAGCAAACACGGCTTTTTCTTTCATGAGAGAAGCAATACCGTCGGTGAGTTGAATCTCGCCGCCGGCGCCCGCCTGAGTTTGGCGCAAATGCGCAAATACGCGGGCATCTAGCACGTAACGCCCAACGACAGCGAGGGTCGAGGGCGCGACGTCTGGTTTAGGTTTTTCAACAATATGGCGCACGCGCTCGGTGCGCGCGCTGACCGGGTCGGTCGCCACGATACCGTACTTGTCGGTCTCGTTGAGCGGCACCTCTTGTACACCCAAGATGCTGCCTTGATAGGTTAAGGCGGCGTCGATGAGCTGACCGATGACCGGACGATCGGCGTCGAGCAGGTCGTCTGCGAGCAAAACGGCAAAGGGTTCGTCTCCGACGATCGGGGCCGCTGTTAGCACGGCATGGCCCAAGCCTAGCGGCGCAGATTGACGAATATAAATGCAGCTGACATGCGAGGGCAAAATACCCTGAACGATCGCAAGCAGCTCGGCTTTACCTTTGCGTGCTAATTCAGCCTCCATTTCGGGGGTCGAATCAAAATGATCTTCGATGGCGCGTTTATTACGACCTGTCACAAAAATTAAGTCTGTAATACCGGCTGCGACTGCCTCTTCAACCGCGTACTGGATCAAGGGTTTGTCAATAACGGGTAACATTTCTTTTGGCATCGCCTTGGTGGCGGGCAAAAAACGAGTGCCTAGACCGGCAACGGGGAAGACTGCTTTGCGAACGGGACGCATAATTTAATCCTGAAGGTAGGGCCGTACACGTGCGGAACCAAACGTAACTACCGCTATCATAAACGTATGACACATGACAGTTTAATGACATCGCTGCAATCGCTGCCTAAAAAGTGCATGGCGGGGTTGCTAGCACTCACAATCGGCTGGCAAAGTGCTTGGGCACAGCCGTCTTCGGCGCCATCGCTTGGGCCGGCCTCAAGCTCAGACCTGTCGCCGGCGCTTGAGCGGCGTTTGGGCGAGGCGATCATGGTCGAAGGCCGCCGTGACCCAGAGTACATCAAGGATCCTGATTTAAATCAGTATTTGAATGCGATGGGTAAAAAACTTGCCGTCTATGCGCCGGGCGGAGCACCAGACATTGAGGTGTTTGGTGTGCGCAACCCTGCCATCAACGCGTTTGCGATGCCAGGTGGGTATATCGGGGTACATACCGGTTTGATTGTGACCTCAGGCGCCGAGGCTGAGCTTGCCGGGGTGCTCGCGCACGAAATCGCTCACGTGACCCAGCGGCATATTGCCCGCGGGCTGACCCAGCAGCAACAGAGTGGGCACCTTGCAATCGCGGCGCTTGCGGCAGCGATTCTTGCCGGGTTGACGCCTGGCGGCGGGCAGGCTGCGATGGGGATCGCGGCCTTTGGTCAAGCCGCTGCCATCGCGCAACAACTTGGGTTCTCGCGCGATGCCGAGCAAGAGGCTGACCGTACGGGCTTTGAAATGTTGCGTAAGGCGGGTTACGACCCGAACGGCATGGCAGTGATGTTTGGACGCTTGATGCAAGCTTCAAGCTTGAATGAGGGGCGTGGTGGAGGGGTGTATGTTTCAACCCACCCGCTTAGCATTTCGCGCATGACCGACATGCAAAATCGCATCAGGCAGTTGCCGGTTGCCAATTATCAAGCCTTGGATGAGTTTTGGTTTGTGCGAGCCAAAGCTCGGGTGTTGCAGGCCATCGACCCGCGGGTTCTGGTGCAAGTGGTTGAGCAACTGCAAGAAGAGGTGCGTGCGAGTGCGAAGGCCGGCGCGACCACAAGTGGCAGTCAGGCAAAGCAGGCTGCTGCCTGGTACGGACTCTCGCTTGCCGCGACGGTGCGTAAAGATCTTAAAACCGCAGCGAGTACGCTAGAACAGGCGCAAGCACTTATTGCAAACTCGCCCTATCTCGATTTACAGCGTGTCGAACTTGAGTTGGCGCGCAAGCAAGTTGGGCAGGCCTTAGCTGCCGCACAGGCTGCGCAAAAACGTTGGCCTGAGCGGCGCGCGTTTGCGTTAAAAGTGGCAGAGTGTTTGCAGCTGCAAGCAAAAGACAAAGAGGCCATCGCGTATCTGCAAGAGCAACTCAAGCGCTGGCCAAAAGGCGAGCCTGACTTTTATAAAATGCTCGGCACGAGTCACGATCGCTTAAACGAGCCAGTGCTCGCGCGTCAGGCGATGGCGTCTTACTATGAGCAACTTGGGGCCTTGTCTGCGTCGGTTGCGCAGTTGCAGCAGGCGCGCACGTTGTCGCAAGATTTTTATGTGCAGTCACAGATCGATGTCAGGATCCGTACCTTAACGGCAAAAATCGCTGAAGACCGCAGATTGCTCGAGCGCTTCAAGTCGTAGGCGATTAGGCCGCAGTGGCCTAGGCTGTCAGGCTGCAGGGTTGTAGAACCTCAGGCCGTACGAGGCTCAAGCGTCTCGAAATAACGCTGCAGTCGTTCGGGTAGCCAGTTTAAGTGGCCAGGCCAAGTTCCTGTGACAAAGCCGACATGGCCGCCTAGCGCCGGTTGATGCAAAGTGATGGCCTCGCTGCAATCGTTGGGGCCCACCAGGGTGTGCTCGGGTAAAAACGGATCGTTTCTGGCGTTGAGCACCAGGGTGGGGGTCACAATTTTTTTGAGCCAGGGTTTGCTGGCCGATTGAGTCCAGTAATCGATGGCATCTTTAAAACCGTGCATGGGCGCGGTATACGCGTGATCGAACTCGCGCAAGTCGCGCGCCTGATTGACCTTGAAGGTATCGATGACGCCTGGATATCTGCGCGCTTTCTCAAACACCTTGGGTTTGAGCGAACGTAAAAAATGACGAGAATACACTTCACGGTTAAAGGTGTTGTCTGACAGGTGGTTACCTGCAGCGACCAAATCGAGGGGCGCAGAAATCGCGGCGGCACCCACAAGCCAAGTCAGCTGTGCAGCCTGTTCGCCCAAATACTTTAACAACGCGTTACCACCAAGCGAGACGCCCGCTGCGTGCCACTGCGCTTGCGGAACTTGTTGTCGCACTGCTTGAAGAATAAAACCGATGTCGGCCGAGTCACCCGAGTGATACGCGCGTGCCAGACGGTTGGCAAAGCCAGAGCAACCGCGAAAATGTGCGACAACCACGACCCACTGTCTGGCTTTGAAGTAGGCGGCGATTGACTGTGCATAGCGGCTACCGCTGCTGCCCTCTAGACCATGAAAAAGCAGTAAGGCTGGTGTTGGTGGTGTGTCGCGCAGTTGCTGTTGCTCTGCGGGCGTGAGCCAGCGCGCTGCTGCGGTGTGACTTAACGAACTGTCTTGGGTGCGCGGGTAGTGATTGGCGGCGCTTGAGTATGCCCAATCCAAATCAATAAAATCGCCATCGGGCGTGTCGACACGTGTTCGGGCAAAACGCAGACGGGTGGTGGGGGCAACTAAGGCGCCAAAGAGCGTCTGGGTGTGACGTTCGGGCAACCAGTTCGGAGCATGGCAAGGAGAAAGGTCGAGGGAGGCTGGCACTATGCTGGGAGGTTAGTGCAAAAGCCCTGGGGCGTCGTGTGAGTCGAGTAAGCCGGTTTGTTCGGGTGCGGCCGAGGCGTGATGCATGACCATGCGCCACCCCGTTGGACCTTTGTGATAAACGTTGGTCGCGTAGCAGTGGGCAACTTCGGTGCCTGCTTGGCTGCGCACCGTGATTTGTTCAATCAGCGAATGTACCGTGCTCATCATGCTTTGAGTGGTCACGAGCTTAGCTGGGCGAATGTGCAAAGCGCCTTGCATCAGGATCTCTTGCCAGGACTCTTTCACCGCATGTAAACCTACCATGCGCAAACCGCCTGGGTGCACACAGATGATCTCTTCGTCGTCAGACCAGACTTGCATCAAGCGAGCCAAGTCTGCCCGCTCGAGCGCATCATAAAAAGCCAGTTCAGCTTCTTCGGGTGTTGCGAACATCACCGGCATGTGCGAGGCCCTTAATGACCGTGCACAACAGTGCCCGTAGCCAACTGATACTGCGTGCCACAGTAAGGGCAATTGACAGCGCCGGTGCGTGTCACGTCAAGAAATACGCGGGGGTGCATGCTCCAGAGGGGGGCGCGTGGACCGGGGCAATGCAGGGGCAGATCGGCAGCGCCGACTTGCACCGGAGCTTGATCTTTGCCAGAGGCGGGGGCTTGCGTCATCGCGAATCTCAAAGAAAAAATGAATGAGAACAGTGTACCAAGGGCGCGGTCTACAATAGCGGCAATTGTTTCAAAGACGCAAAAAATTGTTGGATCTGTTGACGACTGCCACTTCCTTGATCTCTCTGCGCGAGCAAAAACGTGCAGCGTTTTTAATGGGCCTGCGAGCGATTGCGCCAGGTTTGGTGGCATTGACCATTTGGGGAATCGTCACCGGCGTTGCGATGTCGTGCTCGGGCTTGACCGACCAGACTGCAGCGGCGATGTCGCTACTGGTGTATGCGGGCTCTGCGCAATTGACCGCGTTGCCGTTGATGGCTGCGGGGGCGCCTTTATGGTTGATTTTTGCTGCAGGCATTATTGTGAACTTGAGGTTTGTGATTTTTGGTGCAGCTTTGCATCCCTATTTCAAAGATTTGTCATGGCGCAAGCGGTTGGTCATGGGGTATCTAGCTGTTGATATTGCTTTTGTCGCGTTTATGCCCCGTTTTTACGACGCGCCTCGCAAGGGCACGCTCGAACAACACTGGTTCTTCCTTGGGGCAGTGATTCCGTCTTGGTTTCTGTGGCAAATCACGTCTTTGATCGGCATTAGCTTAGGCGCTGTCGTGCCAGATTCTTGGTCGCTCGACTTTGCTGCCACGCTAGCTTTGCTCGCCCTGATGTTGCCCTTGGCCAATACCCGACCAATCATCCTGTCTGTGTTGGCCGCAGCCGTGGTGGCCTGGGTGGCGCAGACCTTACCTTTGCGTTTAGGCCTGTTGGCGGCCGTCGTGGTGGGGATCTTGGTCGGCATGTGGGCTGAAGCCAAGCAAAATCCGCGTGGGCGGGCCTGATGGGTGACACGCTCTATCTGTACTCAGCGATCTTGCTGCTCGCCTTGTGCGTGGTGATTTGTCGGACCGGTTATCTGGTGTTTGGTCATTATTTTCCGCTACCACCCAAATTGCGCAGCGCGCTACGCTATGCGCCGCTCGCGGCACTGGTGGCAATCATTGTTCCTGATGTACTACCTTGGACTGTGCAGACCGGGCCTCAGTTTGACCTCAAGTTTTTGGCCGCGGGCGCGTCGATCGTGGTGTTTTTAGTCACTCGCAATGGCTTACTCGTGATTTTGTCTGGGATGTTGACATTATGGTCGCTGCGCGGATTGTTACTGTTGTTTTAGGGTCGCAAACAAGCGTGCATTAGCGAGTGAGCTAAGGGGAATCCCGAACTGAAGCGCTCGACTGGAGTACACTAGCACGCGTTTCCTTAAATAATTCAATGACTTCAATCATACAAACTACTTGACCTCTACTACTCAACCAACTGATAGACCTGTCGCAGCAATCCCCACTTTTTCTGAAATCGGATTGCATCCAGCGCTGTTACAAGCCGTGCTTGATACCGGCTACACGATACCCACACCGATTCAGGCGGAAGCAGTTCCGCTTGCGATGGCCGGGCAAGATGTCATGGGCGCCGCCCAAACGGGCACAGGCAAAACTGCTGCGTTTACGTTGCCGATTTTGCATCGTCTGATGGCTTTTGCCAACAGCAGCGCCTCGCCTGCCCGTCATCCTGTGCGAGCTTTGATTTTGACGCCAACTCGCGAGCTTGCAGATCAGGTTGCTGAAAGTGTGAAACGCTACGGCAAGCTCACGCCGCTGCGTTCGACGGTGGTATTTGGCGGGGTGGATATTAATCCGCAAAAAGAGGCCTTGCGTAATGGTTGCGAAGTGTTGATCGCGACGCCTGGGCGTCTGCTTGATCACGTTGAGCAGCGCAATGTCAATCTCAGTCAGGTCGGCATTTTGGTCTTGGATGAAGCCGATCGAATGCTCGACATGGGGTTTTTGCCTGATCTCGAACGAATCATCCGTCTGTTGCCCACTCCGCGGCAAACTTTGCTGTTCTCAGCCACGTTTAGCAACGATATTCGTAAGCTCGGTCGTACCTATTTAAATAGCCCAATTGAAATTGAAGTGGCAGGTCGCAATGCCACCGCCGACACCGTCACGCAAATTGCTTACGCCATGTCGGGCGATGCTAAGCGGGCAGCCGTGGTGCATTTGGTGAAATCGCGTGGCCTGAAGCAAGTGATCGTGTTTTCAAACACCAAAATTGGTACCGGTCGTTTAGCGCGCCAACTCGAGCTCGACGGCGTACGTGCCGAATCGATTCATGGCGACAAAACACAAGCCGATCGAATGAAGGCGCTTGAGGCCTTTAAGGCTGGTGAGCTCGAAGTGTTGGTCGCTACCGACGTGGCTGCGCGTGGCCTCGATGTGGCGGGTGTACCTTGTGTCATTAATTACGATTTGCCGCACAGCGCCGAAGATTACGTTCATCGCATTGGCCGCACAGGCCGCGCGGGGGCGTTGGGCGAAGCGATCTCGTTGTTTGCTCCGTCCGAAGAAAAATATCTACTCGACATTGAAAAGCTGATCAAGAATTCGATCGTGCGTGGCACGCTCGAAATCCCAGGCGAGTTGTTGGCACGGGGTGCTTCGCGTGAAGAGTCGCGTTCAAGCCGTTCGAGCTTTGGTTCAGAGCGTAGCTCTGGCGCCTCGAGCTCAGAGCGTAGCTCAAGCGGGCGAAGCTCTCAAAGTGATCGCGCAGAGCGCGGCGCGCGCCCAAGTCGTTACAGCGCGCCAGCCAAGCCGCTTGATGATTTCTTTACAAAACCGTATCAGCCATCTGCAGCTTCGCTGGCTGCCGCTGCACAGGCACCCGCGACGTCTGTGAAAAAGCATTCGTTGTTAACGAAACGCCCGGTGGGCTTGCTGCTTGGTGCTGCGCAAAAAAAGCCTGATTAAGCGCTAGCGTGAAGATTGGCTGAACGAAGCGAAGCTTAAGCCACAGTTTGACGTTTAACGGCACTAATCGACAGTTAAGCAACCGTTTGAAGGCTAAGCTTCAGCGTTAACGTTAGGCTTTTTGACTAAGAGTTTTTAACTGCGCAATTAAGTCCTCGGGCAAGCTTGTGCTTTGCGGTTGGCCCGGCGTGCGCATGGTCTCAATCAAGCGATTTAGATGTTCGATATGGGGCAGCAAGGTCCCCATAAAACGAATCTGAGCCTCTTCAACAATTGCAATCGTCGGAAAATTTTCAACGTCTTCATCGCCCAGCAGTTCGGGATAGTCTTCAATGTCTGCCCAGATGAAACAAACGTCAGGATGTTGTTGGCCGAGCGCTTCGAATTTTGGTTGATAGGCTTTGCAGGCATCGCACCATGCCGCACAAAAACACAAGACGATAGTGAGTTCGGGCCGCTCTAGGGCTTGGGCAAGTGTTGGCGAGTTTGGAAGAAACACGATTTCGGCAGCGCAAAGGATCAGGTTTGTCTATGATAGCCTCGTTTGCGCGCTTGACTAGGGTCGCGCGTCTGCTGCCGCAGTCCATCGCACCGTCTGTTTTTCGGAGAATTTCACGTTGAATCCAACCCAAACAACCCAGCAACCCCAAATCACGCAGCAATCGCTCGGCTTACAAGGGGTCGGTCAGGCGTTTGGTCGCGCACTGGCTTCGCAATGCCACCCTCGCATGTTGTTCGCGATGTTGATGCCCTTTTTGATTGTGCTGGGTGCAGTGATTGTGCTGGTCTCTGTGGCGTTGGGGCCACTCACTGCTTGGTTGAACCAGCAAGTGACTGATTCTAGTCTGCTGATTGACGCGAATGAATGGCTCGTGTCGCTTGGTTTATTTTCGTTATTGTCGGTCAAAGCTTGGTTGCTTAGCCTGACTGCGCTCTTGCTGCTCTTGCCCGCTTCGGGGATTCTCGGACTGGCCGTTGCTGCTGTGTTTGTGATGCCCTTGGTGGTTTCACATTTGTCGCGCCACCGCTATGCCGATGTGGCCAAGCAGGGCGAATATGGCTTTATCGTCAGCTTCTGGAACGCACTATGGGTGAGTGTGGTTTTTATGTTGGGCTGGGTATTAACGCTGCCCTTTTGGTTGTTTCCCCCTTTGGGCTTATTGGTGTCGCTATTGTGGTGGACTTTTGCCTTTTCGCGCATGATGCGGCTTGACTCGATTGTCGAGCACGCCAGTGCTGCCGAGCGAAAAATTCTGTTGGCGCGTCACGGCACTGGGTTTTGGGTGATTGGCTTGTTCTGTGCGTGTTTGAATTTGTTCCCGCCAGCTTGGGTGTTTCTGCCAGTCTTCTCGGGCTTGGTCTACACACACTACGGGCTAGCAAGCCTGCGCCAGCTGCGTAGCGAAATGCACTAAATGTTTGAGGCTGACCCGTCATAAGTCGACCAAGGCCGTCGCATTTGTGCTGAAATGTCGACTATTCTCAAATTTGACTGACTTCAATTTTTACTGGAAACATCATGTCTGCTTCTCAAGACAACACGCGGTTTGGGTTGATTATCGTTGGTGACGAAATTTTGTCAGGTCGCCGGCAAGACAAGCATATGTCTAAGGTGATCGAATTATTGAGTGCGCGTGGTTTGCAGTTGTCTTGGGTCGAAGTCTTGTCTGATGATCGTGCCTTGCTGACCGCTGCGCTTGAACGCAGCTTTGCGTCGGGCGATACCGTGTTTAGTTGTGGTGGGATCGGCGCTACGCCCGATGATCATACCCGTCAAGCGGCCGCTGCCGCACTGAAATTACCTTTGGCGCTGCACCCCTTTGCCGCAGAGCAGATTGGCCTGCGAGTGGCCGAAACTGCCGCTAAGGGCGGGGGCAATCCTGATATCAATGCTCCTGAAAATCAACAGCGCTTGCAGATGGGCTATTTTCCGCAAGGTTGCGAGGCGGTCGTTAATCCGTTTAATCGTATCCCTGGGTTTTTCATTCAAAACCATACATTTGTGCCGGGATTTCCGGTGATGGCCTGGCCGATGCTCGAGGCGACGCTTGATAGTCGCTATGCACACTTGCATCACAAAAATCAGCAGGTCGAACATTCATTCTTGGTCTATGGCATGCCCGAATCGCGGATCACGCCTGCACTCGAAGCACTCGAGCAAAAGTGGCCAGGTGTGCGCGCCTTTAGTTTGCCCTCAGTGGGTGAGGGTGGCGGGGTGCCCCATATTGAGCTGGGCGTAAAGGGTGACCCTGAGCCGGCGGCGTTAGCGCTTGAATTTTTAAGGGCTGAGGCGCTGCGGTTGGGGGCGCGTTACCAGCCGGATGTGGCTAAGTAGCTAGCTTTTCTAGCGCAAGCTCTCTGAGTTTGACGCGCTGAAATTTTTGTCCGTTGGCACTGGCTGTTGTTGGAAACTCGTCAACAAACCAAAGGTGTGCGGGGATCTTAAAAGCAGCGAGTGTTTTTGCGACACCCTTGAGGGTAGCACGCGTATCTGGTGGGCATTGCTTATTTTTTGCGATCGCGAAGGCCACGGCACGCGGCTGACCGTTGATCTCGACACCCACCACTTGTGCGCTTTCAATGTCGGGTTGTGCGGCTAAGACATCTTCGATTTCAGTCGGGTCGACTAAAAAGCCCCCCAGCCGCATCGTGTCGCCCATCCGCGATTGGTATACAAAACTACCATCACCGCGCAGGTAGCCTAGATCACCCGTTTTGAAGTAGCCATCTTCGGTAAACGCTTGCGCAGTGGCCTCGGGGTTATTGAAATAGCCTTTGAATAAAGTGGGTGCCTTGATCTCGAGTTCGCCCGACAGGCCTGCGGCGCAAAGTTCTAAAGTGTCAGGGTCGCGTACTCGCACTGACGCGAGCGCTCCGGCGGCTGGTGTGCCTCCGCCTAGCACGCGCTCTTCGAGCGGTAGCTCAGGGTGCTGTGCTGAAAATAAAGAATGCACTTCGCTCGAGCCATAGAGGCCTCGCATTGGAAATCCTCGCGGGATTAACTCTTGAGCGAGTTCAATGAAGCGTGCACTAAAGGCCGCAAAACCAAACAGCTTGAGTGAGGTAAAGGCGATGGGCTCTGGGTTTTGCTCTGCAAAGCGACGCAGCATTTCGTCACTACCAAAAATATGTGTGATCTGGTGCTGCTTGATTAACTGACTGGCTGAGGCAACGTCAAAAAAATCCATTAACACGACTGGCATTCTTGCTGCAATGGCAGCCAACGCGCTATCTAGACCGTACACGCCACAGAGTGGCAGCGCGGTCAGTAACGCATCACCGGGTGCGCCGAACTGATAGCCCCTCGCGATGTGTCGTACGTGCTCGCTGAGAGTCTTTTGCGTGTGTACGACAAGCTTTGGGCCTTTCGTGGTGCCCGAGGTTGTGAAAAAAATAACGGGCAGGTCTTCAAGCGCTGAGGTGTCGGTTGCCGACTGCGCATTGATTTGAGCGCCAGTCTTCGAACCTTGAGGCGTTGCGTCTAGTTTGCCCTTGGGGTGTGCCTTGAGAGTCGCCGCAGGGTCTTGTTGTCCGTTTGTGGCGCTGCTTGTTTGTGCGAGCGTGGGCAAAAAATGGATCACGGGGCGCTTCAACAGAGTGGCTGGTGTGCTCTGATCTGCATCGACCATCATGATCGTTTTGAGATGTGGCAAAGCACTTGCCTCAACACCTTCAACGACTTGCGCAAAATCAATTTTGCGAAAATTCAGTTGTAAGATTAAAAATTGAGCGTGCGAGTTCGCTAAGATATATTGAACTTCGTGGCTGCGGTATTTTGTGTTGACGGCCACCAGTGTGGCGCCCACACGCGCAAGCGCAAAAAATATTGCAAGCCATTCGACACGGTTGATCAACCACACGGCGACATGGTCGCCGCGTTTCACCCCTTGTTGAACCAGCCAAGCTTCGGTCTCTTGTACGAGTTGTTCAAACTGCAAGTATGAAATGTGCTGACCCTCTTGGATCAGCATGGTCGCATTGGGTGCTTGAATGAGGTGATGCTCATAGACCGAGCGCAATGTACAAGAATGCGTCATGTCAATACAGGCTCTGCTGTCAGGCGTCCAGTTGCGACATAGGAAGAGCGTTCTTTGTGCAACATGGCCAGCCAAAGGGTATTAATAAAGTTCCATCAGGTCGGCATTGTTGCTAAAGGCTTCGGGGGTGCCTTCACGAATCAATTGACCTGATTTCATGACGATGACACGATCTGAAATTTTGAGTGCTTCGCGGATGTTTTGTTCGACGATCAAAATCGACATCTTGCGCTCTTGCTGTAGGGCGCGTAAGGGGCCCGCCAAATCTTGAAAAAGTTTTGGCGCTAAGCCAATCGAGGGCTCGTCGAGTAACAGACAGCGAGGCTGGCCAAGCAAGGCACGGCCTAACGACACCATTTGTTGCTGGCCGCCCGACAGTGTGCCTGCGCGTTGCGTATAAAACTTTTTGATCATCGGGAGCACGCTCATCACCCACTCAAGCCGGGCAGCCTGCTCGCCCGCAGGGATGCCGTTCGCCCAAAAGCCCAGCCGCATGATTTCGGCAACGGTTAAGCCTGGAAAGACGCCGCGACCTTCGGGGACCATCGCGATACTTGCCGCGTTCATGCCACGCGGATCGGGCTTAGCGATCGTGTTGCCTTCAAGGATGATCGTACCTTCAGCAAGCGGCACAAGGCCAAACAAGGCTTTCAATAGGGTCGACTTACCGGCGCCATTGTGTCCGATCAGGCAGAGCACTTCGTTGTAGCCGAGGCTCACGTTAAAGTTGTCAAGCACAGGCCTGCCGCCATAACCAACGCGCAGGTTCTTGGCTTCAAGAAAATTAGCCGCGGTCATGCGCGCTCTCCAAAGTAGATGGCTGCCAGATGCGGATCTTTTAAGATATCTTCTGAACTGCCTTGAGCAAGGAGTTTGCCTTGATCTAAAAACGCGACGCGATCTGAAAGTTTGATCACGATGTCAAGGTTGTGTTCAATGATACAAATTGTGATTCCACGCTTGGCATAATCGCGTAATAATGTCACGAAGCGATCAAAAGAGCGAGGGTCTAGGCCTGAGGCAGGCTCGTCGAGCAGCCAAAGCTTCGCTTCGCTTGCCATGATCCGTGCAAGACTTAAAAATTTTCGTTCGGCGTAGGCAAGATCAACCGCGCGTTCGTGGCGCTTGTCGAGTAGTTGGGTTTCAGTCAAAATTTCAGTGACGCGTTGCTCGGCGGCTTGGCGACCGCCTTGCCAAAGCCAACTGCCGCGCTCTGTCACCGTCATGATGTTTTCTTCGACCGTCATTTGACTGTACAGACGTAAATCTTGAAAGGTCCGTGCGATGCCGAGGCGGGCGACCTGCCAGGGTTGAGAACCTTTCAGTGGTTTGCCTAACCAATGTATCGTGCCACTGCTCGGGATTAAGTGCCCCGTAATCAGATTAAACAAGGTGGTTTTGCCTGCACCATTGGGGCCCACCAAGGTGGTAATCACACCGGCCGGCAGATCGAGCGTCACATCATCAATAGCTTGTAAGCCACCAAAGTTCTTATTGACGTTTCTAATTTGCAGCAAGATCTCTTGCGAAGACGTTGAGGTCGTCATGCTGACTTCTCCTTGCTGCGCCCGCCCACCAAACCGCCCGGGCGAAACATCATCAAGAGCACCATCGCTAAACCATAAATGATTTGTTGAATCGAGCCGAGCTCAGTCGGCGGTAAAAATGGCAGATAGGTCAGGGCGGCTGGCAACGACATCAGTAGCGCAGCGCCCACGATCGGCCCAAACAGGGTGCCGGTGCCGCCGATGATGACCATGGCCATCAATAAAATCGAAGTCTCTAGCATGAAGCTTTCGACGTTAATAAAGCTGATATAAAAAGCATAGAGTGAGCCCGCGACACCCGCCAAGCCTGCAGCGACTGCAACAGAGAGCGTTTTGATGGCGTTGACATGTTTGCCATAGGTCTGGGCGGCAGATTCACTATCGCGGATCGCCATCAAACTACGGCCAAAACTGCCGCGCACAAGCAACGCGGTAATCCCCACCACGAAACCAAGTACGACGAGCGCAAGAGCCAGAAAGGCGGTGTCGTCATTAAAGGTATAGCCCCATAGTTTGGGGCGCGGGATCCCGATCATGCCGCCGAGCCCGCCGGTAATGGATTTCCATTCAGAGAAGATCGTGACCCCAATCACTTGTAAGCCAAGTGAGGCCGCGACAAAGTATTCTCCGCGTACCCTTAGGGCTGGTAGCGCCAGCGCCATCGACAAGACTGCTGAGATAGCAGCCGAAGCTGCCATACAAAGTAGCAATGAGTCAGATGCATGCATCGCGATATACGCAGTGGCGTATGCGCCCACGCCAAAAAAGATGGCATGTGCGAGCGAAAAAATACCGGCGTAACCCATAATGAAATTCAGGGTCAACGCCAAAATCGCGTTAATGCAAAACAGTACAGCAATATTTTGAAGATAGGCAATCATGTGATGTTCTCTTTTAGGACACAACCGCGCGACCGTACACACCACCGGGGCGGAACAGAATGAACAAGAACAGAATCACAAACGTGACGGCTTCGCTCCATTGCGGGTCAATGACAGCCAGGCAGAGATTTTCGGCCATGCCTAAAATCAAACCGGCCATCGCGGCCCCGCGCAAACTACCGACGCCTCCTACGATTGTTGCGGCAATACTGATGAGCATCACATGGTTGCCCATGGCTGGGTTCAAGCCAGACGTTGCTGCAGTCAGGATGGCAGCCGGTACAACGAGAATTGAACCGATCAAGAAGACATATTGCGACAGCAAGCGTGGGGTGAGACCATAGACCTCAATGAGTGTTGGATTTTCACCCAGCGCCCGAAGTGCGATCCCCATATTGGTCTTGGTCAGCAACCACTGCAGCGCCACAAAAAATATGATGGCACACACAATCACGACTGCCGCGATCGGGGCGACATAGAGCCCAGGCATCACCTCAAGGCTTTTACTCAAGGGGGTCGATACCGTTACTGCGCCACGGTCAAAGATCATCGCGATCAAGTTTTGTACGATGATGGCCATGCCAAACGAGGCGACGAACACTGTAAAGAATGAGCCTTCGTGCCGCTGAATGATTGCGTAGACATAGCGATCAAGCAGCACGCCGAACAGGCTCGCTGCGACGGTGGCTGCAAGCGCCGCCACCGGCCAGCTCAGATGCAGGACTGAATAACACTCATAAAAAATATAACCGGCAATCGTAAAGGTTGCCCCATGCGCCGCGTGAAAAATCCGGGTCATGCCAAAGATCAGCGAAAACCCGGCTGCAATCAGCGCGTAGAGCGCGCCGGTTTGCAGACCGTTAATAAAAAGTTGCGTAAACAGCATGAGGCAATATCCTAAAGCAATCTAAAGCACTAAAAACTTACTTGCCTGCTAAGACCACTTTGGTGGTGCCGTCGCCAACAATTTCGTTGATTTGAATAGGCGCTTTAACTGTGCCATCTTCTGCGAACGAAACGGTTGCACCGACAAATTCAAAGCTTTTGGTGACTTTACGTTGGGCCAGTAAGTTTTCGCCAGTGACGGGTTTACCGGCTTTCTCGAGAGCCGAGGCAAGCTCAGCAAACGTTAACACCGCGTTGTAATAGTTCACCACGTAGGCGCCTGGCTCTTTGTTGTATTTAGCCTTGTAATCAGCAACCACGCGTTTGGTGAGTGGGTCGTTACGTGTCAAATTCAACTGCTGAGCCGAAAAGTAAACACCTTTTGCTTCGGGCAAGTTCAAGACAGAGGGTGTTGAAAACGCTGAATAGCTTGCAATCGGCTGGCTGATTCCGTTGTCGCGCAATTGTTTAATCAATTGAACTTGCTGGTTGCCGTACGAAGCGATATAGACGACATCAGGTTTGGTGTCGCGCACGCGAGCCGCGATTCCTGAAAATTGTTGTGCGGTAGTCGGGATCGAAAAGTTACCAGCCATTTCGCCGCCTGCGGCTTTGACTTCAGTGGTGAGGTCTGCCAAAAGCGACTGACCAATTGGGTCATCGACATACACCATGGCAACACGCTTGAAGCCTTTATCTTTGACCAAGAAGGGCGCCATGACGCGGACTTCAAAGTTTGCTAAGGGAATGACGTTCCAGAAGTATTCGCCCAGTGTTGCGAGGTCAGGGCCGACACCGCCGCCATTGACCATCACGGTTTTGGTGCGTGCACCAACAGGCGCGACAGCCTTAGAGACGCCGGTGAAGGCTGACAGCGCATAAGGCACTTTGGATACGTTGACCAGTTTGGTCGCCGCAGTCACACCTTGTGCAGGCAGAGCCTGACTGTCCTCGTAAATCACTGACAAGGTGCCAGATAATTTTTTATCGGCGTTGATGTGCTCAATCGCTAAGTTAACGCCCGTACCAAAAATTTGACCGTATTCGGCATTCGCACCACTCATCGGGAAAATTGCACCGATCTTGTAGTCTGCTGCCGCAGCGGGCAATGCCCACGCAGCCTGAATAAGGGTAAGCCCTAGGATGAGTTTTTTCATGAGATTGCTCCTGAAGTGCTGTGAGCAAAGCCTGCAATAGGCAGGCATGATCACAACGGTTTTTATTTTTCGTTTTTGCTACGAACGAGTCACTCGGCGCATTCTTTCAGGATTTTGCCTCTGTGTCCAATGAAAGGTTTAGGCGCAAGTCTATATGGCTGGTCAATTCATTTAATGTTGCGCGGCAACATGAAGCATGCGTGCGCGTAACGCTTTTTTATCGACTTTATTGGTGCTCAAAATACGGGGCAGAGCTTCGATAAAAAAAATGGACTTAGGCTTTTTATAACTTGCGATTTGTTGTCGACAGTGCTCGATCAGCTCTTGCGAGTCGGGCTGCGGTCCGCGGCAGACAATAAAAGCGACGACTGCCTCGCCCCAGGTGTTGTCGGGCGCACCCACGACGGCGACCTCAAAGACCGAGGGGTGTGTCAGCAGTGCCTCTTCGACCTCGCGCGAATAAATGTTTTCTCCGCCCGAAATGATCATGTCTTTTTTTCGATCGACTAAAAAGAGAAAATGCTGAGCATCAAAGTAGCCTAGATCGCCGGTGTAGCACCAACCGTCTCGGATGGTCTGATGTGTGGCGACAGAGTTGTTCCAGTAGCCTTGCATGGTGGCGTCTGACAAGATCGTAATCTCGCCAACTTCGTTGGTACTGCAGATTGAACCATCGTCTTTTCGCAGCACGATCTGACAGCCAAAATAGGGTTGACCCGCCGAGGCCAGGCGCTTGGTTTGGTGTGGCTGGCCTGTGAGTGTGTGTTGATGTTTGTAGAGGCACGTGCCCAGCATGCTTTCAGTCATGCCATAGACCTGCATAAAGATCGGCCCAAATTGCTGGATTGCTCGCCTGAGCAAGGGCACAGGCATGGGTGCGGATGAATAAATAACGGTGTGCAGTCGGTTTGGTTGGTTGAGTTGCTCGCTTGGTGCATCCAACAGCGTTTGAATCATAATGGGAGCTAAGAGCGCTGCGGTGATCGGTTGCTGCGAAAGTGCCAATAAGACCTGGCTGGCGTCAAAGGCGCGATGTACCGCAACGGCGCCCCCGGCCCAGGCGTATGACAAGTAAATACTGATCGCTCCCAAGTGGTAGAAAGGCATCACAAGCAATGCGCAATCTTGCGGGCTCGCAGCAAAGATGTTTGAACAATTCTTAGTTTGCTCAAGTTGTCCGCGCTGGCTGTGCATCACCCCTTTGGGTTGGCCGGTTGTGCCACTGGTATAGACCAAAAAAATGGTGTCGTGCTCGCGTGCGATTAAGGCCGGACGGGTCGATGCGGCTTGGCTGACTAACTGCCCGTAGTCGTTGTACGCATGGGTGAGAGTATGGGTCGGCACACCGATGCAAATAAGGGTCGGAAGCGTTGTTAAGCTCGCGCAAATCTCTTGCACGCGCTCGGCGTATTGCGCTTCAAAGAGCCATACGCTTGGGGCACTATCCTGAAGAATATGCACCTGCTCACGCGCACTGAGCCGGTAGTTGAGCCCCACGCAAGTCAGACCCGTTAGCCCGGCGGCAGCGATCAATTCAAGCGTTTCGATGCAGTTTTGTGCCAGGATCGCGACGCGGTCTTGGCGTCGCAAGCCTAAGGACAGTAGCGCATTACCCAGTTGATAGGCTTGTGCCAACAAGGTTGCATGTGTGACCTCACGACTGTTGAAGTAGATAGCGGTCTTGTCACCAAAGAGCACAGCATTTCTTTCAAAGATTTCGCCTAAGATCACAAGATGCCTTTGTTATTGTGTTCGAGTGAGTCGTTGCTTTGAGCTGAGTGGCGCTGAGCTTATGATACCGTTTGCCGTGTGGCTGCACAAAGGCAGTTTTTGGTGAGAAAAAATGGATTTCGAAATTAGCAGCG
>JAIPCU010000133.1 GCA_021738045.1 Candidatus Methylopumilus sp. | reverse complement strand
ATCTTCGCATCGTAGCCGGCTCTCATCATCATGCCGCCAGCCATAATCCCTAACACGCTCACGGCAGCGCCAACAATCCCTGTGGCCATCGCAAACAGGGTCGCGGTCAACAGTACTGCCAAGTAAAGCGATCCGCGTATGGGTGCAAACAATTGCCTGAAGGTCGCGAAGAGTCGATCCATCAGACCCGCTTGCTCACACATGTAGCCCATAAAGATAAACATCGGTACGGCCGGCACAATGTCATCTTTCATCGACCCCCACACTTGCAGATAGGTCAGATAGAACGTGCGATCAACACCCAACCCAATTGCACCGAAAACGATTGCAATGAAGAGCAGTGTGAAAGAAATTGAAAAACCGATGAAGATGACACTGACCATACAAAACAGCATGATCAAGCCAAGTATTTCGTTGAAATTCATGACGATATCCTGAGGGGCATTTGGCTAGATTTCGATTTTTTCGTGACGCACTAATTCGGTGCCTGTATTCACGGCCCAGAGCGACTTTAGAAGTTCGGAAATACCTTGAATGAATAGCAGCGCGAAAGCGACTGGTACAACCGCTCTGAGCGGCCAAATGATGGGCTGCCAAAGGCCAAGATTCGACTTCTCGTTAATCTGAAAAGATTTGATGACATCATCGATCGAGATTGACGTCAATAACCCCATGACTGGTAAAAATAAAACAACATACGTAATCAGATCAATCCAGCCTTTTTTCGTGACTGAAAACTTATCCCATAAAATATCAGTGCGGATATGCGCACCGTTAAGCAGCGCAAAGGCTGAACCCAACATAAAGAGCGACCCGTTTGCCATAAAGGTGACATCACCTGCCCAGGCCGTGGGTGCTTTAAAGAAATATCTCAAAATCACTTCAGCGACACTACTAAAAATCAGAGGCACAAGCAAAAACATCGTCAACTGGCCCGTGTAGTGTGTAAAGCGATCAATCTTACGGGACAGGGGGACCGCTACTTGCCAAAAAGGGCTTAATCGACTGACGTCAATCGCACTCTGAACGTTATCGCTCACAGATTTTCTCCGGTGACTCTCAAGAAAAGAAGGGACGCTAAAAAATGAATTGACAGCACAACAAACAGATTGTCGTGCTGTCAATAGTTTTACAACTAACTACTTTTTAGGTGGGAAGTAATAATTCGCTGTGAACTCATAAGCAGGAGAATTAATGACACGCGAAGGCACAACTTCTGAGGCATATTTATAGATCGCGTCATACACCCGTTTGAAAGCGGGGTTTTTAGCAGATTCTTCTTTTGCAATCTCATCCCAAACTTGCAGAGTCTTCAACAGAATATCTGGTGGAGTCTCATGAATGGTCACGCCAAACTTCTCTTTCATTTCTTTCATTGCCGAAGAATTCAAGCGATTTCTTTCCATCTCAGACTTGATGGTGGCTTCGATCGCGGCAGAATGAATAATGGCTTTAAGATCTGCAGGCAAGGCTTTCCAGATATCAGCATTGATCAGAATCTCTAGTACCGTTGCTGGCTCGTGAGTCGACTGTGCGTAGAAGTGTTTCAACACAGTTTGGAAGCCAATCGAAATATCGCCTGCTGGGCCTGTCCACTCGGCACACTCAATCACACCACGCTCGAGTGCAGGGATGATCTCGCCGCCTGGCAAGTTAACTGCTGCAACACCAGCGCGACCGAACACCTCAGCTGTGATACCCGTGTGACGGCATTTCTTTCCTTTCAAATCAGCCCAGCTTTTGATCGGTGTCTTAAACCAACCTAAGGCCTGCTGCGCAACCGAAGTTAAAGGAATCGGCACCACGTTTGCTTTCAAGTCTTTTTGATAGAAATCGGCATAAAGCTGCAAACCGCCCGCGTCGTGAATCCAGCCAAGATAGTCCATCATATCCATGCCAAAGGGGCCGCCAGGCGCTGGGCTAAACAAGGCAGCTGCACGATTTTTACCAACCCAATAGGCTGCAGCAGTGTGACCACCATCTACAACTTTACGGCTTACTGCATCCAGAATTTCAAACGGAGGCACGACAGCGCCAGGTGGCAAAATCTCGATCACTAGACGTCCGCCCGACATGGCGTTTACCTGCTTCGCAAAGTACAAAGAGTTCAGGTAAATCAAACTTGAGGGAGGAAACCCAGATTGAATCCGTAGTTTTGTTTGAGCTTGCGACTCAGACGAAAATAGGACCGTGGATAAAAACAATGTTGCCATTGCTAAAGATAAAAATCGGTAAAGCTTCATGCATGTCTCCTGATGATCGATCTACGAGTCAACGCCCAAGCCATAAAAAGATGGCTCGCGCAAATGATTGTTTTTTTGAATCAAACAGCAACTAGTCTTTCCTACAGCGGTTATTTCTTTATGATTTTGTGATAATTGTCTCGCACTACTGCACTAGCGAATTATTTATTTTCTAGTGACTTTCATCTTGCTACAGAATGGCACTCGGATCGATAGGTGTTTACCCCAAAACTCATAATTTCTACGATTGCCGCAGCGCAGCGAAGTTCACCTCGCCTCACATTCAATTGACTTCAGATTCATCTCACTTTAGATCGGTACCGCATAGCTGTTGCACGACCCAGCTCTTAGCCAACAAGCGCCGCAAACTCGGCCCTCAAATTAGCTTTCTCTTCAAAACCAAAGCCAGCAGCCTCAGAGACTTTCACAATACCTTGCTCAATCTTGGTGCTGTCACCAAAGCCGCCCATCGGTTGAAAAACCCCTGGATAGACCTCACAACCGCCCAACCCAAGGCCAGCCACCACGTGCAGGCCAAGCAACTGCCCACTGTGGGGATAACAGAACTTTCGATCAAAGCCGCGGCTTTCTAATTCGGTCAGCATACGGGCGTACTCAGTGACGCCGTAACATAGCCCAGGATCCATCTGAAAGATATCAAGCTCAGGGCGCGCGCCACCAAACAGCGCGAGATTTTTAACGTCTTGCTGTGAGAATAGATTTTCGCCCGTTGCGAGTGCACCTTTGTATTCTTTGGCGAGCAACGCATTCAATTCAAAATCTAGGGGGTCACCCGCCTCTTCGTACCACAGCAAATCGTAGCCTTGCATCGCCTCGCCATAGGCAATCGCTTGCTCAAGGCTAAAGCGCCCATTGGCATCGACTGCAAGTTTTTGACCGGCGCCCGCAATCGTCAACGCTCGTTCGATGCGTACCATATCTTCAGCAAGCGTAGCCCCGCCAATCTTCATTTTGAAGCGATCAAAGCCCTGGTCACGATAGCCACTGAACTCATGTTCAAGTCGACCGGCCTGTTCGCCAGGATAGTAGTACCCACCGGCTGCGTACACCGAGACCTTCGGCGAGTAATGTGCGCGACCAAAGTGGCGTGCAATCAACGCACTGACGGGCTCGTCATTGAGCTTTGCATTCAAATCCCAAACGGCTAACTCAAGCGCGCCGGCGGCGTGGGCGCGGTCACCATGACCGCCAGGCTTTTCATTTTGCATCGCACAAGACAACACTTTTTCTGCGCTCAGTTGCCCGTTATCTTGCAGCAAACTCTCGGGCTTGGCTGCTAAGAGCCTAGGCGCCATGCGCTGCGCAATAATGCCACTTTGCGCGTAACGACCGATCGAATTAAACGACAGGCCAATCACTGGCTTACCGTTGCGCACCTGATCTGTCACCAACGCGACCAACGATACCGTGTGCGTCGAAAAATTAATGACTGCATTTGAAACGTTGCTTTTTAAAGGCACCGATTTTTCAAGAAGGTTGGTGATTTTCAAGCGATACCTTTATTCATTTGTTTGGCGCATCACGTACGCAGCCGATGACTCTGTCGTGGCGCAGCCAAACCGCGTAACATCTTGAGCAATTCATCAGTCTCGACAACTAGCGTCACGCCCTGAGCCGCATCATGCAGCGCAGGGCGTACCCGAATTACATCAAGAACACGCCCTTACCCGAGCTCTGCTTATCAAACAACTGATAAGCCTGTTCGGCTTCGCTCAGTTTCCAGCGATGCGTAAACAAACTGTCGACATCGATCTTACGGTCAGCGACAAAGCGCGCGCATTCTGCCTGACCATTGGTAGAGAATGTCCAAGAGCCGATCAGCGTCACCTGGCGGCGCAACATGTCGGGGCTAACATCAAGCGACACTGTTCCACCTTCACCCACGAAACACGCCTTGCCCCAGGTCCGTACGCTTTGTACCGCTTGTTTTCTGGCGTCTGCTGAAGACGAAGCGTCAAGGGTGGCGTGCGCGCCCAAGCCCTGAGTGAGCTGGCGAATCGCCGCGACGACATCGGTACCCTGAGGATTAATCACTTCGCTCGCGCCAAAGGCTTTCGCGCGAGCCAGGCGCTCGGGGCTCACATCCAAGGCGATCACGCGCGCACCCATTGCTGCCGCTAACTGTGTGGCCGACAAGCCCACAGGCCCTTGTCCAAAAATCGCGATGGTCTGATCACCCGTCAAATCCAGGCGCTTTAACGCTCCCCACGCCGTACCCGTACCGCAGGCAATGGCCGCGCCGGTCTCAAACGATAACTCAGGAGGCAGTTCAACGATCGTGCTGGCTGGGCACTTCATGTAACGGGCATGGGCTCCATTGCCGGTCGCACCATACACCTCGGCGACGCCTTCGTCGCATAACTGCATCCAGCCTGTTGAGCAGTGTGGGCATGCGCCACAACCGCGGTAGTGATGACACATCGCACGTTGTCCCAAGTAGGCTTGCTTGGGGTTCACGTTCGAGCCCACCGCCACCACGACACCACAGGGTTCATGCCCGCCGATGACCGGATCTGCTCCAGCAAAGCCAAGGGATTTCGTGGCTTCTCCAGGTGCGGCACGATAGTACTTTAAGTCGCTACCGCACATACCCGAAGCCTTGATTTCAAGCACAACTTCGTTGGGCCCGGGTGTCGGGTCAGCGAACTCGCGCATTTCGATTTTTCTATCACCAACAAAGACGACGCCTTTCATGTTTGATCCTTTTTATGTAATGAACTTATCTCAGACAATTTTTAATTGCACTATTTTTTATGATCTTTTAGTCATTTGACACTATGACTACCTAGAACAGCATCTGCTGATACCCACGCTATTCAAAAGTTATCACCGTAAGATAAACGGATTTGCCGGCGCACCTTCTGCGTACGAAATCCAGACACTCTTGGTTTCGAGGTACTGCTGAATAGATTCCATACCGCTTTCGCGTCCAAGACCCGAATGCTTCATGCCGCCGAAAGGCATCATGTAGCTGACAGCGCGATAGGTATTGACCCACACCGTACCAGCTTTAAGTGCAGACGACATCCTCATTGCACGACCGATGTCACTTGTCCAGATGCCTGCAGCCAGGCCATAGATCGTATCGTTGGCCATCTGAATCGCGTGCGCCTCATCTTCAAAGCCCATGATTGACAACACCGGGCCAAAGACTTCTTCGCGAGCGATACGCATGTTGGGGTCAACATCCACAAAAATCGTTGGCTCAACAAACTGACCACCAGGCAAAGCAGTGTCAGTGGCCGGGCCACCGCCCAAAATACAACGCGCCCCCTCAGCCTTAGCAATGTCAATGTAATCCAGAATTTTTTTATACTGACCAGGTGTGGTGACGGGGCCAATGTTGGTATCAGGTGACATCGGGTCACCCTTACGCGCTGAAGCCCCTAAGGCCGCGACCTTTTTTGTAAACTCTTCACGAATCGAATTTTGTACCAACAACCGCGAACCCGCGATACACGTTTGCCCCGTTGCAGCGAAAATACCTGAGATCACGCCCGCAGCGGCTTTGTCTAAATCGCAATCGGCAAAGACGATATTGGGCGATTTACCACCCAGCTCAAGCGAGACCCGTTTCATTGATTGAGCGGCTTGTGCATAAATTTTTGCGCCCGTCACATCAGAACCGGTGAAGGTAATTTTGGCAACCTGAGGATGATCCACTAAAGCAGAACCCGCCTCAGCACCATATCCAGTCACCACGTTAAACACACCATCTGGAAACCCAGCTTCTTTTGTTAACGCCGCATACTCAAGCGTCGAGACTGAAGCAAACTCAGAGGGCTTAATGACCACAGCGCATCCTGCCGCGATGGCCGCTGCGCATTTCCAGGCGATGAATAATAAGGGCGAATTCCAAGCGGTTAACACCCCCACCACCCCAACGGCTTCGTAGCGGGTAAAGGCAAACATATCAGGCTTATCGATTGGCATCACCGCGCCTTCAATCTTGTCGGCTAAGCCGCCGTAATAGCGAAACCATTCAGGGTGATAGTTGACTTGACCGCGCATCTCGGCCATTAGCTTACCGTTGTCACGCACTTCGATTTCTGCCAGGCGTTCAGCATGTTTGGTCACTAAATCGGCCAAACGAACCATCAATTTGCCGCGTTCAGTCGCGGTCATTTTTGACCAAGGGCCTTCACGCATTGCGCGCGCTGCCGCGGTTACCGCACGATCGACATCTTGTGCACAGCCTTGGGGGATACGCGCCCACGGCTTGCCCTGGTAGGGGTCAATGCTGTCGATCCATTTTTGACCGATGGGCTCAACGTACTGACCATCGATGTAGTGATTATAGGTTTTCATCTGTATGCCTCGTCTCTCGTCTTTCTGTTGCAAAAGTATATTGATCTTTTCCCGCGATACTCATTCATTTTTTTGACTGGCCTATTGCAGCAAAGTATTGACATCCTGAGCAATCGTTGTCATCGCTCGATCTGCTGCTTCAACAATGTTGTACAGCCGAATAAAACCGTGGGGTAAGCCTGCCATGCGTCTGGTGATCACTGGTACACCTGCTGAAATTAATTTCTTGGCATACACCTCGCCATCATCACGCAAAACGTCATACTCTGACGTCAACACCACCGTGCGGGGTAAGCCTTCAATATTCTGTTGCGCCATCGGTGATATTTTTGGATCGCCATGCAGTGAAGCCGGCGCGTAATGTTCAAAAAACCATTGCATGTCGCGTTTAGTCAGTTGCATACCATCGCTGTAATGTTGATATGACTCGGTGTTGAAATTGTGATCTGTCACAGGATAAATCAACAACTGGCCTTTAATGGCCACGCGACCTAATAACGAATGCGTTGCCACCGCAGCCAAGTTGCCGCCTGCACTATCGCCACCAACCAGCAAGGGGACCGTGGCACCCACCAAGTCTTTCATATGCTCAGACGCCCAAACAATCGCGTCTTCACTATCATTAATCCCTGCTGGAAAAGGATGCTCGGGTGCTAAGCGATAATCGGGCAACAGCACCGCGCATTGGCTGCGCTTGGCTAACGCGCGTGCCATCGCATCAAAGTCGTCGATCGTACCGATGACCCAACCGCCTCCGTGCAGATAAACGATCAAACCCTTAACCTCGGCGCTGGGCATGAAAAGTCTTGCAGCGATTGAACCCGCACGCGTGGGTATCGACAGATCTTTCACCTGATGAATGTCTGGACCCTTGCCAAGTGCAGCACGCGTGGCTGCGGTCATGTCTCTAGTGTCTTGCGGGGATCCAGCGGATAAGGCAGGACGACCCGCCGCCGCCATTTTGGCAAAAAGTTGAGCGATCGTTGTATCTAATGGCATAGCGCGGCTCTCTGATTGATTGCTTAATTTATCAAAATTTAGTCAGCTGTATTAAACGACGGTAAGTCAGTGAGTGAGTTAGTTAGTTAGTTACCCACAAAATACAACTTACGCAAGCGAGGCTTTCTATCACAACGCCCTCAATATTTAGTGACAAGTTCCGGCAGATTGGAATTATTACTCCGGTTTGATCCCAGCATCTTTGGCAACCTTGCCCCAGCGCGCTTGCTCTTTTTGGATATAGTCACCGAATTGCTCAGGGGTCCAAGGCGTCGGTACCGCGCTAAATTGAGCAAACTTTTCAGTGACCTCGGCAGATGCCAAGACTTTATTCATCGCTGCGTTAATCTTTTTAACGATGTCTTTTGGGGTGCCTGCGGGTACCAAGATGCCCTGCCAAGAACTGATGTCTACGCCCGAGTAGCCTGACTCATTGACGGTCGGGATATTAGGTGCAACTTTTGAGCGCACCGGTGTGGTAATTGCCAGACCACGCGCCTTGCCCGAGGCCACCTGAGGATAGATACTTGAGAACGGATCAAACAAGACTTGAATCTGCCCACCTATTAAATCTGTGACAGCTGGCGCACTCCCTTTATACGGAATGTGATTCATCTTGATGCCCGCAAGCCCAGAAAAAAACTCAACAGCCAAATGAATGGAAGTGCCCGCCGTACCGTAATTTAATTTACCTGGATTGGCTTTCGCATAGGCAACCAACTCGGCCAGAGTCGCAGCAGGTACGCC
>JAIPCU010000132.1 GCA_021738045.1 Candidatus Methylopumilus sp. | reverse complement strand
AACACGTCATGGATGCTGACCACACCACTGTCAGTATTTTCGATGAGCACGGCGAGCACCCGCTCCCGACCAGCGCAAAGCAAGACATCGCACGTCAGTTGATTGCTGCGATTGCGACACGCCTTCCTGGTAACGCGTAAACGCCGCCCCTCATGCAAGAACTCATCACACAAGCGGGCCAGTTTATTCAGACCCATCAGGCGTGGGCTGGACTGATCATTTTTTTAATGACGTTTGGCGAATCGCTCTTTGTCATCGGGATTTTTTTGCCTGCCACGGTTTTGCTCATGATGAGTGGAGGCTTAGTGGGCAGCGGCACACTGCCTGCTCTACCCATTTTTCTCTGGGGTGTTGCCGGCGCCATACTCGGTGATGCGTTGTCATATTGGCTCGGCAAATGGTTTGGTCCACGCGTCTTACGAACGAAATTACTGAAAACGCGTCGTAGCACCGTGGCACGCGCACGCTTATTATGTTTTCGGTATGGGTTTTTGGCGGTTTTGGTGGGGCGCTTTCTAGGCCCGTTACGCTGTTTGATACCGACGGTTGCAGGCGTGATGGGCATGCCTGAAAAGAAGTTTCAACTTGCCAATATTTTGTCAGGCATCTTATGGGTTCCAGCCTTACTCGCCCCAGGATATTTGACCGCAATTAGCCTCGACGCCGCCAGGCACTCACGCGAGTCGTTGATTTACTCGGGCCTAGGTAGCGCGGTGTTAATCGGTATTGGGGTGCTGATTTGGATCACACGCAGCTCGCACCAAAAAAAACGACGCTAGCCCTACTCTACAGTAATGACCTCAGCAAACGACGTCGTGCCCAACCTTAAGGAGCTCACCTTGAAAGCTGTCGAATTAAAAATCTTAGACCCTCGGATGCGCGAACATATTCCCGCCTATGCCACCGCTGGCTCGGCTGGCTTAGATTTAAGAGCATGTCTTGAGGCGCCTTTAGTGCTTGAACCTGGCGCAACCCATCTGATCCCCACAGGGCTGTCGTTGCACGTGGCCGACCCAGCCTATGCAGCAGTGATTTTGCCACGCTCTGGGCTTGGCCATAAACACGGCATCGTGCTGGGTAATCTGGTCGGCTTGATTGACTCTGATTATCAAGGCCCACTCATGGTGTCGGCCTGGAACCGCAGCCAAACCGCCTATACCCTCGAGCCGCTCGAGCGCCTCGCCCAACTCGTTGTTTTACCTATCGCACAGGTACAGTTCACCGTGGTCGAAGAGTTTGAGCAAAGCACGCGCGGTGCCGGCGGCTTTGGTAGTACAGGCAAGCGCTAATCAAGCTGAAGCCTTCGCAGCCATGCTGAGCTGACTCAATCCACTGGACCAAGGCTGTTTTTTAACGGGATGTCTTAGCCTGAGTACATTGAGCGTCTGCAGGCGCGCTGCGCGATACCAGCGCTTGTGCGATTTGCGCCGACAAGAGCTGGGTATTTTTTTGCTGACCCAACACAAGCGCCGTCACGCCGATCTCGACGTTTTGCTTGAGTCGTGAAAAACAGGTCAAGACCAAGCCACTCTGCCTAAAGCGTAACCGCCACAGCGCATCAAGAGCGACGTACTGCCCAGGCACCAGTTCAAAACGTTGCACGTCAACTTGCACTTGCGTTGCGTCACCCTGCGTCACCGTCTGATTGATATTTTGCACTGGCGGCATCCCAAGTGCAGCAGTCAACTCTAACCCCAACGCGCTTTGCAGGTGCGAGGATAAGGTTGCTGTCCAACGGTCATCGCTTAACAGCATCAGACGCCCGTTCGGTTCGCGGGTCACCAAGGCCGTGTTATCGACCTCAGGGGGCACTGTGACCGGGCTCAGTGCGTAGGCACCCACACGTTGACCTGTGGCCACAGAGGCGCGCGCACCTTCAGGGCTCAAGGTGTAGTAATGAGGCGCGGGGCTCGAGCAACCGACCAGCCCCACCACAAACATTGTCAGCAATAATTTTTTCATTTTGCAGGCACTTTTCATTTTGCAGGAGCCCCAAGCGTTTCGCGTGAATAGGGTTTAGCTTGGCGACCGGTGATTAAAGAATCCGGCTGCGCTTGTAACGAGTCAGTCAGCCCACGCAACGAACGCAAACTACGCCTGAGGTCTTCAATCATGGCCTCAGCGCTAGCGGTCATTGGGCTACCCGGTGCAATTAACCCATTCAAGTTTTTAACGGCAAGCTCAACCTGCGACAGTGTAGAAGCAAGTTTAGGCACAACCGACTTATCGAGCGTCGCACTCAGCACTTTGATCTGCTTGATCATTTCATTGACTTCGGTGCCAATTGACTCGAACGGTATTTTATCGAGCTTATTGACGATACTGGTCACCTGTTGCTGCAGTTTATCTAGATCATCTGAGCCCACGGTTGGCATCTTAAAGGGCACCTCTGCTTTGATTGATTCAATCTTCGGTGCATTCGGAAAATCTTCAAGCACGATGTAGAGTTGACCTGTCAAGATATTGGCTGTTCGCAACTGAGCACGCAGCCCTCGCTTGGTCATCAGTGCCAAAGAGTCTGTCAGCTGCTCAACCGAGCGCCGTGACATATTCATTTCTCGGTACACCATCCCCAGGCGTTCTGGATACAAGGTGGCAGTAACCGACGTAAAGAATTTTGCTGTGACAATGTCAAAGTCAAGTGCCACCGAACTCACGGTACCGATGTCAACGCCGTGAAAGTCGACGGCTGCGCCAACTTTGAGCCCCCGCGTGGTCTGCTCAAAGCGCATGTAGATTGGCACAGCAACGCCTTGCGGCTCAATCTCTGCGGCGCGGCGGTTGTCGTACAGCTTAAACACACGATCCACCTCAGCGATATCACGCGGCTTACCGAACGAACCAAACGACACACCACCCGCAATTAGGGACACGAGTGACTGAGTATTGATTTGCATTCCGTCAGGTGAAAGCGTGACATCGACACCACTTTCATTCCAGAAGCGCGTGCTGCCGTCTACATAACGATCATAAGGTGCGTCGATGAACACTTCAATTTCAATAAACTTGCCTTCAGGCTCGAGTTTGTAACTTGCGATCATCCCGACTTGCAGGCGACGCATGTAAATCGGCGCGCCCACACTCAAAGAACCCAAGTCATCACTGCGCAAGACAAAACGCGTACCTGGGCGATCACTGGTAATCGGCGGAGGCTCTTCGAGACCGTTAAATTGCTTTTGCGTGGCCTTACCGAGCGCACCGTGTTTAGTATCTGTTTCGATATAAGCGCCAGACATGAGCGTCGACAGCCCCGACACACCACTTATCCCAACGCGCGGCTTCACGACCCAAAATTGGGTCGCTTCGTTCGCCATTCCGGCAGCATCTTTATTGAGTTCAGCCTCAACCACAACCTTGTCGCGCATCTCGGTTAAGCGAATCTCTTTGACGAGGCCAATCACTACGTCGCGATAACGCAGTTGCGTCTTACCCGCCTCTAGGCCGGTTGCCGACTGAAAGGTAATAAAAATGCGAGGACCTTGTTTGGACCAGCTGTGGTACAGGATAGAAAGCCCCACCAGCGCTGCCACAAGCGGAATCAGCCAAACCCACCCGAGGTTACGCTTTGGGCGTTGACTGACACGCGGCAACCCGGGTGTTTGGTTTGTCATTGACTGCTCCGGCATGCCGGACTCCTTGGTCAAACAAATACGGTGATGACCTCAATACCAAAAACGGTAAGAGGTGTAACAGCGAGGCCAACAACAGGCACAATCGCTTAAAGACTCACGTCAAGACGGTATTTTCGCAGACTCTGGCAAAAGATGCCTGCGGTGCCCGGCACGCCGCCATGCCAGCCTCGGATCGAACCCCAATGCCGCTAACATCGTCAAGATCACCACGCCCGCAAAGGCTGCAGCACCGCCCCCCGGGTCAATCGTCAATAAAGCGCCAAAGCGACCTAGCGCCGAGAGCAAAATCACCACAAATACATCCAGCATCGACCACTGACCGATAAACTCGACCACTTCGTACAAATGCGTACGGGTTCTGAGAGCACCCACAGCACGCCTCTGGGCCAGATACACCAGAACCGTTAAACAGACCAGTTTGAACAACGGTACGACTACGCTGGCGATAAAGACCACAGCGGCAATACTGTAAGACCCCATCGAAACCAATTCAAGCACGCCACCTAAAATGGTGTGCGCTGAGTTGCCTGCGATCGAATTAATTTGCATGATCGGCAAAAGATTAGCCGGGATATAAAGCAGAGCAGCCGCAACGATGAGCGCCCACGTTCGATTAAATAAGGCGGGCGATGGCGCTTTAGGCAAGGCCTCAAACGGCGCAGGCAAGCCAATGTCGTGCGCCAGACAGCGAATCTTTTGGGCAGACAGTCTAGTCAGTGCAGTGATAAAAATCGCTGAAGCTGCCGTTGCGAAGAGCCCAACGCCGGCCACCAACGATGCCAGACCCACAAGCTTCACCACTGACACCAGGATGCCCATCAAAAAGACTGGCACCATACACCAAGGCTTCAGTAAATCGATCAGGCTAATCAGTTCTTCAAAGCGTAATGGCAAGCGTCCAAGAGAGAGCGCAAAAAACACCCATAGCAAGAGCAGCAATTGCACAAACGGAAGCAAGAACCCGGCAGCAAACGACACGACTGCAACCTCGGGGTACCCCGCTTGCCAGGTAATGATGATCGCATCAAAAAACGACGCGGCTTGCGATTGACCCGAGATTAAAAGCGTGGCGATCGGATACGCGTTGGCTAACGCAAAACATAGCAACGCTGCCACGATCACCGCCAACCACGCGCGCGGAGTAAACGTCGAATACGTTTCTAACACGTTGTCGCAACGCTCGCACTGCGCCCATTGCCCCGGTTCAAGCACCGGGCGCTGATAGGCCGCACCGCAATGATGACAGGCCAGCATCAAGCTAGGCGATGACATATTAAGTTGCCACAATCGGTCGGTGTTTCATAGAAGCAGCATCGCGCATGACTAAGTCAGGGGTCTATCCCAAGTGAAGGGGATAGCACCACAGACCATCAATGCGCCAACTCGGCTTCTTGGTCAGACCCCGACACCGACTTCTGCGACTTGTCTGAACGCGGCCCAAAGGTCAGCGCGACTTTACCCTCAGCGTCAATATCTACAATGACAGAGCCGCCATCCACGAGCTTGCCAAACAAGAGCTCGTCAGCCAAGGCACGGCGAATCGTGTCTTGAATCAAACGTTGCATGGGCCGTGCACCCATCAAAGGATCAAAACCATTTTTGCCCAAGTGCGCACGCAACGCATCGGTAAAGCTCGCCTCGACGCGCTTGTCGTGTAACTGATCTTCAAGCTGCATCAAGAACTTATCGACGACACGCAAGATGACTGCCTGATCGAGCTGCGCAAACGGCACGATCGCGTCTAGACGGTTACGGAATTCGGGTGAGAACAAACGCTTGATGTCACCCATTTCGTCGCCACTGGCACGAGTGTTTGAAAAACCGATGTTCGGCTTATTCAAGGCTTCAGCCCCAGCGTTGGTTGTCATCACCAAAATCACATTGCGAAAATCGGCTTTACGGCCATTGTTATCGGTCAGCGTGCCGTGATCCATCACCTGCAGCAAAATGTTAAACACGTCCGGATGTGCTTTTTCAATTTCATCGAGTAACAACACGCAGTGCGGTTGCTTGGTGATCGCTTCGGTCAACAGGCCGCCTTGATCAAAGCCGACGTAACCCGGTGGGGCACCGATCAAGCGCGACACAGTGTGACGCTCCATGTACTCTGACATATCAAAGCGCAACAGCTCGATGCCCAGCGTAAAGGCCAGCTGACGCGCCACTTCGGTCTTGCCCACACCCGTCGGGCCTGAAAACAAAAAGGCACCAATCGGTTTCTCGGGGCGACCGAGACCTGAGCGGGCCATTTTGATCGCAGACGCCAACACATCAATCGCGCCATCTTGCCCGTACACCACTGTTTTTAAATCACGTTCAAGCGTAGCCAACTTGCTGCGGTCGTCGCTCGACACCGTTTGAGGTGGAATACGCGCGATTTTTGACACGATCGCTTCAATATCGGTTTTGCCAATCACTTTCTTTTGCTTTGAGCGAGGCAACAGGCGTTGTGCAGCTCCGGCCTCGTCAATCACGTCAATTGCCTTATCAGGCAAATGACGGTCGTTAATATGACGCGCCGATAATTCGGCTGCTGCCGTTAAGGCTGCGCTTGAATATTTCACGCCATGATGTTCTTCAAAGCGGCCTTTGAGACCCCGCAAAATTTGGATGGTCTGCGCAACACTCGGCTCAGGCACATCGACTTTTTGAAAGCGTCTTGAAAGTGCGGCATCTTTTTCAAACACCCCGCGAAACTCGGTATAGGTCGTAGCACCTATACAGCGCAACTGCCCAGACGACAGCGCTGGCTTGAGCAGATTTGAAGCGTCTAGGGTACCGCCTGACGCGGAACCTGCGCCGATCAAGGTGTGGATCTCGTCGATAAACAAAATCGCCTGAGGATTATTGCGCAACTGCTTGAGCACGCCTTTCAGACGCTGTTCGAAATCACCGCGGTATTTAGTACCGGCCAAGAGCGCACCCATGTCAAGCGAAAACACCTGAGCGTCTTGCAACACCTCGGGCACTTCGTTGCGTGTAATCCGATACGCCAAACCTTCAGCAATCGCCGTCTTACCGACGCCGGCTTCACCGACCAAGAGAGGATTATTTTTACGACGACGGCAGAGCGTTTGAATCACTCGCTCAACTTCATGCTCGCGCCCGATCAAGGGGTCGATGCGTCCAGCGTTAGCTGCGGCGTTTAAGTCTTGCGCATAGAGATCAAACGGTGATTGACGAGCCTCGGCGCCCTGCTCTTCACCATTGCCAGGTTGCTCTTTAGGGGTAGGTGCTTCGGCAGACGCTTTACTGATGCCGTGCGACAAAAAGTTCACCACATCCAAACGCGAAATACCCTGTTGCTGCAGGTAATACACAGCGTGTGATTCTTTTTCGCCAAAGATCGCAACTAACACGTTGGCACCCGTGACCGGTTTTTTAGACGCACCGCCCGCTGAAACATGCATGATCGCGCGCTGGATCACGCGCTGAAAGCCAAGCGTCGGCTGCGTATCCACCTCGGTACCTGCCGGAATCACAGGCGTATTGTCGGTCACAAACTTACGCAGATGACTGCGCAGTTCGTCTAGATTGGCCACACAGGCTTTGAGCACTTCGATGGCCGCTGCATTATCAAGTAGTGATAGCAGTAAGTGTTCGACCGTAATAAATTCGTGGCGAGCTGAACGTGCCTCGACAAACGCCATATGTAGGCTAACTTCAAGCTCTTGCGAAATCACAATTCCTCCGTCCTTCTTTCGTCAGTGACACCGTTGATTCATATTCTATGCTTTCCACGGCGTAAGCGTTACAACTTGTAAAAAACGTTTTCAAACTGTATTTTTTTGGCTCATGCCTTTGTCACCCTCAAGCGTCGTCTGCCGGCTCAAGTACGCACTGCAGCGGGTGCTGTCGCGCCCTTGCGTACTGTGCAACCTGGGCCACACGACTTGAGGCAATGTCGTGAGGGTAAACGCCGCACACCCCTTTGCCTTCGTGGTGAACTTGCAACATCACTCGAAAGGCATCTTCGGAAGACTTACCAAAGAACTTTTCGAGAATATGCACCACGAATTCCATGGGGGTGTAATCGTCATTGAGCAAAATCACCTTGAACATAGGCGGCGGTGCCGTCTTTGCGGTGAGTTTCTCAACGACGAGATCTGGGGGTAGCGAAGTACGAGTCGGCATAATCAGAAAGCAACATCCTAGCTAAAACATTCATTTTTGTGACATCTCGGGCACTTTCGTATCCTGTATTACCCTTGGTTTGTGCTTGAAGGCTTGACGGTTTGCGCAAATCTGCTCAATATCTCGCCATACTCAAGAATCTTTGGGTATAGAAACGCCGAAAGAATCATGATAATAAGTCAAAAAAATCATAGATCTTAGGTTCAGTTTATACATTGCATAAAGAGGCAGGCGGAATGTCGGATTCAGCTACAAACAACGGCCCTAAGGTCACTGGTACAGTTAAATGGTTTAACGATGCAAAAGGCTTCGGCTTTGTCACACCAGACGACGGCGGCGAAGATCTTTTTGCTCATTTTTCAGCCATTGAAATGAACGGCTTTAAAACCCTGAAAGAAGGCCAAAAAGTGGCGTTTCAAGTCACACAGGGCCCAAAGGGCAAGCAAGCAACAAATATAACCGCGGCTTAAACTATCGGGGTGAATAACCCCTTGGATAGTAGAGATGCGAAAGATGCTCATGCTTTTTAAGCAGCGCAGCCTTATGGCTGCGCTATTTGTTTTTGTCTTCAGCACACTGGCCTACTTTCCCGAGGCTGTTAGT
>JAIPCU010000131.1 GCA_021738045.1 Candidatus Methylopumilus sp. | reverse complement strand
ACACGCTCGATGTTTGAATACTTCGCGACAAGCGCTTCAAGTTCTTTCGCGCCCTGCAGCAGCCCAATCTTATCCATGTGACCGATGAGTGTCTTGAACGGTGGATGATGCATCGCAATGACGACCGGCATATCACGCGAGTCGTTCAGCGTATCTTCAAGCCAAGCCAAACGTTTAGCGCAAAGAGCCCCGTGGCTTTGTTGGGCAACCGTAGTGTCGAGTGTGATCAAGCGCACTGGCCCCAGCTGCACGGTGTATTGCACAAAACCCGAGTCACCTAAGTATGTATGCTCAGGAAATGCTGCGCGCATTTGTGTCGCGTCATCGTGATTGCCAGGCAACAGGTAATACGGCACGGTTAAAGGAGCGAGACATTCACGCAAGTGCGCGTACTCTGCCAGCCGACCAAAATCAGTCAGATCACCAGTCAATACTACGGCATGAGGTTTTTGACGGAGTTGTTCAATGGTCTGAACGGCACGACGCAAATAGGGGGCAGTGTCAAGGCGGCCATAGGCTAAACGGCCAGGCTCTCGAATATGCAGATCAGTCAACTGTACAAAAAGTGTGCTCATTGGTCGCTCTCGCAAGGTATGAAGTGGTCGGTGGCAATGGTGAATGACACCCGCTCGCCGACGAGGTAAGGGCTGTCGCGGTGTGCTTCGGCAGCGAGTGTCACCTGACCCGCCACCTCTAAACGGTAATGAATACGATCGCCTAAAAAACTTCGGTGAGTAATCAGCCCTACAGGTTGACTCAAGGCAAACGGTTTCAATTGAATATCCTCTGGCCTGACAAATAATTCAGACCAAGCACCACGAGGACAAGGCACTGCTATTTGAGCAAATGTCACGCTGTCATTTGCAATATCTTTGGGAGTCCGCTGCAAGCGATTGATGCGCCCCAGAAACTCAGCCACAAACGTGTGCTTCGGATTTCGGTAGAGCTCTTCGCCCTGGCCCACTTGAATAATTTTTCCGCCTCGCATCACCGCTAAGCGATCGGCAATTGCCAACGCCTCTTGCTGGTCATGCGTCACATGAATCGTTGTCACACCCAGACGACGCAACAAGTCGGCTAACTCATCGCGCAGCGTGATTTTTAGCTTGGCATCTAACGCAGTGAGCGGCTCGTCAAGCAATAACACTTTGGGGAGCACCGCCACGGCACGTGCGAGCGCAACGCGTTGGCGCTGACCACCCGACAGCTCTGCTGGTCGCTTATGTTCTAAACCCCTGAGTTGAACCAAGTCAATCAATTCACCCACGCTCTGTTTGAGTTGCTGTGCGCTGGCGCCCCTGAGCCGCAACCCATAACCGATGTTGGCCTGAACGGTCATTTGTGGAAAAAGTGCGTAATGCTGAAACACCATCCCGATCTGACGTCGCTCAACGGGCACATGCGTCACCTCTTGCGTGCCAAACCGTATGACACCTCCTTGATCAACCCGCTCGAGGCCAGCGACTAATCTTAAGAGCGTCGTTTTACCGCAACCAGAGGGCCCGAGCAGCGCCAGCACCTCGCCTGGATAGACGTCAAGCGAGGACGGCAATAAGCCCTGTGTGCCATCGGGATACGTCTTAGCGCACTGACTGATTTGCACTGAAGTGCGTTCAAGTTCCATAGCGCTTTTGCACCTCGTTGGCGATCGCTTGTAAGCCCCACAAGAGCGGCAGTACAACAATAAAAAAGATGAGCGTGTAGGCAGAGCCCACCTCGATACGCATCGAGGCGTAGCTGTCTGCTAAGCCAACCGGCAAGGTGCGCGTTAAGGGAGTGTGCAACATCCAGGTCAAGTTGAACTCGCCCACGGACAAGGTAAACACCATTAAGGCGCTCGCGATGATGGCTGGCATCACTGCGGGGATTAACACGCCTAACAAGCGGCGCGAAAAACCTGCCCCCAGCGTGCGCGCAGCCTCTTCAATCGCAATCAACTCTCGATTTGCGAAAGCCGACGATACCGTTCGCACCACAAAAGGTAACGTGAACACAACGTGACCCACCAAAATAAATAAAAAACTTTGCCGAAAACTACGAAACTGACCGTACACCAAAATCAGTGCCAAGCCCGTCGCCAAGCCAGGTACGGCCACAGGCAGCGTCAAGAGCTCTTCAAATACACGTGCCCAGCGCGAGCGGGTTCTGGCCAAGGCGTAAGCGCATGGCACGCCAACGACAGTGGTGATCAGCGCACAGGCACTCGCAATCGCCAACGACCACAACACCGTGTCGCCATAGCCTTCCCACACTTGTTCTAGCCAGCGCGTCGTTAGCCCACTGGCTAAACCTTGTGAATAATTGTTCACCAAACCAGCCGTGATAGATAAGACCATCGGAGTGAGCATAAACAGCGTCACAAGCGCTGTTAACAGCGCTAAGGTAAAGGGAAATCGCTGGGGCGAATGCGTCTGTGCCATCACTTACCCCAGCACCGGCGCAGCATCTGAATAACGTCTTGCCACATACATCACCACCCAAGTCACCAAGCCTAGCGCAATCGAAAGCGACGCAGCTAGCGCAAAGTTAGCGTAATTTGTAAATTCAGAATAGATCGTGATTGGCAAGACTTCAAACTTGGTCGCCAGCGTAAAGGCCGTGCCAAAGGCACCCATTGAGGTTGCAAACACGATTGCGGCGCAAGCGAGTGTTGTCGGTGCTAGTTCTGGCAACCAGACATCACGCACGATTGCATAACGCGTGGCCCCTAAGGTTCTGGCAGCCTCTTCAAGTGCCAGATCCATTTTCTCAGCGGCGGCCGTATAGGTCGCAATTGCACGAGGTAGTGAAAAATACAGATACGCTAAAAAGAGACCCAAGAACCCATAGGCAAGTGTCAAGCGCCCCGCCCCCAAGGCTTCAGACAAATCCGCAATCAACCCCTGACGCCCACCTAACAGAATCATAAAAAAGCCAATAATCACTCCGGGAAATGACAAGGGCAGGGTTAAGAGTGAAAGTAAGATACCGCGCCCCACAAACGTATGGCGCGCCAAAAAAATCCCTACTGCACTACCAAGCACGAGTGTCAAGACGGTGACTAGCAACGATAGTCCGACTGTATTCACCAGACTCAGCCAATAGCGAGGATGAGTAAAAATCGCAAAGTAAGTTTCCCAGCCTTTTTGCGCTGGCAAGGCGATCAACCACGCCATAGGCAATAACCAACACGCAAAAAAAATAACAACGACTGGCGTCAAACACGCCAGTCGTTGCATCGAGAGGGTTACCACGTCGTGAGAATAGTCGCAGCAGCGTGCTATTGCACGTCTTTCAAATACCGCTCAGAAAACATCTTTTGTACTTTCGCCATTTGACCGTAATCAACTGTCTTGGCACGTGCATACTCTGTGGCAGGTAGAAAGCGAGCTTGAACGTCTGCCGGCACCGCTGACGCACGTACAGGACGCAAGTAGGCATTTGCCCAAAGGGCCTGCCCTTCATCTGACAACACAAAGTCCAGAACTTTTTTACCGTTCTCGGCATTTGGACCTTTGTTCACAAGACTCATCACGTAAGGCACGACTAAGGTGCCCTCTGCAGGAATCACAAAAGCCACATTCGCTTTGTCTTTGTACTTTGCGCGATAGGCATTGAAATCGTAATCAAGCAAGATCGCAATTTCGCCAGACAATACACGTGCGTAAGACGTTTGCTTAGGCACAATCGGCTCGTTTTTTTTCAATGCTTTGAAATACTCAATCGCAGGACCAAAGTTATCAAGCGAACCGCCTCGCGCTTGATTGATCGCCACTGCCCCCACATAGCCAACAAAGGCTGAGGCTGGGTCTAAATAACCAATCAAGCCTTTGTACTCAGGCTTAAGTAAGTCAGCCCATGACTTAGGAATAGGCTTGCCTTTTAGTGCGTCAACGTTGACCATCAATCCGAGGGTGCCCGAATGAATCGTGAACCAATTACCTGCGGGATCTTTCAAGGCATCTGGAATGTCATTCCAGGCCGCAGGCTTAAAGGGCGTGACGACCCCGTCCGCTGCCGCCTGAATGCCGAAGGTCACACCAAGATATGTGACATCTGCAAC
Source organism: Candidatus Methylopumilus sp. (assembly GCA_021738045.1). Lineage (GTDB taxonomy): Bacteria > Pseudomonadota > Gammaproteobacteria > Burkholderiales > Burkholderiaceae_B > Zwartia. The sequence continues at coordinate 4,419 of JAIPCU010000131.1, read as the reverse complement.
CGGACTATTCTTTTCAGCCACAAGCTGCGCCAGAGACTGGCCAGAGTTTTTATTGTCAGGGGGAACGGTAATACCAGTTTTAGCCTTGATTGCCTTGAGTTGCGAACCCCAGTCTGCCCACTCGGGCGGGCAGTTGTAACAGATCGCAGACTGTGCCATTGCAACAGTAGAAGAAAACGCAAGGCTTAACAACCCAATACGCAACATCTTATTCATCAGAGATTTCATAATTAGTACCCTTAAAAAGGTCGAACACAAAACAATCCCGCAGCAAAGCCAGCAGATTTGATGTCTATTCTGCAGCGTTACCATGACAAACATATGAACCTCTAGAAACGAAGTATCGGTTTCAGCACAAATTTTCTCTCTGCGTTCGACGCAGCCATGCCACAAACGATGATCTGGCGTGCAATCACTTGGCAAAAAGCAGGCATGTCATGAAAATCGCATATTCACTTAGTACTCTATCGTGCGTATCTTGGGTGCTGCGCCGCAGCATCTCCCTCGCAGCCTGAAGCTAGGAGTCACTGATGAACGTACAAAAACGCTGGGTCGCTTATTGCTCGGGCAACACCCGCGACGCGACTGAGGATGACTGGAATAATTTTGTCTTAAAGATTTTTTTGACCTGGCGCCAACAGCAACTCGACCTTGACACGAAGGCGCCTCAACAAGCGGGAAAAGCGCTAACAGAATATGCAAATGTGTATTACAGTTTTACGAAGTTTATAGAAGAGGCTGACACTTACCAAGAGCTCATCCAGCTTGAGTTGAAGCGTCACAAGCCTTAACACGAAGCACCAGCGCACCTAAAAGACTGGCTAGCAGCAAGCCTTGCTGCTAGCGACTGTCATGATGCTGTCATAAGAAAGGATGAAGATATCTTTCAATGAATAAAACTATTGACTTCATCTACTTCAACGCAGGCGGTGGTCATCGTGCAACGGCACTGGCCCTGCAGCAAGCCATTGAATTTGAGAGGCGCCCCTGGAAGGTGCGCTTGGTGAATCTATTTGAAGTGTTAGACCCGAAGGCAAACTTTAACAAAGTGATGCGCTGTGCGCCTGAAGACCTGTACAACTTCAGATTGCGCCATGGTCTCACACTTGGACTCTCGACAGAACTCAAGTTATTTCAGGCGATGATTAAAATGGGCCACAATACGATGGTTCGCAAGCTTGAACAGCATTGGCTTGACACCAAACCAGATCACGTCGTGTCGCTTGTGCCTAATTTTAATAAGGCCCTCTACGAGAGCGTCACAAACGCCTTGCCAACTGTGCCATTTGTGACGGTACTCACCGACATGGCAGACTATCCCCCGAATTTCTGGATAGAGCCGAATCAAGCACAGCACCTTGTCTGCGGCACAGCGCGCGCCGCTGAACAAGCGCGCGCCGCCGGTTATGCCGACGAACAAATCTCACTAACCTCTGGGATGATCTTACGACCTGCCTTTTATGAGCACGCAGAGATCGATCACGAAACAGAGTGTCTTGAACTCGGACTTGATCCAGAAAAACCAACGGGAATTGTCATGTTTGGTGGCCATGGTTCGAGCGATATGCTTCGCATTGCGAAAGCTCTACCGGATATTCAGCTGATTTTTCTTTGTGGAATGAACGCGACACTGAACAAAAAAATCTCTGCACTTAAGCCGAGTGCGCGTCATGTGGTGATCGGCTTTACGCAAAAAATTAGTCATTACATGCAGCTAGGTGATTTTTTTATCGGCAAGCCGGGCCCAAGTAGTCTAAGTGAAGCCGTGCACATGGGTTTGCCAGTCATCACCTTTGGCAATGCCTGGACGATGCCCCAAGAACGATACAACACCAATTGGGTGCGAGAGCAAGGGGTTGGGTTGGTGATTCCCTCGTTGCGAGCCATTCGAAAAGGCGTATTAGCCTTACTCGATAACCTACCAGCGTATCAGGACACCGTCTCGCGTATCGAAAACCGTGCGGTGTTTGAAGTCACTGACATTTTGGCTCAACTCATGTCACGCGCAGACACTGATAGAGCGGCGGTTGCCCTACGCTGACACAACAGCGTCACATCCTAAACGTCGCAGGGTCTATGGACACCGATCTACCAGCGCCCACTAGAGCATGACGCACACTCGCTAAGTTGACACAGCAAGGTCTTCTTGCTCGTCAAGCGACTCGCTGGTGCGATAGGGCCAATGCACGACCTTGAGTTCACCTTCTGAGGTTTCAACGATTGCAGACAGGCTCTCAACCCAATCACCATCGTTACAGTACAAAATGCCGTCGATGTCACGAATTTCGGCTTTATGGATGTGGCCACATAAGACGCCATCGTAGCCACGTCGCCGTGCTTCATCGGTCATCACATTTTCGAAGTTTGTGATGAAGGACACTGCATTTTTGACTTTATGTTTGAGGTACTGCGACAGCGACCAATACGACAAACCAAACTTATGGCGAACGTGATTAAACCAGTTGTTCAGCTTCAGAATCACCGTGTACATACTGTCGCCCAAATAGGCTAACCACTTGGCATGCTGAATGATGCCGTCAAACAAATCGCCGTGTGTCACCCAGATACGTCTGCCGTCTAACAACTGGTGAGTGGCTTCGTCGACAATCTTTATGTCACCAAACGCCATCCCCAAAAACTGTCGGATCACTTCATCGTGATTGCCTGCGATGTAGGTGACGTGGGTGCCTTTTCGCGCCTTGCGCAAAATCTTCTGAACCACATCGTTATGACTTTGGCGCCAGTACCAACCTTTTTTAAGCTGCCAGCCATCAATGATGTCACCAACCAGGTACAGCTGTTCAGACTCGTTCCATTTTAGAAAATCGAGTAGATACTCGGCTTTGCAACCCGGGGTACCAAGGTGAATATCCGAAATCCATATCGCCCGATGACGCTGGGGCCGTTGCTCTGGTACATCATATTCACCTGGTTTCATGGCTTTTTATTATTCTCCACTCATTTGACATTTTGATGGCGACGGAATGACAAGATGATGACAGCTCGACTGCGCCCGTAGAACAATGTGCTGCTTCACGCGCCTCCCATCAAGGGACATTGTTGAAGCAATACAAAATCAGCCCCTCGAGTTGGCTCAACAAAAATTGCCAATGAATCAAATAGGCAGGGCGGCAATTGATCAAAATGTTGATGCGCTGCCTGAGTCAGGGCGGATATCTCTTGGCGCGAGGCGCTGACAAGCGAACCCGTGAGCGAACAATGAAAACGAAAGCGCTCAAGCACATAAGGGTAGCCCCAGCGCAATAACAAGGCGTCTTCCTGCGCAGACAAGCCAGCACTCCTGCGTCTGCCGAGTTCCTCTGGCCCAAGCGGTTCAGCGTAATCATTCAACACGGTCACGCATTGCTCTTCGAGCAATGTCACCTGGGGGGCGGTACGCTCTGGCACAAGCGCAAGAAATTGATCTAACAGAGTCACCTGCAAGCGAGGCAAGACAAAGGGCTTCAGGTCTTGACATAACATATTGACGCGATCAATCAGGTCAATCGGTTGGTACTGACTCGTCAAGACGAAGGGTGCCTTCATGGTGGCATGAAAGCCATAGCGTCTTGGATGCTCGGTTAGTTCTGCGAAGCGCTTGGCCGACACGCCAGCAATCAGCGGTTGCACATTCAATTGTTGACTGACCGCACATCGTCCGAGCCATTGACTTGCCTGGGCCCACCACTGTTGTTCAACGTTTGGTGCAAAGTACACAGCGTAACGATACGCTCGCTGTTGAGGTTGTGTTGATGTCTGTCTTGCCACGGTCAAACCAGCTGTTGTCATAAAACGTTTACATCTTCGTCATGAAAACTAAATATTGACTGCTTAAGCTAGGTCTTTTGACAAACTCAAACAGCGATCGCGGCGCGATCCTGTATCGACAAATTAACAAGTGAATGTTGCAACCATCTGACAGTCGTCTTTCTACAACAAGTCACAATCGCGCCCAATGGCTTGCCTTACTGGCGCGCGCGCCACTTGCGCTACTCGAACAAGTATTACAGCCACACCTTCAAGCAACCCCATATTGGTTACGCAAGCCTGAAACCGGACTCATGATGGTTGAAGGACGTGCAGGCGGTAACGGCGAACGCTTCAATTTAGGCGAAATGACTGTGACACGCTGTGCTCTGCGCTTATCAAATTCGGCCACACACCGGCACGTAGGCGTCTCATACATTGTCGGTCGTTCGCATCGCCACGCCTACTTAGCCGCTGTCGCAGATGCCTTATTGCTCGATGATAAGGAACATCACGAAATCGAACGCTCACTACTTACCCCGGTGAGGGCTCTTCTTGCTCAGCAAAAAGCTGCGCGTCAAACGCAAGCCGATACCAGCAAGGTCGACTTTTTTACCGTGGCCCGCGAAAGTGGCGGTGATGCCGATGAGGGGGAGCAATCATGAAGACTAT
>JAIPCU010000130.1 GCA_021738045.1 Candidatus Methylopumilus sp. | reverse complement strand
ACCATTGGCCGAGACGGTGGTGTTGGATAGCGCGATGCCACCACCAAGCTTTAAGCCCAACTCTGCATCTGAGTACGCATCCACACCCGTGACGATTTGGTAAAGGTTGCTGTTGAAGCCGTTACCGGCGCTGTTGCTTGCGCGCTCAGCGCGTTGATAGGCGATCTCACCCCAAGCACGGCCATCTGCTACCGCAGCACTCGTCACGTTGACGGTGTTCGGGTTAACCGCTGGGTTTGTGCTCATGTTTGCGGTGGGCAGCCCAGAAGTGTTGGTGGCGCTGATACCGCCTGGTAACAGTGCGTTGTTCAGTGCAGGATTGATCTGGCTAGGTGCCATCGGATAGTCACCCAACCGCGCCAACACCGATTGCTGCACGCGTTGCGTAGTTTGGGGTAGGGTAGCGACCGAGGCTGCGTGGATTTCACCAGCAAGTGCCTGCGCGAGGGTAGGCAAGCTTGCTGCGGTTTGACCTGCAACGGCGTAGAGCAATGAGTCTTGCGCGGACGACGATGTACCTGCTTTGTTCACACCCAACAACTGATCCAAGACGCCAGCCACAGATTTGGCGTTGGTAGTGCCTGAGTTTAAAGTCGTGCTGTACGAAGTCGGCACCGTGACAAGATCAATGCTATTGCTGTTGTTGAAGTTGTAAAACGCAATCAGTTGTGTGTCGCTAGTTAACTCTTCAGGTTGTGTGAGGGTAGTAAAGCGCCCCGTGATGCCGCCCGCGGCTGTGATAATGCGAAAACTATCACCCAACACAGGCACAAAGATGCTGCTGCCATAGCCCGCTTCACTTGAGCTGAACAAATTTGACAAGCGCGGCGTTAGGGTTGCCCCCTGATCAATGACCAACTGATTACCGACGCTTACAAAAGAATAGTACCCTGATGCACCCACGGGCGAAGCGCTGCTTGCTTGCTTCGTACCTGCGATATCTTGTTGATAGTTTGAACTAGCGGTCAGCGTCAAGTTTTTTTCGATAGACAGATAGCCTGGTGAATTACCAGGGTTAATCACACCGCTCACGACGACATTGCCGGCAATCGTGCCCGTGCCAGTCAGCGCACCCGCAGGCGCCACGTACACTTCACCTGTGCCGGTGGGTGAGTCGCCTGCTACCGTTAAAGTGCCGCCAGCCACCGTTGTGCCACCGCTGTAGGTATTGGCGCCGCTGATGGTCGTATTACCTGTGCCTGTGAATGTTAAGCTGCCCTCGCCAGAGAGTTCTCCAGAGAGCGTTGCCGAACCTGACGTTAGATTGTCGACCGTACCGCCCAAGCTAGTAACGGAGAGTGGCACAGTTAAATTGTCGCCGTTACTTAAAACTAAGGCGCCGCCTGCAAAAACCGGGTTGACTGTGACACCAAGGCTAGGTATGTCAGCGCGGAGCCCTGAAATGATGTTCGTGCGGACGCGACTCCCAACATTAGAATTTCCGCCAGTTCCTGAGCCTGTTCCTGTTCCTGTTCCTGTTCCTGTTCCTGAGCTGCCCGTCACTACCAAATCCCAGACTCCCGGCGTTGCGGCGACTTCAACCAATGTCCAACTATACGAACCGGCGCCGCTAGGGTAGGTACCACTGGTGTTCAGCAATCTGACCGGCCAAGTGTTACTGCCGTAATTGGACGTAGCAGCCGTTTGTGTAGTGAATATATTTTTGAGGACAGCGCTGTACGTGCCCGCAGTCAGCGTGGATGAAGGTACTCCGCTAATTTGTGTGATCCCGGTGTTGCCGTAGATATTGAAATTCATTGTTCCGGGTGCTGTATATGCTCTGTACTGATAGATCAAGCTGCCATATTGTGCGGGGGACTTAATGATGATGTTGTAATTTGTTGGAAGAGCGCCACGGTAAATGATCGCGTTATTGGTAAACGTACCTGTTGAAAATGGAATGGTTAAGCCCGAGGGAATCGCAGTGCCGGGCCCCTGCAGGTTGTTGAGCGTGGTAACTCGATTTGAGCTGGGCGCTCCCAGAGAAAAAACAATACCTGTACCGCTGCCATAAATCAGTCCAGTATTTGTCAGCGTTGTAATATGTCCATGGGTAAACAGACCTCCACCAGAGCTCGCCGCGATCACCCCCGAATTAACGAATGAGTCAATTACACCTGAAATTGAATATTCAACAAGGACTCCTGAAGTGATGCCTTGTATCTTTCCGTAGTTATTGATAGCGTTAATTGATCCCTGACTTCGATATATTCCTATGTTTCCTGAAATCGTACCCGTAGAAAAATTATTGATCGTTGTGATTTGCCCGCCCCTAGTTGTTATGCCTGCATTGGAGGTGCCTGTGATGTTTCCGTAGTTATTAATGGAGCCAATCGAACCACCACGCGAACAACTACCCGAACCATCAGCCGGACAACCAGCCGAACCATCACCGACCGATATTCCATTGATGCCACCAGAAATATTGCCAGTGCTGTAATTATTTAATGTGATTATCTTCCCTGTCCTGCCCATCTGAATGCTTGTGCCGTCAGTAGTGCTTTTAATGATTCCGTAATTATTGACAGTGCTGATCGTGCTGGCATTCAGTAAGAAGGCGTTCGGGCCAGAGATTGTGGCGGTGCTATTCACCGAACTTCCGTTTGATATAGTGGCAATCGTCGTTTCATCTACTAGTGCTTGAATTCCAGCGCTTTTTATCGAGGCTGTCAGGCCTGTATTCGAAATTGTTCCAACTACTGCCCCCCCGATAACTGTGGTCCCAGTGCTATTTGTGGCCCCCCCTTTGCTAGACAGGGTGCATGCCGTGGTTAGTGTTCCAGTAATGTTCTCCGGACAAGGCGTCTGGCTAAAGGCAATACCCACAGAACACCACATGAAAAAAATCGATGTGGATAAAGTGATAGTTGTGCTTCTCTTCATTTAAGAAAATCCTCGTCATTCACAAGAGACATAGCGACCAATACAAAATTAATGTTGTCGTCGAGACACCAACACGCCTTGCTGTTGAGGGGCCTTGGCCGACGCGAATCAACGCACCTATGAACTGTTGCTTAGCTGGATGCGTAAGAATGGGTGAATGCGATAAGCGCTACAACCCAACGACCGATGGGTTGAACCCAACAAACGAAGTGGTTAACCCGTCGAACGAAGGGCTTCTTAACAAAATGAGAGGTTAGTGCGAGGTTTTACTGACGTAGATGATGATGTCGAATTCGAGATCGAGATCACACGCTATGATTTTGATTTCAGCTGGCGTCAGTCGTTTGCTTGGGAATTCGCGCAAATCGTATGTTCATCCCGCTGAGCGTAGGGTAGACACCAAGCTGCAAAATCGAAACAATGCTCTCGGTTAGTAACCGGTCGTCAGGCATCCTTTTGGTCACGGCGTCCGATCATTTTTTTCGCATTTAAATTTAAGAAAGGATCATTTAATGAACCTTGCGCTACTGGCCTCTGCAAGTCCTGCAATTATCATTCACCTGATATTCGCGATTGCGGCGTTCGTTCTGGGTGGTATTCAGCTTGCCAGCAGAAAAGGAACGCGCACCCACAAGTTATTAGGGTATGTGTGGGTCGCAGCGATGGTCGTTATCTGTCTGACATCTTTCAAGATTAAAGAAGTCATGCCACAGGGGATGTTCGGTGGATATTCTCCAATCCATCTCTTGAGTGTGTTTGTTTTGTTTCAGCTGGCCAGAGGTATCTATTTTGCAAAAAAGAAAAATATAAAGAAACATCGAAAATGTATGCTGTTCACCTATATCGGCGGGCTGGTCATTGCTGGGGTATTTACTTTTATGCCAGGACGGTTTCTATTCAAAGTGTTGATTGAGCCTTGGTTTTAGAATGAACAACACCAATCTCAAACCAACATTGCCACCGTACAGCGTCTGCCCTGTTCTGGCTTAATCCGACTCGCCCACGTAGGCGTAGGCATTGTCAGAGATCTTGACCGAGCCACTCAGGCCTTTCTCTTGAATCGATGAACACGCAAAATCAACAAGTAGTAGGCTTGTATCAAGAAAATTTTCGGCATGCGCACCTAGATTCAGGTAATCGATGTGGCGAGCGATTTCCTTGAATCCTTCTTATTGTGCTTCAGCAAGGAAGGATTTTGACCAACAGTCAATATCTGTACAGTGTATGTCGTACCAAGACGTGAACTACATCCCTTTGCGTGTGCATTAGGTGGGATCAGTCATGCAGTCGACAAAAAATACCAACCCCGAAGGGTTGGCATCTGCAGTGATGATGGTGTAGTCAGCGAAGTTCGCCTCCTGTTCCAATCTCACTACTTTGCAGCGGGGCGACCATAGGTCGCTGTAAAGCTCGTCTTGGCAATTGTGTTCATTCCCATCACGTAGCCAGTCAGCGCGGCTGTCGCATCGGCTGGTACTTCAATTGGAGCCTTGAGCGCGTGCACTGTAAATATATAGCGATGTGGCTTATCTCCTTGTGGTGGACATACTCCACCCCAGCCAGTCACTCCGTAGTCATTACGACCGTGACTAGAACCCTTGGGTAAGTTTTTACCACCGACAGCGCCTGAATTCGCGGCTAATGCCTGAACATCTGCGGGGATATTGATCGCCATCCAGTGCCACCAGCCAGAGCCAGTGGGCGCATCGAGGTCATATACCGTCACAGCGAAAGCCTTTGTATCTTTGGGTGCCCCTTTCCAGTTGAGCGCTGGAGACATGTTTTCACCAGAACAACCGAAGCCATTAAATTCAAAACGCTTCTCAATCACGCTGTCGGCTTTGATGTCAGGGCTACTGAGCGCAAAGGTCTCTGCTTGTGAAATAGTTGCAAAGGTCATTAGGGCTAAAGAAGTAAGAACAAATTTCATATAAAACTCCGTTTGGGTGAAGGAAGGTTTGATTGAAAAACTACAGTTAAAGGCTTAAGTGTCTGCTTTGAAAATTTAATGGGCATAGCTGGCTTTAAAAAAATCAATAACGACCTGAGAGCAGGGCACCTGCATCGGGTGCACTTCGTTCAAGACCTAAGTGCTTCAAGATTGACCAAGTCGTGCAGATCGAACTAGATACGACAGGCAGACCACTGGCTTGTTCTATTACTGGAATAGCGGCCAATGAAGGCATTTGCACACATGCTGAGGCAACGATCGCGTCGGCTCCCTGCACATTAAGCTGTGTCCAAAGATCGGCAGGCGCTTTTGGATCTTGAGCGCCGACCTTTAAGTTGTCGTGTATTTCAAGCGAAATGCTATCAATAACTTCGATACCCTCGTTTTCCAAATAGTTGATGACGACCTGTGTGAGAGGCTTCATGTAAGGGGCGATAATGGACACGCGTTTTGCACCTAGCGCTTGCAAGCCTTCGACTAATGCACCGGCGCTGGTTGTGACGGGCGCGGCCCCATTGTTGGCGATCGTGATCTCGTGCAACCGTTTTTGCGATTCGCGGTGATAGCCTAAACCCATACTCATGATTGCCACCAGGCACGCATATCCCATGACATCCATCCGTGCGTCTGATAATTCAATCGAACAGCGGTCAGAGTCGCGATCCATCGCGGCTAGTTGTTCTTTCGTCACTTCCATCATTCGCATCCGACTGGAATGAAACGTAAAGCGTTCAGGTAGCACGAACTCTCTCGCTCTTAACATGGCTGGGATTTCCGTTTCCATAGTCGTGTTGGAACTCGGGACAATTAAGCCAACTCTGTATGATCGTGACATGATGATTTAGCAGAAAAGTTCAAGAAGTACGTATCTTCTGCTTGAAGATTGATACTGTCTAATACATAATTTGTATTCATCTATATATAAAACGAATCAATCATGGAACTCAGACAATTACGCTATTTTGTTGTGCTCGCTAAAGAATTGAGCTTTACCCGTGCCGCGCAGAAACTCTTCGTCTCTCAGCCGCCACTCAGTTTGCAAATAGCAAATCTTGAACAAGAGTTAGGCAGCAAACTTTTTTATCGTACAAGTCGTAGCGTTGAGTTGAGTGAAGCGGGCAAAGTATTTTTGACGCATTGTCAGGCAATACTTGATCGCCTGGATCAAGCCAGCGATCACGTTAAACAAGTTGAAAAGGGTCTGGAGGGACAGGTACAGATTGGACTGTCAGGCTCTCATTTTATGGGGCCGTTACCTTACTTTATAGGCGAGTTTCGCGCTGCTCGGCTAAAGGTAGAAATTATTCTGCGTGAAATGAAACCAGCCGATCATTTGCGGTCTCTTTACGATGGCGGTGTGGACATAAGCGTATTGCGCAATCCCTCAGAGCAGCCAGATTTATCCGCTCAACTGCTTTGGCGTGACCCCGTGATGGCCGTTTTACCGCTCAATCATCGCTTGGCGAAGAAAAGAAAAATCCACCTCAAGGACTTACGCGATGAATCGATGGTTCTATTGCATCCTGAATCATCAGCCTACGCACAAAGTATCTTTGATGCTTGTGTAGCTGAGGGTTTCGTACCTCGGGTTGCACAGTATGTGATTGAAATGCCGGCTATGGCGAATTGGGTTGCAGCTGGTTTAGGTGTTGCGCTGGCACCCGCGTCGTTAGCGCATATTCGTAAAGACGAGATTGTTTTTCGAGCGCTATTTGACATCTCCCTATCGGCTGATGTCTATGCAATGACACGTCGCTTCAACAACCATCCTGCGGTACACGAGTTTTTGGATGCCTTGACGACATGGGCAAAGGGTTGTGCTTTAAAAAAGATATGCGGCGTATGAGAGGTATTGCAGCCTAAGGTCCGTTCCGGACACTTGGTCGGGCTTTTTTGATTCGTCTGATGAAAGACTCAGGCTTTGCGTGTTTCTGGCAAGAAGCGAACACCTTTGCGAGCCAATCCACCACCTATACCGATAGGCGTGCCGTCTGCCCGCCAGCAGGCGGCGCCCTCGAGGGATCGATCGTCATGGAATTCAATCGCATTCATGCCGCCGCCCACATTGGGTACGTGCACAACGGAATGACCGCGGGTTTGAAGTGAGGTGTGCAGTGCCTGAGAAAAGGCGGGCTCTAGCTCTAGCTCGAACCCTTGGGTCCAGATGCGGGGTGCCTCAACCGCCTCTTGCAAGCTCATGCCATGATCGATCAGGTTGATCACAGCTTGAAGCGCAGAGGTAAAGATCCGCAAGCCACCAGGCAAACCGAGCGCGTAGCGGGGCTGACCGTTCTTGATTACCATTAGAGGTGCCATAGACGAAGTCACTCGTTTGCCGGGGGCCATCGAGTTGGCGCGGTCAGGCCTCGGATCGAGAACGTACAGATAATTATTGGGAATCATGCCGGTGCCCGGCACCATGTAGCGCGCACCAAACACTGAATTGATGGTCTGCGTGGCACTGACGATGCGCCCTTCACTGTCAGCCACGGTGATGTGGGTGGTGTTGGCGCTTTCAGCAGGCGCCAGGCCCGGGGACCACGTTTGTGCTTGATGCAGGTGTATTTGCTTCCGGCGCTCGGCAGCGTATTCGGCAGACAAGAGTTTTTCGATAGGGACATTTACAAAGTCTGGATCTGCCGTTACCGCAGAGCGATCTGCAAAAGCCATTTTCATGACCTCCGCGAGCAAGTGGACGCCTTGTTCGGTTCCGAAGCCGATGGCTTTTAGATCAAAACCCTCGAGCACGTTCAGCATTTGTCCGATGTGCAAAGGCCCGGCGCACGGTGGTGGCGGGCCGATGATTTCAAAACCGCGGTAATGGCTACGCAATGCAGCGGGATGACGGGTGTTGTAGAGGCGTAAATCTTCTAGGCTTAAAAAGCCCTGTTGACTTGCAATGTCGGTGCACAAGGCGCGGCCGAGTGCCCCGTTGTACAAAGCGTCGGCACCTTCTTGGGCAACCAGTTTCAGGGTGTCGGCATAGGCGCCTTGCAACAGCAAGTCACCTTTTTGAAGCGCTTGACCTTGGGGTAAGAAAAATCGGGAAATTTCTGGGTCTAGCGACAAATCAGCCGCGTTTTCGGCAATGCAGTCACTCAAGTATTGCGTGGTCCTGAATCCACAAGAGGCGTGTTTGATGGCCGGCGCCATCACCTCTGCCAAAGACATGGAACCATGCTGCGAAAGCATTTGGCACCAGGCCATCAGGTTACCGGGTGTGGCTACCGCCTTTCTGCCCAAACTGTGTTGGCGACCTACGCTTTCAAGCGAACCGGCAGGGGCCAACGCGTCGTGTGTGAAGGTGTGTGGGCCAACCGCTTGCGGACACGTGCCTTGGCCTTCCAAGATGGTGTGCGTCCCATCGGGATGACGAAGGTGTGCAAACCCGCCGCCGAGCAGGCCCACCATCATGGGTTCGACCACACTCAACGTGAACAGCGCTGCTACGGCTGCGTCTACTGCGTTGCCACCGGCGCACAGCATTTCTGAGCCAGCAGCAGAGGCCAGCGGATGGTTTGTGACTACCATGCCACGCGATGCGCGAGCCGGTTGCTTTTCGGTGACAAAAGAGGTCCCGCAGTGATCTGTCCAATTGTGCATATCAATGATGGTGAGTTGGGGTCATGAAAAGT
>JAIPCU010000129.1 GCA_021738045.1 Candidatus Methylopumilus sp. | reverse complement strand
TGTGGGTGGCATCAAAAGTATTGCGCGCGTCACCTCGGTGATCGTGCCGGTTATGGCATTGTTTTATTTGCTGGGCGGGCTGCTCATTATTGTGCTCAATATCGAGTTATTGTGGCCTGCGCTAACGCTAGTCATGACCGATGCGTTCACAGGAAGTGCAGTGGCTGGTGGCGCTTTAGGTACCGTGATTCGTTATGGCGTGGCGCGCGGAGTATTCTCAAACGAAGCTGGGCTGGGTACCGCACCAATCGCGGCAGCTGCGGCCAAAACCGATCAGCCTGCCAAGCAGGCGTTGGTCTCAATGACCGGTACGTTTATCGACACCATCATCGTTTGCTCGGTCACAGGGCTGGTCTTAGTCATGGGCGGCATGTACACCGGCGGCAGCACGGGCGCCGCCTTGACGGCACAAACGTTTGACCGCATGTTACCTGGGCCCGGCGACTGGATCGTGACCATTGGTTTGTTGTTCTTCGCCTATTCGACAATTTTGGGCTGGAGCTACTACGGTGAAAAATGCGCTCAGTACGCGCTGGGTAAATGGGTGGTGGTGCCGTACCGTTGCCTCTATACCGCCTTTGTGATGATTGGCGCCGTGGTTTCGCTGGATTTGGTATGGGCGGTGTCAGATGTCGTCAACGGTCTGATGGCGTTTCCAAATCTGGTTGGCTTGTTATTACTGTCGGGCGTGGTGGTCAAAGAAACGAGGGCCTTCTTACTGACCCTAAAAGACGAGCGCGCGAAAAAGTAATATGACGGGATGAAACGAACTTCATCCTCGCCAATGCAAAACCTTGCACTCTGCGAGGCTTTGCCGCCTACAAGCTTCAGTGCTGGTGCTCATCTAGCACTAAGTGAGCCAAGCCTTTTTCGGTGGCAACACCGACTTTCGCCCCTACTGGCAAGGTCACCTTCATTGCGGTGTGCCCAAAAGGTAAACCTGTGATCACAGGGATTTTGACCGACTTGCGAATAAAAGCAATCGCAGCCTTAAGGTCATAACCGCGATCATGTTCGGCCAAGCGATAGTCGGTGAACCCACCCAACAGCAAGGCTTTTTGTTTGCCTAAGATACCTGCCTGCGCCAGTTGATTGAGCATGCGCTCGATACGATACGGATGCTCACCCACATCCTCAACAAACAGAATGCCGCCTTTAACTTTTGGCATGTAGGGTGTGCCTAGCAACGAGGTCATCATCGCTAAGTTACCGCCCCATAAAATGCCACGCCCATCAACCGGGTCAGCATCTTGCGTTTCAAAACTTAAAATTTCAAGCTCTCCGCGCATGCACTCACCAAAGATTTCAGCAGTGAGGATTTCAGGTTTTTTAGCCCCAAAATCAAAACAGGCCATCGGCCCTGCATAACTGATGGTTTCGGTTTTTGCATAGAGCGCCAGACTAAAGGCGGTGAAGTCACTGTGGCCAACAAACCTTTTGCCCGAATTTGCAAGCGCCTGCCAATCAAGAGAGTCAAGCAAACGACCCATGCCATAACCGCCACGGCTCGCCATCACAATCGGTAATTTCTGTTTAAGTGCACGCGTAAAGGCGACCAAGCGCTGGGTATCGGTGCCGGCAAAACGTTGCGCTTGATTCAAGACGCCTCGATCTAAGGCAACTTTAAAGCCTTGGGCGCTCAAACGCGCTTGGGCTCGGGCGAGTGTCTCAGGATCCGCCACCGCGCCCGAAGGCGAAATCACATAGATGCCGCTCGCGTCTGGCCAGCACTGATGGTCATGAACATGATCAGGATGCCCGTGTGGGGCTTGCGCGTGCGCTTGATGGTCTTGTTTTCGTGCAGGGGCAGCCCGCGGCTTTGTTGGCTTCGGTGCGCTGGTCGCACGGCTGGTCGCGTTTGAGGGTTTAGTCATGTTTCAAATCCTTGCTACGTCGCTCTTTAAAAAAATGACGTAAGGTATCGCCGCATTCTTGCGCCAAGACCCCGCCCTCAACTTGTGTGTGGTGATTCAATTGCTTTTCGAGCGCCAAATTTAAAACACTGCCGCAGACACCGGTTTTGGGATCTGGGGCTCCAAACACCACGCGCGCCAAGCGAGCGTGCAGCATCGCGCCAAGGCACATCGCACAGGGCTCAAGCGTGACGTACAACGAGGCACCGGGCAGGCGATAGTTTTGCACCTGTTGGGCGCCCGCGCGCAAGGCCACGATCTCGGCATGCGCAGTGGGGTCATGATCAACGATGGTGCGATTAAAACCGGTCGCTAGCAATTCGCCCTGCGCATCGACCAATACAGCACCCACCGGCACTTCGCCCAATTGTTGCGCCAGCGCCGCTTGCGCCAAGGCCAATTGCATCCAGGCAATATCAGCCACGGTACAGACGAGCCTTAAGCGCGACGCGCGCCGCTAAACTGGTTAAGGCTTCTTCTAGCCATTGATACAGTTCGGCATCAGTGTCGTAGCGCGCCTGATTTAAGTTCGATACCCGGCCATCCTCAATAAAGCCCCAAGCTCGGCTGCGCTTATCGCGGTGCTTGGGATCCCAGACACCAAAGGCGAAGCCCCCAGAACTTCGAATTAATGAGAAACATGGGATATCGGTATAGCCATCCCCCACAAAGACCATTTGATCAAAGGGTACGCGCAAACGATCTTCGGCAACTTTGCGATTGACCTCAAAAGGCTTGCCAACAAAGGCTGGGCCCACGATGCCTTTTTGAATTTGAAACAGATAGCGTGTTTTGTCGGTAAAGCTAACGATTCGCTTCGGAAACGTAATCGCACCATTCTGATCAAAGACAAACTCAGACGCCCAGATCCCGGTAAATTCGTGTGCAATGGGGGTGTAGCGCACCACGTCGCCAATGCCACTTGAGATCAAGTAAAACTCGAGTTGCACTTGAGGATGCGCTTGGCGCACTTGATCGCGCAAGCGGCTAAACAATGACTGGACGCCTGCGTGGAGTGGTAAAGATTTACCCCACTGCTGAAGTTTCTCTTGCGTAATCGCGCCGTGCTGCCCTTCGCGCGACAAGGCAATCATCTCGTGAAGATAGGCCGGCACCGGATCCCAGTCTTGCGCCAACAAGGGGTCAACGCGTTTGGTCCAAAATTGCTGTGTATCGACCCCAAGCGAATCCAGAAACCCCGAGGTGCTGTCGGGCGCCAGAGTATCGTCAAAATCAAAAATCAGTGCAATCACATCAGACATTGTTTACTCTTTAATCCCTAAATCGCGAATCAGACGACCCCATTTTTCGCCATCACGCTGCATGAACTGCTTGACCTCGTCAGGCCCCGACACGCGTAAATAGACACCCTTCTGTGCCAAATCGTCTGCCAATTTTTGATCTTGCCCAATCACCTGCATCGCCGCTGTCAAGCGCGTGAGCGCCTGCGGGGGAATCTTGGCGGGCGTCATCAGCGCCACCCAAAATACCGCATCAAACCCAGTGGTCCCCGAGGCTTCATCGATCGTGGGCAACTCTGGCAAGAGTGCAACGCGTTTGGCGACCGACACCGCCATCCCTCTGGTGCGGCCAGAGGTCACAAACGGCAACGCTTCGTTCAGTGCCGAGAACATCATTTCGATTTGACCACCCAGCAAATCCTGCGCCGCAGGTGCCCCACCCTTGTAGTGGATGACAGCCATCTTCAAGCCGAAGGTCTTAATGAAGTACTCGGCCGCAAGATGGTTAATCGAACCGATACCAGAGGTTCCGATCGAATACTTGTCAGGATTAGCGCGCACTAACGCGATGAGTTCTTTGACATCTTTTGCTTTGAAGTCTTTGTTCGCATGCAACACGAAAGGCGACGTCAGCATCATCGAAATCGGCTGAAAATCTTTGTACGGATCGTACTCAACCTTGCCTTGCAGCACAGGGTTAATGACAATCGATACCGGTGCGGCGTAGGTGGTATAGCCATCGGGCGCGGCCCGCGCGGTTAAGTTGCTGGCAATCGTTGAGGCAGCACCGGCTCGGTTCTCTACCACGATAGACTGACCCAACTCACGCCCAAGACGCTCAGCGATAGTTCGGCTTGCGTAATCAGTGACACCACCCGGAGGATACGGTACGAGCAGACGCAAGGGTTTGTTTGGATAAGTGTCTTGCGCGAGGGCGACACACTGCGCAGCTGGCCCGCTCAACACCGCGACCAACAGCATGGCCAAGCCGGTAAGAAGCGTTGATCTTTTACCGACTTTTTGAGTATTTTGACTATTGTGATTCATATCATCCTCTTTTATATTTAACGCACTCGCAGCGACTTCACTTACACGAGCACCAAAGCTTTCTCGCACCAGACTTGCCCCATTTTTTCGCTAATGAGGGGCGCGGGCGTCTCAATCAAAGCCCGCATCCTCCTTGTCAGGAAGTCATTCCAGCCCCTGATCTCAGCGGGCTCAAAGTATCACTCGCCCTTTGCAGTAACCGGTTGATACCAAGGTAAATCAGGGCGCTCACCGTAACGGCGTACGCGCAGATTTGCCTGTTCGCCGTGACCTGCGAAGTTCTCCATGTGACACAGGCGCGAACAGTACTCGCCCACCATAGCCGAAGCGGCATCGGTCGTGACACGCTGATAAGTACAAGTTTTTAAGAACTTGCCGACCCACAAGCCACCGGTAAAGCGCGCGCTGCGCTTAGTCGGTAATGTATGGTTTGTGCCGATGACCTTATCGCCGAAGCTCACGTTGGTGCGGGGGCCTAAAAACAAGGCTCCGTAGTTTGTCATGCGTTTTAAGAAAATATCTGGGTCACGCGTCAAGACTTGCACGTGCTCAAAGGCTAGCTGATCTGCGGTTTCAATCAACTCATCCAGCGTGTCAACCACGATGACCTCGCCGTGTTCGGCCCACGAGACACGCGCGATCTCGGCTGTAGGCAAAATCGTTAACTGGCGCTCAACCTCAGCGATGGTGGCGCGCGCCAAGGCCTCGCTAGTCGTCAAGAGAATCGAGGGCGACGTTGGGCCATGCTCAGCTTGACCTAACAAATCAACCGCGCACATTTCGGCATCGGCCGAATCGTCGGCAATGATCAAGGTCTCGGTCGGGCCTGCAAACAGATCAATCCCCACGCGACCGTACAACTGTCGCTTAGCCTCGGCCACAAACATGTTTCCAGGGCCCACTAGCATATCTACCGGGGCGATCGATTGTGTGCCCAAGGCCATCGCGCCAACGGCCTGAATGCCGCCTAGCACCAAAATTTCGTCAGCGCCGGCAAAATGCATGGCCGTCACAATCGGTGGGTGTGGACCGCGTTGATAAGGCGGGGCTGTTCCAACAATACGATTAACGCCGGCCACCCTAGCCGTCAGCACACTCATGTGAGCCGAAGCGATCATTGGATATTTACCGCCGGGCACATAACAGCCCACTGCGTTCATGGGGATGTGAGTATGGCCAAGTACCACGCCTGGCATGGTTTCAACTTCAACGTCTTGCATCGAGGCGCGCTGAATTTCAGCGAAGCGGCGAATCTGGGTCTGAGCAAAGCGAATATCTTCAATCTCGCGTGGTGACAGTTGCTTGACTGCCTTTTCAATCGCGGCCTGGCTTAAGCGAAACTCACTGGGCTCCCATTGATCAAACTTGGCCGAAAGTTCTTTAACGGCGTGATCCCCGCGCTTTTCGATATCTAACAAAATACCTTCGACTGTGGCACGAACTTTGGCATCTGCTTCTGCCACTTCGGCGGCATTGCGACCACGTTTTAAATAACGCACTGACATGGGTTGAACTCCTGACGATTTAGATCAATGCGCTAGGATACGATATTGTGGGCTTTATAGCTGTACAAGTTGGTCAGCCCTAGCGAAATCGCGAGACTTCGGCACTTGGTGCGCTCGCTCGCGCAGCCGAATGATTATGACCATCCGAGCTAAACTATTCTTTACTTATTCTAGATCGTTGTTCTGTGTCGCTTGATTTTTACTCAATCATGGCAAGTTTAGATTGTGCGTTAAGCTTGGACGCCCTCTGTTTTCTTCAAGCGTGACCCGTTTTGCCTATGACAATCCCAGAAATTCGGCCTGAGCAGTCAATCGAGCTTTTAAAAGCGCTTCATATTTTGACGCGCGACGGCAAACTGAATCAGGACAGTCGGCGCAAACTTAAGCAGGTGTATCACCTGTTTCAATTTATCGAACCCCTGCTCGCGCAGCTGAATGAAAAAAATCCAAATTTTTGCGTAGTCGATCATGGGGCCGGCAAATCTTACCTAGGCTTTATTTTGGTAGATTTATACCTGCGCCATCACGCCAAAGCGGCGCGTATGGTCGGCATCGAAACCCGTGCAGAACTTGTGGCTCAAACCACGGCGCTCGCGCATGACTTGGGTTTTTCGCAGATGCAGTTTTTAAACGAATCGGTTGCCGACTCGATTCACTCAAGCGCCCTACCCGAGCGCATCGATCTGGTAACGGCCTTGCACGCCTGCAACACCGCCACCGACGACGCGATTCGCTTTGGCCTAGCCAAGCAGGCGCGCTTTATGGTGCTGGTGCCCTGCTGCCAGGCAGAGGTCGCCGGCGTGTTGCGCAAGCACAAGGCGCAGCAACTTAAAGACCCGTTGGCAGAGATTTGGCGACACCCCTTGCATACGCGCGAGTTTGGCAGTCAAGTGACAAATACCCTGCGCTGCCTTCAACTCGAGGCACATGGTTATCAAGTCACGGTGACCGAACTGGTAGGCTGGGAGCACTCGTTAAAAAACGAATTGATTATTGCTGAGCATAAAGGCCCACCAAAGCCGCACACGATTACCCGTTTACAAGCGTTGTTAGAGCGGCTTGGGTTACAAGAACTTAATGATCGTTTTTTTGTGCCAGCATGACAAACAGAGCCCCTCATACTGACTCACACGTGACGCCACCCGGCTCGCAAACGGTCGTGCCTAACGCCAAACGCGTATTGATCGCTGGCTGCGGCGATTTAGGTCAGCGCGTGGCTAGGTTGTTAGAGCTCGAAAATACGGCTAACCGCAGCTGGGGGCTCAGGCGACAGCCTGACCTTGAATCGACTAAGGACATACCCGGCTTGACTTTGCTTTCGTGTGACTTAACTCAGCCAAGCACCTTACGTGACTTGCCCAAAGATATCACGCACGTTCTGTATACGGCGGCCCCAAACGCGCGCACCGAGGCTGATTATCGGGCCGTGTATCGCGAAGGCCTAGAACACTTGGTTCAGGCGGTTGTCTCACCCGCGTTACAACGTGTGTTGTTTGTATCGTCTACCGCAGTGTATGGCGATCACGGCGCGCAATGGATTGATGAAGAGACGCCCACTGCGCCTAAAAGTTTTAACGGCCGAGTGTTGCTTGAAACAGAGCAGTGGCTGCGCAGCCAAAGCGCTCAGTTTGAAACCTTAACCTTGCGGCTGTCAGGCATCTATGGCCCCGGTCGCAGCTATTTGCTTGACCGTCTGCGTGCCGGCCAAGCGACTGCGCCAGCTGCTGAATCACACTGGGTCAATCGGATTCAGATTGAAGATGCTGCGGCAGCCGTGTTGCATCTGATGAACTTGCCCAAACCGCAACCGATTTATTTAGTGACCGATAGCACGCCCTTGCCGATGCGAGTGTTGTATGACGCGCTGGCAAAGCTTGTGGGGGGGCCTGTACCTCTTGAAGGGCCAGCCCCGGCCTCGATAGGCAGCAAGCGACTAAGCAATGCGCGCCTACGCAACAGTGGCTTTACTTTTAAATGGCCGGATAGCCGCGAAGGCCATGCTGCACTGGTTCATGAGTAACGGTCACCCATCACACCTGTCACCCTTCCGATGTTTTAGCGACGCTCTATTGATGGCCGAGCCGCGCTCAGGCGTCGGCGTAGCTAACTTCTAAAATATCTAGCTCATCAACCCCACCCGGGGTGCGCAGCGTGATGGTATCGCCCACGCGGGCTTTGTTTAACGCACGTGCGACCGGCGAAATCCAACTGATTTTTCCGTTTAACGGTTCGGCTTCATCGACGCCCACGATGGTCACTCGCCGCTCTAATCCGGTTTGATCCGAATACAGTACGGTCGCACCAAAAAACACTTGATCTCGATTTTGTTGCTCGGCCGGATCAACGATTTCGGCTAATTCGAGTCGTTTCGTTAAGAACCGCATGCGCCGATCAATCTCACGCAAGCGTTTTTTGCCATACAAGTAATCGCCGTTTTCAGAACGATCGCCGTTTGAAGCGGCCCACGATACGATCTGCACCATGGCTGGCCGCTCTTCGTTCATCAACTTGATCAACTCACTGCGCAACGCCGCATAACCGCCTGGCGTCAAATAGTTACGCGTGCCTTTAGGCAACGCAGCTGCCTCGGGCAGCTCGTCGTCATCGTCGTTGTCTTGTTCTTTTACGAAAGCTTTGTTCATGTCGTTGAATAATCTATTGCGCTAGTCTGAAATGATCTACAGCCGGGCTTTGGGCAAATCTTGCTATAGAGACTTCAGATCAGGTCTTTCCAAACAGGCTTTAAATCCGCCGGCAATGGCGGCAGGCTACCGAACTCAATCTTGCTTTCTTTTGAGCTATGAAAATCCGAACCACACGAGGCCAAAAAATCATAGTGTCGTGCGATCTGCGCGTACTCTTGATACTGCGGCACGGTATGGCTGCCTGTGATCACTTCAATCGCTTGGCCGCCGACGTCTTTAAACGTATCAAACAGTGCACCAAACTGCGTGGGGGTGTAGTGATAGCGACCAGGGTGCGCGATGACCGCGAC
>JAIPCU010000128.1 GCA_021738045.1 Candidatus Methylopumilus sp. | reverse complement strand
ATCGCTCACCACATCTTAAGCGCCGCCTAGTTTACATGATCCCCCAACACCTTCTCGCCACGCTGATCGTCGCACTTTGGATGTGCGTGATTGGCTTGGCCTTTAAGGGATGGGGGGGATTACTTAGGCGTTGGATCATGTCGACAGGTGGTCAACCATCGCAAAGTTACGCTGAGGTTGTGACTGATATCTGGTTAGGAATTTGCTTTTGCATCACGCTCACCGAAGTCATTCACTTTGTTTTGCCCATTAACTGGTACGTGAGCGCTGTTGTGTTGGGGCTAGGAGTGGTGTTTGCGATACAACGTTGGTGGGCACATACGCCACCGCCAATTTTTGGTCGACTAGCCAAGCTTGCCGCGATACCTCGGGCTTGGCTGTACCTTTTAGCCTGCTGTGCGATTGGATTTATTTGGATTGCTGCGGTGATGAAGGGGGCTAGTAATTACGATTCTGGCCTGTATCACTTTGGGGCCATCAAATGGCTGAACGAACAAGCAGTCACGTTTGGCATGGTCAATCTGCATACGCGCTTGGCCTATAACCAAAGCTATTTTGCTTTGATCGCCTTGGTCAGTTTTCATCCCTTCTATGAACAAGCCTACGCGGCAACTGGGCTTTTTTTGTTTGTCTTGTCGATCTTTAGTTGTGTGACGCTTGTTTCAAGCTCGATACCCCGCCGACTGGTCTTGTTTGCCACCACACTCGTCTTACTCAGCGGCTTTATCTTGAAGGCTGCCTCGCCCACGCCGGATTTTGCGGTAGCGGTGTTTCAGGTGGTGATATTTTTTGTGCTGTTTAAATTGTTAGCCGAGGGCGTGTTAGACATGGCCGGCGCAGTGGCTCAGAATAATCACCTCAAACGATTGCTTTTGTTGCTTTTAGCTGTGCTGTGCATCACCGCAGTCACGATCAAACTGAGTATGGCCTTATTTTGTCTTGGGGCGCTTGTGATCGCGTACCGCCCGACCCGAGTCTGGCTAAAAGATCAGCCTCGCAGCGTACTGCGCCTAGTGGTTGTTTGCCTCGCCATCCTCTTGATTCATGCGCTACGCGGGGTCGCGTTGTCTGGTGTGCCGTTTTACCCCAGCACCTTTGCAGGCTTATGGTCACTGCCGTATGCGCCAGACCTTGCCCAAGTCACCGCTGAGGCAAAATCGATTTACAGCTGGGCTCGACAACCAGGCATTGCACCGGACATCGTGCTGCGCAGTTGGGATTGGCTTTTACCTTGGGCCAGCCAGTTACCCGCACGCTTTTCAGTGCTAGGCGGTATTGCACTTTTATTGCTTGCGGTTAACCTGATTTTGTTAACCGTTAACAAGGCGTACCGCACAAATCTTCGGTTGTATGCCCTGTATGTACCGCTTTTTTTAGGCACTACGTTCTGGTTTTTGACAGCACCCGATCCTCGCTTTTTAGGCGCAATCCCCGAGCTCATGATTGTTTTGGGTCTTTGGCTGTTAAGCGCGGGGATGAAACTCCCTTCTCAGCAAAACTGGCGTTACCTGCGCTTGCCAGCGTTGGCTGTGGGCCTTGTGTTGGCGGTCCTTGCCGTTCTTTACGCCTTTAAGCTGCAGACTGGCCTAGGTTTAAGCCAGCGGTTTTACATCGGCGATGTGCTTTACGGCTTAAGCCAGATCGACCTCAACGCCACGTTCTTTTTAACCTTGGTTGCCCTGCTGACGCTGTTGTGGTTACAAAAACGGGCGCGCGATACCGAAAACTCGCTGTCTGTCAGCAAGTTTATTGGCGCTTGCCATAACCTTTGCACAGTGTTGGTTTTAGGCTTGGTCATTACATTTCTTGCACAGACCGCGATGTTCAACAGGTCTAACCTGGCGGGCTGGTCTTCGATACCGATAGAGCCTTACGAAGCTGTTTCACTCAAATCGGGACTAAAAGTTCACATCCCTGTGTCGGATGATCTCTGTTGGAACACTACGCTGCCTTGCCAACCACGGCAACAATACAACCCCAACTTACAGCTTCGAAGCTTAGACGGCCTGAACACATTGCTGCCAAATGCGCAGATGTTTACGGTTAGGCCTTAAGCGGCATGCACTAAAGCCTCAAGCTTCAAGCTCTAAGCCTTAGGCATTGGACCTTACGATTTTTAATTATCCTTAAAAGTCATAGGCAGCTCTTTCGGGCTGTACTCTTGAACGTTAAGCGCCCAGCGCTGTTCATCAGCGGCTTCATGCAACAACTTAAAACCAAGTTTTTGATAATGCTCTTTGACGATCACATTTCTAGCGGTCGGGCGATAGATACCAATCAGAGTCTGAACGTTCTCACTGGCCGCATAATGAACGATCTCTTGTAAAACAGCCTCTTCAACGCGTCGACCCAAGACTCGGCAGCTCATTAACCAGGTGTCGATTTCCCAAGTCGTTGCCAGCTTGTTACAGATCACGACACTGATCATGCCGTTATCGCCAAAAATATCTTTTAGACGAATTTGCCGGGTAAATACCTCTGGGTTATGTTCAAGCGCGTGGATATCCGCTTCAGCGTAACGCTTGGTTGTCAGGTTGAATTGGTTTGATTTGCTGATCAGTTGCGCGATACGAGCCCGACCTAAGGCATCGAAGGGCGCCAACGTGATCTCCATCGAAAGCGACTGCAGGTATCCATTTAAATCCGTCGCCTGACTCAGCACCTGCGCTCGTTTGGCATTATCTTGATAAAACGCCGCGCGCTGTTGATCTTCGGCTGAAAAGGCCAAGGCCTCAAAGTACCCAGCTGCGATTAAGGTATCAGCAAAAAACGCTGGGTCTTGTGGCAGTTCGGGCACAGCCACCTCTGGCAAGGCCTGTCGAACCTGCAGACGCTCTGCCGGGTTGTCATCTAAAAACACGAGGCTCTCTAAGCCCAGGGATAGCGTCTGTGCAATCGCCCGAATGTTAGTGGCCTTATCCTGCCAGTTGGCTTGAAACACCGCAATATCCGTTTCTTTGAGCAACATGTCGGGATGCTCTTTGAAAGGCAAGCGGGCTGCTGCCTCTTCATTTTTTGACGACACCGCCAACACGATCCCGCGTGCACGCAGCTCAACGATCAGGCGCTGTAAATGAAGATGCGCTTCAGCAGTTGGGTCGCCTTGGCCAATTAAGATGCCCTCAACGCCATCGTCGCCAATCACGCCGCCCCAAAGCGTATTGTCTAAATCCAGAACAAGGCACCTACGACTTTTGCCTTGTGTGGCAGCCAAGATTCGACACATATGGTCGGCATACACCGGTAAATATTTTTGTGCGAAGGCCAACTTTGCAACGTTCCAGAGAGTCGGATCATGCCAATTTTCGCAACCGACTTTAGCGGCCAAACCTGCGACGTCTAAAACATGGGTCTGGCCCTCGGGCAGGGTATCAAGCGCCGCATTAATCTGTGTCAGCAACCAACTGAGGCTACCCGGCAGGCGTCGTTCAAAACTACCAAATAAATCCTGCCCAGTCGGTACAAGGTTTTGCAAAATAATCTGGGCACCGGTTTTTTGACGCACCGCTGATATGATCGCTTGGATATAGCTGACACAGTCGCGCACGGTCTGCTGTGCTTTTGTCGCATCGCCCGGGCAGGGTGACAATGGCAGCGCCCGATAATCAAGCGCGATTAAGACAGCGTTAAAAGCCTGCCCAGAAAAACTAGATTCTGTAGAGAAGGCCTCTTGCGCAACTTGATTAAATTGCGCCTCAATCACGTTCATTTGCAAACCAAAACGCAAACCGGTTGCGATTAGGGCGGGTGCCATCGCTTGCGTGGTGGCGTTGCTGAGCACACCAAGCGTCAAGGGCGCGAACCCAGTAAAGTCGGCCCCTTGTGCCTGTAAGACAGCAAATCGCTTTGCCAGTTTTTGTAATTGGTTGTCATCTAAGCCATGACCAGCAAGCGCACGCAAGCCTGCTGCCGTCGCTCGCGTCCGCAAAAGCGCCGAAAAATCGCTTGGGGGGGCTGGAAGCCAGGTTAGCAGTTCATGCATTGCTGTCATCACTCATCCGGATGGGATTTAGTCGTTTACTTGTTTTAGGCGTTCACTTGTTTAAGCAGAATCAACTCAACCATGTCGCCCACATTCTTTAAGCTACCAATCTCGGCCGCTGAAAAGCGCAACTTAAAGGCCTTTTCGATAGAAACAACCAGCCGGATGTGCGCCAGGCTGTTCCAGCCCTCAACATCCTGCGCGGTTGTTGATGCGTCAATCACCAGTTCATCATCGTCAAACACATCCCTAAACACTTCGGTCAGCTGTTCAAATATGCTGGGTCGGTCTTGACTCATCGTGGATCCTAGGTGTTTGGGCTAACGTTGAGGCGGCCTCAAGCCGTCAAGGTGCTTATGTTAACCTTTTGCGCGGCGCCTTTGCCTATATTGAGCGCCTCGCTTTCGTGTCGGAACGACAGGATCCACACCATGCTTTTCAATTCTTACCCCTTCCTTTTTGTCTTTCTTCCTCTAACGTTTATCGGAACGTTCTGGATCGGTGCCTACAGTCACAAATTAGCGATTCTTTGGCTTGGGGCGGCATCTTTGGTGTTTTATGGCTTTTGGGATTCGCCCTTTGTCTTGCTTTTACTTGGATCGATTGTCGGCAACTATTATTTTGGTAGATGGATAGACGCTTGTCGCAAGACGGCTAGTGGGGGTAATGCGAGTGACGCTTACGTCGGTCGCATTTTGTTTGTTGCGATTTCTATCAACCTGCTGGTTTTAGGCTATTTTAAATATAGTAATTTTTTTATCGGTGCCTTTGTCGAGGCGTTTGGAAACAAGTTTGTACCCTTCGATATCATCCTACCGCTGGGCATCTCTTTTTTTACGTTTACCCAAATCGGTTTTTTAGTAGATGTTTCGCGCGGCCTCACTGCAGAGGCAAGCCTTGGCCGTTATCTACTATTCGTGACTTATTTTCCGCACCTGATTGCCGGCCCTTTGCTACATCATAAGCAAATCATGCCGCAGCTTTTGAAGCCCGACGTTTTTCGGTTTAACGCGCAAAATATTTCAGTTGGCCTCACAATTTTTGTGCTGGCACTCGCCAAAAAAATCTTTTTAGCCGATAGCTTGAGTGAAATTGTTGAACCAATTTTTAATTCAGCGAGTCAGGGTAAAGAGCCAATGTTGGTTGAGGCGTGGGTCGGCTCACTTGCTTACGCTTTGCAACTCTATTTTGATTTTTCGGCTTACTCAGAAATGGCCATTGGTCTTTCTTTAATCTTTAACGTGCGCTTGCCACTAAATTTTAATTCGCCGTTTAAGGCCAGAAATGTCATTGAATTTTGGCAATGCTGGCATATGTCACTTACCAAATATATTTATGAGTACCTTTACACCCCAATCACAACGAAGTTTATGCGTGCGGGGCTTGGCAAGGCACCGTTTGTTGAAAACATATATACGGTAATCTTGCCGACAATGATCACATTTCTGATCATTGGGCTTTGGCACGGCGCAAACTGGACATACCTCGCCTTTGGGGCGCTACACGGCTTCTATATGATCATCAACTATGGCTGGCAGGCACTCAAAAAGAAGAAGCGCTGGAAGCCCCAAGGCGTAATTTACACCCTGCTTTGTTGCATGATCACCTATACCGCCGTTGTGGTTGCCTTGGTTTTTTTTCGTGCAGAGAATGTCAGCACGGCCGTGACGATGATTAAAGGCATGGCCGGTCTAAACGGGCTCTCGTTGCCACTAACTGCTCAACCCGTCTTTGCCTTGCTTCCCTTCAAATGGCTGTCGGGTACCATTGTGTTTCATGGGCTCATCCCCAACGGGGCGTTGACCATGAACCCCCTCGTCGCTGTGCTGTTCATACTGATTGGCCAAGCAATTGTTTGGGGGCTTCCAAATATGCATCAGTTGATGTTTAGTTTCGATACCGTGACCGAAGATTTAGTGAGCTCAAAAAATCGGGTTGCGCCAGCCGTGTTTTGCTGGCACCTTAGTAGCGCTAACGCTGTGCTTACGGGATTGCTTTTTTTTATGGTGATTGTTTCGATGGCAACTAACAAGCCATCCACTTTTTTGTACTACCAGTTTTAACAAATACTATCCGCAGATGCGATATTTAATAATTTTTTCCTGCACTGTACTGCTAAGTATGGTTGGGTACTCCGCGCTCATACCCTTGATTGGTCCAACGCCAGTTAGCGCGGAGTATTGGGTACCCGAAATGCTCATTATCAAACGCGATATTTCAAAAAAATTCCCTCACAACCGTAAATTTATTATCGCCTCTGGATCGAGCACTTTATTTAGTATCGATACACGATATCTCTCGGACCAGTTGGGCATCCCGGTCATTAATTTTGGCTTGATGGGTGGTTTGTCACTCGACAAAATACTGTCGGAAACAGACGCAATAACAAATCCCGACGATGTCGTAATTCTGGCTTTAGAGCCAGACTATTATTGTAGAGAGAACAACTCTGGATATGATGAATGGCTTTTGAGAAACGCACTTGCTTGGGATCAAGCGTATTGGTACAACATGAAAACTCATGAGCGCCTTTTGGCCATATGGGCACTTGGCCTAAGATTTCCGCTGGAATTAATACGCACCCGCGTCGACTCACACTTTCGGCCAGACATCATCTCGCCAAGACTCGATGCACAAAACGTAGAAAGTGTATTGAGTCGTTTCGCAAGTCGCCCGAACATCCCCGACAACTTGTATTCTGTCTACACGATGGATGATTTAGGGAATATTAAAAATACAAGTGAAAACAATCTTTCAGGAAAATGGGTGCGAGCCGATCAACCATTCAACGTATGCACAAAAACCTTATCCGATCTTAAAGCGTTCGTGGCGGGTCAGAGGTCAAAAATGGTCGAGGTATATTTTATACATGTTCCGTACGTAGACATGGTAGATCTTGATTTCAAAAAAATAAAATCTTTATCCCAAGAATTTTCAGAGATACTTGCTCCCATAGCGCCCGTGTTGGACAAAAGAGAGGATGTTATCTTCGAGCCGAAGTTTTTCTTGAATTCACCGCTACATCTCAATTCCATTGGACGAGAGATTAGGTCTAAAAATTTGCTGCCTCGATTACGTAATTTGCTTGATAACAAATAAAACATACAGCTAGTATTAAGGGCTTTTAATTTTTTAAGCCATATAAATCAGGTGCCGACGACCATGACAGACAACAATTTGCAATGGCTCGCTTCAAAAACGTTTTCACCAAAAGATCAAAAACAATTCGCTGACTTTTGCGGAGATATTAATCCGATTCATATGGATTCTGTCTATGCCCGAAAGACGCTTTACGGGCAACCAATTGTTCACGGTGTACACACCTTTCTTTGGGCCTTAGAGGCGCTTTGCGACCAGCGTTCACTTTTAATTTGTAAGGCCAAGATCAAATTTCTTGAGCCGATCTTTTTATCTGAAACGGTAGATTGCTTTTGGGACGATCGCAATCGACTGATTATCAAATCCGGTGACACGGTGCTTGTGCGAGCTAGCGTTCAGCTACAAACCGAGGTGTTGCCCAGGCATGAAATACGCATCGAGCAGCGTAGCGATGCAATTTCGATGCCTAAAGAACTTACCTTTGCGCAGGCATCAACATTGCCACGACAGCCATTACAAATCTATGGCGATCCGTCGCGGGCTGAATCGTTGTTTCCGTCACTTTGTCGTTGTTACGGCATTACAGTAATCGCCGAGATCGCAGGATGTTCATACGTCGTCGGTATGGAATGCCCTGGGATGCAATCTTTGTTTGCTGCACTGACTTTTGAGTTTAGAGGCTCTGAAGCAGAGCCTTCGTTTGAGGTACTTGACAGCGAAGAACGCTTTAGTCTACTGACAGTCGGGATCACTGGTCGCGTGATCCAAGCAAATGCTGAGGCATTTTATCGACCAATGCCGACAACGAGTTTACATATTTCTGCAATCGCGCAGCAGGTGCCGAAAGATGAATTTTCAACAGTTCACGCACTCATCATTGGCGGTTCGCGTGGTATCGGCGAAGCAACCGCCAAAACGATTACGGCCGGCGGAGGCAAAGTGACGATCACCTATCACCAAGGTGCGACTGAAGCGGACGATGTGGCGCGTGAGATTAGAAATTTTGGTGGCGTATGCAACACCCTGCAATACACGATTGATACGCCAGATGAACTACCGTTTGACCTGACCGAATACAATCAGATTTATTACTTCGCGACACCAAAAATTTTACGTGGCCGGACTGCCTTAGAATCAGAACGGTTAGCAGCGCTGTACAACAAATTTTATGTGATTGGATTTCAGGTTATCTGTCAGGCAACGATAGATAAACAGGTAAAGTGCAATATCTTTTATCCTTCAACAAGTTTCATCGAAGAACCTGCCGAGGGCTTTGAGCAATATGTGCAGGCAAAACTCAAAGCCGAAGCGCTATGCCAAACTTTAAATCAGCAATCAATGCTTAAAGTATTTTCTATACGATTGCCGCGGCTAGCGACCGATCAAAATCAATCGTTTGCAGCCACTGGCCTAGCCTCTCCCACCGAGATGATGCTGCCGCACATTAGAGCGATGTCTCGCTAGCCGAGCAACCTATTAAGGTTATGGCTTACGAATCACACCACATTTGTTTCCGATCACTTCTGGCGCTTGCCCGATAGTCTGGCAAAACTCCATGTACGCTTGATAGGCGCCGTCGTAGTCGGTGCCTTGCAGCACGTCATCCACCAAAATCACACCACCACTGACCAACGCCTTATAAAGCTTTGGCAGCGTTTTTTGTGTCGGC
>JAIPCU010000009.1 GCA_021738045.1 Candidatus Methylopumilus sp. | reverse complement strand
CTACCACTGAGCGTCGTCGACCCAGTCCCACTCATGATCCCACCAGTCCAGTTCAAACCGTTTAGAGTCAGGGACCCCGAGCCATTTAGAGTGCCACTGGAGAAAACATACGAGCTCACTGTTGTCGGAGAGCTGAGAGTGAGCGTCCCACCAGACTGGGTTAACGTGCCGAACGATATTGCACTACCGCTGAGTGTGGTACTCGAGCTTGAATTGATTGCGCTTGAAACAGTGTAGGTTTGAGACCCAGAGGTCGTCACATTAGATTGAAGTGCCAGCGTGCCAGAACCAGACCCGATCAACGACGAGGTTCCGCCATTCGATATTGCACCAGTCAGCGTCAAGGTATGGCCCGATTGAACGTCAATCGTTGAAACACCGTTGAGGGTCATCGTATTAGACAGCGAAGCCGTTGCACCCGACTGCAATGCGGCTCCATCACTAAACGTCAATGCCCCAGACCCAAGTGACGAGCTATTTGAAACACGTAACGTACCTTCAGTGAGCGCCGTACCGCCTGAGTACGAATTCGATCCGCCGAGAACCACCGTTCCAAGACCAGTTTTCGTTACACGATAGCCACCACTAATTGCACCTGACAGATTAAGTGCTAAACCATTACTCGCGCTAAGAGTACTGTTAGCAGTTAATGAAACAGATCCAGTAAGCGACCCACCGGTGGCGCTTGTTGTCAGTGTGCCGCCCGCTAAACTGATCGCCTCACTGCCAATAGAGGCTTGCAAATCCAGTGTGGCTCCTGAGCTTACCGTAGTAGCTCCTGCGGTCGTACCAAGTCCAGACGCGTTTGTTACCTTGAGAGTTCCCGCATAGACCTCGGTGGCGCCAGTAAATGTATTCGCACCACTTAAGGTAAGTATGCCTGACTGATACTTTGTCACCTTTGCGGCGCCAGAGATGATCCCTGAGTAGGTGCTGTCACCTTTCATGGTGAAGCGGACTTCGCTCGTTACACCTAAACCGCCAGTACCACTGACATTACCATTTGCTGACAATGCCAAAACGAACGGATTGGAATCCGATGTGATTGACTGATTAATAACAATTGATCCGTCACTTGCGGAGTCAGCACGAAGCACAAGACGAGTAGAGCTACTACCTGTTTTATGAATGGCTTGATTCACCGTTATGTTTCCGGTGCTGACAATATCAACGTTGCCAGAGCGTAGGGCTGCCTCGATAACAGACGCTGTAATATTTGAACTGCTTGAGTAGGAATTTACGCCACTTGTCGCCGGCGTTGTGTAGCTGGTCGCGTAATTTAATGCCGCACTTGATCCGCCAGAAGTGATCACCACATCAACAGGGTCTATCAGCCACATCCCTCCTCTGCCCGCATTAATCGTCGATAGCAAACTAATTGTTTGACCAGAGGTTTCGACATACCCACCGCTACTCGCGTCACTAAGATCGGTTTGGGCCGCACTGATGACACTCAGTGGATCTAGGCGCGTATAGACAGAAAAAGGTAAGGTGTGATTATCATAGTCATTACCAATTCTTATCTGTCCGCCAGCGGAAAAGCCATTAGACTCAACGACAGATTGCTCAAAATTCGTATGTGTCAGTCCAGCAATTCCGATCGATCCGCCGCGGCCATTACTTCCGTTGGTTTGTATAGTTGAGGCCTGTAGATTTATGCCCCCATTGGAAACGAGCCGAATTCTGCCACCGTCGTTAGTCCCGTTTGCCTGTACTTGCGTCTTGATCAACGCAAGCTGATCACCAGAATCAAACGAAACAGTACCAGCTTGTGAAACACCGTTAACAGAAAGAGTTGATGCGACGAACTGAGTGGAGCCCTGCGAAATAACCTGAATGCTGCCCCCCCGATCAATGCCCCCTTTGGCGGAGACCTCTGCGCTAGCAAATCTTGCATTGCCTGACGCAACCAGCGAAACTACGCCACCCGTTGCACCATCGGCTCGAATTCCACCGGCGATCTCGAGTTCTTTGCCAGATATCGCAATCGTTCCTGCAGTCCCAACTGTACTACTCGCACTTACTTGACCCTGCGTCTGTGCTGTACCAGTAAACGCTCGTATTGTTACTTGTCCACCTGTCGCTCCGCTGGTGCTTGAAACCTGGTCGGAAGCCGACGCCGCGTTGGCTTGTATATTCGACGTTGAAGTAACACTTATAGTGTTCGTGGCAGCCAAGGTTACTGAACCACCGCTCGCCAACTGTAATGCTGATGGAGTATCCGGGGAGGTCGATCCTCGAGGAGCTATAGTCAAACTGATTGCGGGCTGAGTGGATCCGGAAGTCTGGCTAGCGGCCACATTAATAGTGGTTGTAACGCCCTGGCCAGCAGCAGTTGCTGCAGTCGCAATTACGGTATTTAAACTTCCACTCGATACATAGGACGTAACGTTCACAACCCGAGTATTCGCGCTGGATGCCACTGCCTGATTCGCTGCAATATTCGCTGCGGCAAGTCCGATCGACGCATTGACCGCCGTAGCCACTCCCTCATTGGTTCGAGCTGCAACCAACGCTGCACTTGCACTCGTAACCCTTTTCGTATCGACAGATGGGGCACTCAAGCCTGATGATGTAGAAGCAGCTGTGGAGGATGACGTTGATGATGTAGCAGATGAAGTGTTTGGTGACGCGGTCGATGATGCCGTGGAGGTCGTAGAGGTCGTAGAGGTCGTAGAGGTCGTAGAGGTCGTGGTCGTAGAGCCACTCGAGCTACTCGTTGTCCTGGAGTTAGTCGTCGTATTGGTACCTCCGGAGAGCGGAGCGTTTGACGGCGCATTGTTTGATCCCGAACCACTTGAATTGACAGGACCCGCCAAGACGATACCGTTAGCAAGCATGGCTACGCCACCAGCATTACCGCCCGTTGTAGAGACACTCCCCCCCACACTAATTGTCTGTGCCGTCGCCGTAACTTCTCTGGCGATAGTCGAACTTCCAGAGGCCAAGTTAACCGTCACAGCGTTAATGACAAGCGCTCCGTTCTGGCCAAGATTAATCGTACCGTTGCTGGCAACCGTACCTGTAGCATTCAAAGTGAGGGTGGTGCCAGCCGTGTTGGTCGTAGAAAATATCGCATCTGTATCAATCTTAAGATCGCCCTTGACCTCAATCGTCACATTAGCGGTTTGTAATACAGACGAAACCACCGCAGCAGTCGACGCGGTGATCACCATATCCTCTGGATCAAGTAACCAACTGCCACTTCTTCCTGCGCTCGCAGTGACATCCACGACCGCTGACTTCAGAATCTCAAGACTTCTAGAAGAACTCGTCTCTACAAAACCACCATCACCACCCAGCCGTCCCCCACGTGCCTTCAAAATACCAGACACAACTGTCTTTTCGCTGGACCAAATATTAATCTCTCCACCATTCCCTTTTTCTGTCGACGAGACATCAACAAGAGCCCCTTCCGCCACGGTCACAGTTTTGGCTAGATTCTCAGCACGGACATTTGTGCGTGTCCTATCTGCATTCTCTTTGAACGTAACCTTCGTCGTGCCAACGTTGATTAGTCCTCCATTCGTACTACCTTTCGCCGTGGTCGTAGAGCCAGTCGACAACTCAATTGCGTTGCCACGCAGCGTGATGGAGCCCCCATTGCCCGAACTTGAATCAGCGCTAACGACCCCCGCCTGTTTAATGCTGTCGCCTGTAAGTGAGATCTTGCCACCGTTTCTTTGGATCCCTGAGGCGGAGATATGTCCTGAGTTATTGATGGTTGAACCTATCAGATCTTGTGCGGCATTCGCCGCAATCAAAACCTGACCACCATTTGTCTGAACCAATAACTTGTTCGAGATCAGCGCATTTACGACCGATGCGTCAACCGAGACACTCACCAGATGACTGCCGGAGAATGTCAGACTAACTTTCTCACCGGCGACCAAGGCAATCGTATTCCTTTCACTCATAGTCGCTGAGATGACTCCCGTATTCTTAACGCTTGGGGCCATCAAAGCTATATAAGCGTCTGGATTATTGCCAACAATCCTACCCTCGTTCACAACTTCGCCATTTCCTGAACCAGTGAATGTCAACGTGCTGTCGCCAGCCATAAATCTCTGACTATCCACGTTCATCGTCGTTGCAACTAACCCGCCAACGTTCACCTCAGCACCAGCGCCGAATACGACGCCATTGTTATTTACAAATACGACCTGCCCGTTCGCATTCACTGCACCATTGATCATAGATTTTGTTGCGCCATTGACCTGGTTAAGCGTCGATGCGCCAACGTTAGGTTGTTTAAAATTGACTGACGCGCCGGAACCTACGTCAAAACTATTCCAGGTGATGACAGCACGCTGGGAGGACTGATTTATCGTCATCGCACCAGGGGACTGCTGAATACTTGCATTACCCGCGACAACTTTTCCGCCACTTGGTAGCGCGTTAACTGGCGGCGCGGCGAAACTCGTCACACTCGCCCCACACAATTCGAGTGTGACGGATACGGCTAACAAAAATAGGAATCTGTCAAAGGGCCTCATGACGTTAAAAAAAGTAAGTCCCTTTGATCCAACCTTGGACAGCGCGATTGCTGTTGTCAACATTCAGTGGTTGACCAGTCGCGTTGTAAAGTGGATTTGTACCAACTCTAAAAGCTAACATTGCGCTCAACTGAAAGCTTTTTTGGCTGTACTTAGCGGATAAACCAGTTGCATAAAGCGGGTAGGTATTCCCCGCGCGTGTTTGACCCTGCCAGCCCCCCCAAGTCTCAACATACTGTTGAATCACGCCTGCATCAAAAAATGCACCGATCTGAACTTGATTCGGCAAAGTATGCGTAACTTCGACCGAGGCGATTGCACCTTGAGCTCCTCCTCCTTGAGCGACAGGATAAGCCCGAACACCATACGGTCCACCTAGATATAGTTGTTCAGCGGAATTTAGATTTTTATTTGCTAGCTGCCCGTACACGGAAAGTGTCGCACTCGTTCGCTCCATTGGTAAGGCTGAAGTGTACGCACCATTAAACGTTAGTTTGGCGAATGAACCATTCGTTGCCGCACCATTTTGATCATTGCTTAATTGATTTGTGTTTCCAATGTTCAGCGTGCCCAAGACGACATTCGCACCCCAGAAAAAAATATCCTGACCAACCGATCGACTGCCATTTAAGCCGATGGTCAGATCGTTGATTTGGTAGCGACTAGACTCAATTTGACTGCTATAGTTTTGGTAGTTCTTATTTTCTATATTGATCACAAAATTACTGATCGACCGAGCCGATCGGTCAAGCGCATAGGTTCCATAGAGACCGTATGTTTGTGCGTTTCCTTGCGAAATGATGGACGAAAAGCTAGCTAGGCTTTTATAGTTCAACGCACTTGCACCCAACGCAATTTTCCAGCCATCGGCACCAATCGGAAGGCCGTATTTAAACTGTCCATAAACTGAGCCTTCAGACCCTATTACATCCAAGCTAGCTTGGTCACCAAAGCCAGATGGGTTGCGAAAATTTATACTTGCTATCGCCTGCGGTACACCCGTACTCGCCGAACCATAATTGGCCAAATCTACACGAGCAGATAAGAGTCCTAAATCTTTAGCCGACACAAGAATGTCAGTTAATCCCTCACGGTCACCAGCAGTGAGTTGCGCAGAGGACTGGTTGCCAGGGATCTCATTTAGTAAGGCCAGGCTACGTTCAAGTCCGATCAAGTTAACAAATCCGTTTTCTGGATTATTCACAGCGACCGTACGTTGGATTACTGATGACCGTAAACGACCAGGACTATCTTTATCAAGTTCGATAATGACCTTTCCGACTTTACCTTCAAGGATATTTATTTTTATCACACCGTCCACGACATCTTGAGGCGGGATAACCGCCTGGGCCGTTCGTCCGATCTGCGTGTAGAGCGCGGTTACTGCATTGGCAGCATCACGAATTTGTTCAAAGGTAAGCTCACGATTTTCAAAGGGTGCAAGGGTCCTATCTATCTGTTTACGGTCAATAAGTGTCGCGCCTGAAATCACGAATTTCTTTACCGCTATTGTTTCCTTGCTTGACTCAGGCTTTGTTGGAGCTGGATCTTTCTTCGATGAATCTATCGGCACTTCTCGTGGGGAGCTTCGCTCAACTTCGCGCTGAAGTTGCTGTTGCAGAGCGCCCGCCTCGGGCACCTGCGCGTACGACAAATTACAGGCGAGCGTTGCAACCGCAACGCTCGCATACAGATCACGCCTCTTTATCTGCAGAGCAGTACGTAAGGGATTCAAAATTATTTTTCGACATTTTTAGTTAGTCTAAAATTTTGTCAGAGTGGCCAGGTCATGGCAATCCCCAGAAAGCGGGATATAAATCAACAAACGAATTCTTAGCTCAATCTTGCATAAAAGCGATTAAAGCAGCTAGATCACCTATGCCCAGTTTCGTATAAACATTTTTTTTATACTGCTTCACAGTGTCGAGAGAAAGGCCCATCTCGATCGCTATCCTGGGGTTCGCATAACCTTGCGTCATTAATTGGCAAGCCTCACGCTCACGGGGTGCGAGCCGCTTTAATCGCTCTGTCCGTACGCTCTCTCTATAGGTTTTAGCCAGATTCACTCTTTGCAACTCGAGCGCTCGCTCTACCGAAACAAGTAGGGCCTCCACAGCAAACGGTTTCTCTAAGAAATCAATAGCGCCTTGCCTCATTCCGAGAATCGCTTCCTGAACGGTGCTTTCTCCAGACATGAAGATCAAAGGAATGCCTAGGTTTGCCTCAATCAAATCCTGCTGCAACTCAACCCCCGATTTGCCCGGCATCCGAACATCGGTAATTAATACGGCCGGCCAGCAAATATTTGAGAACTGTAATAGTTCTTGTGCACTACCAAAAACCCAGACCTGGTATCCCAAACTAACGAATGCGTGACGCAAGCTGTCCCTGAACGACGCATCGTCATCCAAAATATACAAGTAGCCTTTGTTCTCTGAGCTCATGGCGCGTAGATTCTTACAAAGTCTAAGAAATCAAGCCATCCCTCTTTAGTGGGATGAGAATTTCAAAAGAGCTCCCACCGCCGAGTCTCGGGCTAAATGCAATTCTCGCACCAGTTCTACCTAGAATTTGATGGCTCAACCACAAACCGATTCCTAATCCGTCCTTTTTGTTTGTATTAAAAAGTTTGAATAAAGTTGGGGCTCTATCTAACGCAATACCTGGACCATTATCTTCAACGTAGACTCGTATGAAGTTGGACGGCTCCAGTTTCGATGCACTAACCCAAATTTCTTTAGTTCGATTGGATCCATCCACAAGCTCTAACGCGTGGATCGCATTGTTAATTAGATTCAAAAAAACCTGTTGTAATTCCACCTGACGACCAATCACCTCAGCATGAATTAGACTCGTGTGGACCAAAATCCCATTCTCTAAACATTGCTTCCGTGAAAGACTGATAACGGCTTCCAGCGCTTCACGCAAACCAGTCGTCTCCAGGTCATTGTGCTCATGCAAGAATATGCTCCGTAAGGACTTGATAATTTCTGCAATCCGCTCATTATCTGCCTCCATTCTCAGTAATGGATCATTAAGGTCCGGATCGTTTAAATTTTTATCAGCTAGAAATTTTTTGAGTGTAAATAAATTAATCTTGTGCGCACCGATTGGCTGGTTCAGCTCATGGGCGATTGACGCAGACAAAACACCCGCTGTCGCAGACCTATTCAACATCAAAACGGATCGAAGTAGCGCCTCGCGCTCATTCAGTAGATCACGAACACGCCCACTTTCTGCCTCAATACGAACTTGACTCGCGGCTGAACTCTCGGCCCAATAACCCACCATGGTCAAATAGGACAGGGCTGTAAACAATAAATTCCCACAAAGGATCGCTATCAGCGCTAACGGGATATCGTCGAGTGTCAGGACTGGGTCGCTCTGAGTAGCGACAAAAATCAATCGAAGAATAACGAGTAACAGCTCAATAAAAGTAAAAGCCAGGAGAAGTCTAATTTGTACTGAAGAATTCAGCGTTAGCGAATTCACTAAATAAATTAGTTGCAAAAAATATAGAGCCGAAATCACAACAGCGACTTCGATCACACGGCCAATAAAATCCCCTGTTCCGCGCAGATACTCATAATACCCCCCCAACAAAACGACAAATATTGATGCGCAAATCAGTAGTTTGTACGAAGCGGGTTTCAGCAATGCACGGCAGAATAAAGTTTGCGCAACAACCGAGCCCATAAAAAAAGTATTGGCAAGCGTAAAAATAATCGAATTAGCTTTGATTGCGTCTGGCGTTACTGACGTCCCAACGGCAAATGACACCAAGCACAGTAACCAAAACGCTATCGATGCTGCCCACAATCGGCTTTCTTGGGCTTCATCCCGATTGGATCGTAGGTAAGGTAGTGCGCTGGTAAGGATGCCGACCGCTAACAAGCCAAACAGCGCGAATACAAAGACAAGTAGTTGTCGCATCTATGTGTTTAAACCCCGAACGGGTGCCCTTAGCTCCTGCCGTGATAAACAGGAGACAAAAAAAGCAGCACCCAGGCTGCTTTTTATATTTTGGCTCCCCGACCTGGACTCGAACCAGGGACCTGCGGATTAACAGTCCGTCGCTCTACCGACTGAGCTATCAGGGAATTGTCGTTGAAAATCAGTCGGTTATTGTATTTTTATAAAAAAGACAAGTGCCGTGCAAACTCAGCGATGTCCAACACTATAGCATAGTTGACCTATGTCAGCCAAACGAGAACCACCTCTGTACAAGTTGCGCATCACGTTACGTTTGGTTGGCAACCAAGCATCAAACGACCAGATAGTTAGGAGGCCAAGGCGGCAAGTTTAATCGTCTGTGCCGCCCAATGATTAAGGCTAGCGCCTTTTGACGCGGCCGCGATCGCCGCCGCCTCATGCACCTCGGGGTCAAGGCGCAGAGAAAAATTTCCTGAAAAATTTTTGCGCGGTGAAATCCCATTGCGTTTGCACGCATCCAAATAAATATCTAAAGAAATTTTGCCTTCGCGCTCAAGGCCCTGCACGTCGGTGGCGTAAAAATCTGCACCCCCACTCAGGTTTATAAATTCGCCTCTAAACATTTTTATGCCTGGCACAAAAAAAATCGAGGCTTGAAAGCCA
The DNA here is from genome assembly GCA_021738045.1 of Candidatus Methylopumilus sp. Classification (GTDB taxonomy): domain Bacteria; phylum Pseudomonadota; class Gammaproteobacteria; order Burkholderiales; family Burkholderiaceae_B; genus Zwartia. Next base: position 31,318 of record JAIPCU010000009.1, on the reverse strand, counting down.
TCAATCATCATTACATTCATGGGCGAACTCCGTTTTGATCTAGCCATTTTCGAATTGCTGCGACTGCGCCTTTTTCGGTATCCGGCGAAGGATGTGGTCGATGAAAGACTGACGCACAAAGAGTTTTTGCAGGGTGCGTTGATTTTTTTGATTCACAATAATTGGTATCACATAATGGTATCATAAATAAGCGAAAGTTTGGGTTGAACCATCACAATCGGACAACCGTTAGTGTGTGTGAAAAAAGAAATGGCCTCATATAAATGAGGCCATTTTATTTACCGTGGAAACTCCGAAAAGAATAATTTCGAATAATTTTATTTATCGATAATAATTATTAATATCAATGATATAAATAAATAAAAATTAGTACATCATAATCTTCAATCTAGTACAGCACTCCTCTTCCCGCCGCTAATGCCTTCTGCATCGTCATAAATTCAGCGCCCTCTTTAATCAGGCTTTCAACAAAGCCTTCAAAGGCCAGCATCCGGTTGCCACGCCCTAAAACATAGGGGTGCATCGTATAGGTCAGGATCCCGAAATCGGTACTCTTTTTGAAGTATCTAAATTCATCTAGCCAGCTTTCCATGACAGTTCGGGCACTTTGCAGACCGGGATTGACGGTGGTGGGCATGCGCCAGTATTCAAAATGGGGGTGGTCATCCAGATGCCAGCTAATTGGCATTTCGATCAGACTGGTCTCTTTGCCAAACTTGACCGGTTCGCCTAATTTGACCTGATCGCCGGCCCGTACGGGATACGGATGGTAATCGCCACCCATCATGCTGCTGTCATACTCAAAGCCGTACTTGAGCAGCAGGTTTAAGGTGTTATCGCTCAGATCCCATGAGGGCGAGCGGTAGCCCACCGCCCTGCCACCCGTTAACTGCTTAATTGCCGCAGTCGCGCGTAGCATGTCGGCCTCTTCTTCTTCAAGGGTTTGGCTGGCGGGCGGGATGTGTGCCCAACTGTGGTGGCCAATTTCGTGACCGCCCTTGACCACAGCCTCGCAGGCTGCGGGGTAAGTTTCGATGGTGAAGCCTGGCACGAACCACGTGGTGGGGATGCTGTGCGCTTTTACCAAGTCGAGTATGCGTTTTGACCCGACGATCCCGAATTCGCCTCGCGACAGCGGCGTGGGCGAGGTCATGCCCCTTGAAATAAAGCCTGACTGCACATCAAAATCATAGGTGAGGCAAACAATATGACGAGGCATGGCAAATCCTTTTGAAGATCAGAATACGTTGACTACAGTAAGCTCTGTCAGATATGTTAGCAAGTTAAACCACTAAGGGATCTTGGATGTCTGGTCGTACCGACAACTCTTCGCTCGAGCACTCGGCAAAAGCCTCGCGCTTCGGCCGACTACTTGAAAGCTGGAGCTCAGGAATTTTAATCGTCGTGCTGCTCTTGCTGTGGCAGACGGGCGTGCGTTATTTTGAAGTCCCGAACTTCTTGCTTCCGGCCCCCACCGAAATCGCGCAGCTGTTCGTAGATGAATGGTCTTTGATTCAAATGCACTCGCTCGCTACGATTTGGGCAATCTTAACGGGCTATTTCACAGCTGTACTGTTTGCCCTAACCATCTCAGCCTTGATGATTCGCTTTACTTGGCTTGAACGCTTAATCATGCCCATTTTTGTGGGCTTGCAAAGTGTGCCAAAGATTGCGATCGCACCTTTGATTTTGGTATGGGTAGGCGCAGGCATGGGTTCAAAAATTGCAGTGGTGATGTCGATTGCTTTTTTCCCGATCGTGATCAACACCATGGCGGGCTTCAAAGAGGTAGATCGCGGCTTGGCGGATGTGTTTCGCTCAGTCAACGCAAGCGAACGGCAATTGCTGTTTAAGTTGCGGCTGCCTTACGCAATACCCTACATTTTTGCAGGGTTACGCATTGCAACAACCTTGGCGGTACTGGGTGCGATCGTGGCCGAATGGCTAGCGGCGTCTAACGGCCTAGGATACTTGGTGCTATCGGGTAGCTTTAACTTTAATACGGCCCGCTCGTTTGCTGCGATTATTTCTTTAGCGGTAATTGGTACGGTATTTTTTAATTTCATGTCATGGATTGAGGCGCGAGTGTCATGGCGCACCGGTCTGAATGATTCGACTTCACGAGGGTAAAAAATCATGTTGAGCAAATTCTTAACGGGCGCTCTCGCCCTCTGCACCTTGGCCTTCTCTTCAGCCCCTGCCCTCGCACTCGACAAGGTCGTGCTGCGCATCAACTTCACGCCCTGGGGCATGCACGCGCAATATTTTGGCGGTCGTGCGCAAGGTTTTTATAAAGCTGAGGGTATTGATCTAGAAATTCGTCCGCCAGCCGCTGGGCAACAAAACGAAGTCATGATTGCCACAGGACGCGAGCAATTTGGTTTGACCAACGCCGATGCTTTTGTCAAAGCAAAAGGCAGTGGCCTGCCCGTAGTGGCTGTGATGGCCGATCAACCTGACAATCCATTTTCAGTCATCACGCCCGCAAAAGCCGGCATCACCACGCCTGAAAAAATGAAAGGCATGAAACTTGCCTGGTTTCAGGCCAACGTCATGGGCTTAATCGAACCGGTGTTAGCCAAAGGCGGTCTCACGCGCAAAGATATTGAGTTTGTGACGGTCGCGCGTGGCGCCGAAGTACAGATGCTGGCCGCTGGGCAAGTCGATGGTCTGTTCGGATATTCATTTGGGCAAGCCTTGACGCTTGAAGGCAGAGGGTTTCCGGTCAACGTAATGCCGGTACGTGATTATGGTGTGCAGTTTTACGGCACAGTAATTTATACCAATGAAGCTCTTCTTAAAAGCAACCCTGATTTGGTCAAGCGTTTTGTGCGCGCAACGATTAAGAGCTTGATCTGGACCCACGACAACGTTGAACAAGCGATGAAAGAAATCGTTGCTGTGTCACCTGATCGTGACCTGAAGCTTGAGTCGCGCAAGCTACGCATGATTTACGACCTGTACAACACGCCTGATTATGCTGAACGCTTTGGGTTGATGACCGATGCAAAATGGCAATCTTCAATCGACATTTTAGCTAGCGGCGGCGACTTACCTAAAAAGCCAACCGCGCAAAGCATGTATACCAATGCGATCATCAATAGTATTGATGAGGCAAAAGAACTGGCTAAACTTGTGAAGCAACCGGCAAAATGAGTGCATCAGTCACCGACGTCCCGCAGACAACAATGCCTTTAAGTCATGGCATTTCAATCGCCGGGATCGAAGTTACCTATGGGCTTGGCTCTGAGCAGGCCGTTCAAGCCCTAGCACCTGTTGACCTTGAAGTCGCCGATGGCGCCTTCGTTTCGTTAGTAGGCCCTTCTGGCTGCGGCAAGAGCACCTTGCTAAAAGTGTTGGCTGATTTAATGCCACCCACACAAGGGCAAGTGTTAATCAACGGTCTGCCGCCCAGCGCCTTGCGACAAGCAGGTCGTATTGGCTTAGTGTTTCAACAAGCAAATTTGATGCCTTGGCTGACGATTGAAAAAAACGTCAAGCTACTCAAAGAATTGGTACAGGCAAAAGGCAAACGCGCAGACGACTTATCTAAGGTGCAAAACTCAAATACCGTACAAAGCGTTGAACAACTGCTTGAGGTCGTCGGCCTAAATGGTTTTGAGAAAAAACTCCCTCATCAGTTATCTGGCGGTATGCAACAACGCGCCGCACTCGCACGTGCCTTGGCGCTTGACCCATCGATTTTATTGATGGATGAACCCTTTGCCGCACTTGATGAAATCACACGCGATCGCATGGCGTTTGAGCTGATGCGAATCTGGCAACAGTATCGCAAGACCGTCATCTTTGTGACGCACTCGCTTGCTGAGGCAGTATTTTTGTCGGATCAAGTTGTGCTGATGTCAGCGCGCCCAGGTCGTATCCACAAAATCTATGACATTGATCTACCCCGCCCACGCACTGAAGACACGCGTTTATCGGATGACTTTATTCGTTTAGTGGGTGAGATTAATCGCGAACTTTACAAGGTGATGCTGCTGTGAGCAAACGAGACAAAATGCCCTGTCTGACGGTGGGTGACAACGCCTTTGAGCGTGGCGTCGCTCACGGCAAAACCTTCGCTGCTGATGTCGCCGCAAACCTTGAAACCTATTTACGCCGCTTTGAGGCTTCAGGCTTGGCTCGCGCCGAGGCGTTAGAAGAAGCCTTGCGTTGGCAGACCGCCATGCAAAGTCAAAACTCAGATTACGCTGAAGAGATGCTAGGCATCGCCAAAGGCGCTGAGCAATCCTCGGCAGCGATCGCACTGTTAAATGCGCGCTACGAGATTGCCTTTATGATTTTTGGCAAAGACGCGCGCAAGCAAGAGCAAGCGCTGCAGCAAGCCACTGGTGAAACCGATGGCTGCACAACCTTTGGCTTGCTGTCAGACGTCACCGCCGACGGCCACACCTGGCTTGGGCAAAACTGGGACTGGATTGCGGGCGTTCATCAACGCACGATTGTGTTGCGTATTAAGCGGTCAAATAAGCCAAGCCTGGTGTGCATGACCGAGGCCGGCATTGTGGGTGGCAAAATGGGCGTCAACGAATGTGGCATTGGCTTGGTTGAAAACGGCCTGGCCTCGCATCTAGATGGCTGTAACCCATATCAAAAACCGTTTCATATGCGGTGCCGTGAGGTTCTTGATGCCGACCGCTATGCTGATGCGCTCACACCGATCGTATCCACCAAGCGTACCTGTTCAGGTAACTTCGTGATCGGCGGCGCACAAGGCGAAATCATTGATTTTGAAACCAGCCCTAATCACATCACCTATATCAATCCGGTCAACGGTATCGTCACGCACTCTAATCACTTTATGGGTAGCGGGCACGGCGAGTCGCAGATGGAAAAGGTTAGCCCCGGCACCTTATTCAGAGCTTCGCGCATGCGTCGTTTGCTAGAGCGCGGTGGTAAACAAATTGATGTGGCCACGATGACAGCCGCCATGAGCGATCACTTCAGTGAGCCGCACTCGCTGTGCCGTCATCCTGATCCGCGCCAAGCCGAAGCTAAACAAACGATGACAACCGGCGCGGTATTGATTGACCTTGAAAGCCGTGTGATGCACGTGGCCGATGGTCCGCCGTGTGAATTTCCATTTATTGCTTATTCTGTTGCTGAAGCCTAAGCGATACGAAATTGAAACTAGCTTCCACCTCCCTTCGCAACTCCAAGTGTTTTTGCAATCATTGGTTTTAGTTGTAAATAATCTTTTCAAGAAAATCAAAGTATTCACAAAATGTCGACAAAAAAAATTCAGATCATCATCGAAGGCGCAACTGGGCGCTTGGGCAACATGCAACACCTACGCTCGTTGCTGAACATTCGTAAAGAAGGCGGGTTGCTGCTTAAAAATGGCGACAAACTGATCCCCGAGCCAGTGCTACTAGGCCGCAATGCCGATAAGCTCAAGGCCCTGGCTGAACCGCACGGCATCGCTTGGTCAACCGATCGCTTTGCTTGTCTGGCCGACAAAAATAATGAAATCTATTTTGATGCAAGCGTGACCGCTGGCCGCTTTGAGCGTGCGCAAACGGCGATGCAAGCAGGCAAACATATCTACTTAGAAAAACCGATCGCCGAGTCGCTTGACGAAGCCCTTGAATTGGCGCGCATGGCTGAGCGCTTAAAACTTAAGAACGGCACCGTTCAAGACAAATTGTTTTTGCCGAGCTTGCACAAGCTGCGCAAAGTCAAAGAGGCGGGATTCTTTGGTGAGATTATTCAAGCCAAAATCGACTTTGGCTGGTGGGTGTTTGATGGTGAGATTCACCCCGCTCAACGCTCAAGCTGGAACTATCGCAAACGTGATGGTGGTGGCTTAGTGTTGGATATGTTTCCACACTGGCGCTACATCGTCGATACATTGCTCGGCGAGGTTAAATCTGTGTCTTGCCGTACCAAAACTGCCGTTGCCAAGCGGCGCGATGAACAAGGCAAGCCTTATGACGTAGACGTTGAAGATGTCGTCTTAGCCACCCTTGAACTCGCCAATGGAGCGTTGGTCGAAATCAATGCCTCGTGGGCGGCACGTATTAAGCGTGACGACATTTTGACTTTACAAGTGGACGGCACGCAAGGTTCAGCCTCGTGCGGGTTGTATCGCTGTTTTATTCAACCGATGGCTGCCACGCCAAAGCCAGTCTGGAGCATCGAAGTACCCACCAGCGAAGACTTTGACGCGCAATGGCTTGAGGTACCTGATGTCGCACCCTATACAAATTCGTATCGCGCTGGCTGGGAGTCGTTTTTAAAACATGTACTTGCCGACACGCCTTTTGCGTCGCCCTTAAAGGCGGGCGCGAAAGGGATTCAATTAGTCGATGCTTGTTATCGCAGTAACGCAGAACGCCGCTGGATTGATTTGCCAGAGCTCGCCCTCTAACTCGCTGTGCTTGCTCAACGATTTCATTGAACAAGCTCTCTGAGCAGATTTTCAAATATCTTTGAGCCTGCTCATCGAGCAGACCACAGAATATCTTCGACCGCTCAGCGAGCAGGCTATAGAATGTATTTGAACTTGCTCACCAAGCCGACTCTAAAATTTCTAGCAGTTGGCTAGTCTCGGTCACTGGCCGTGGATTATTTTTAATTCCAAAGTCGTGCATCACTTTATCGGCGATGGCCTGAAAATCTTCATGCTTCACACCAACGTCGCGTATGCGGGTAGGTAAGTTTAAGCTTCGTACCAATTGCTCAATCGCATCACCCGCCTCCATCCCTGCGCAGCCCATGGCATGCGCAATCATTTGTTGCTTGGGTGCATTGACGACTTTGTTGTAGCGCATCACTGCAGGCAGTAAAACGCAAGAGGTATACCCGTGCCCTACCCCAGAGTGCGCGCCAAAAACATGGCCAATTGCGTGACTGGCACCTACGCGAGCACCGAACTCAAGGATGCGAATCGACATCGCCATGCCGCGCTGACAATCAAGTCGTGCATCCAGATCGGTCGGGTTAGCCAACACGCGAGGCAAACCCTTAGACAGCAACGCTAAGGCAGCAGTGCCAAAAGCATCGACACTAGGATCAACGTTTAACATCGCCATAAACTCAGCGGCATGGTCAACCGCCTTGATGCCGCTCGAGAGAAATAGATTCATTGGCGTATCAAGCGTGACCAGTGGATCAACAATGACGGCCCGAGGAGCAGTCATCGGATAACCAAAGATCTCTTTTACCCCTGCAGTGGTGTCTGAGCACCCCGCAAACCATGTAAATTCAGCCGCAGAGAGCGTAGTCGGAACGGCAATCATTCGCAACCACTGTGCGGCATCGGCCGGTCGAACACTGCCGTCGCTTGCAGCAAAGCCTGCAGCCTCGTGCAACTGGGTTGGTGTCGACAAGTCTTTTTTGAGAGCCACGAGCATAATCTTGGTTGCATCAATCACCGACCCACCGCCAATCGCAAGCAACACATCGGGCTGGGCTGCGCGCACCGCCTGTGTGCCTTCTAAGACACAGGATTGAGGCACATGGGCTGTGATGCCCGTGAACTGCCCCACGCAGCGCTTGCCCAACGCACGAATAATCGCTTGATAAGACGGCGTCATCGCAACAGAGCGACTGCCCAACACAAACACCCGTTGGCTACCTGTGCGATCAAGTTCTTTGATCACGGCCGTAGTCGCGGGTTCGCCAAAACTGATCCGCTCGGTGGCATTAAAGCAGTGAATTGAGGGCGTCATATAAGCAGTCTCCGAAAGGCGTCTAATTAGCGCCCTGTTGTTAGCAAGCTGACCGGTCGAATCAGCGACAGATTCTTACTTTAGCGCAATATCCGCCGGTCTTACGCAAATGTCAGAGCGCGAAGGCTCTAGCTTTGTGTCCAGAAAATAAACAACGCCCATCTCGAACACTAGCTTACTATCAATTAACACTCGCGGCACAGGGGTCAAATATGGCAAGTCGACGAGGCCCCCGTGAATCTACTGTTCCATAAAATCGATCCACACAATCAAGACGGTTATAAGTTAGAGCTGGCGCTGGATCTCGCGAACCGAATTATTGAACACTCGAATGACTCGATTTTAATCAGCCTCGCGCAGCCTATCGATCAGCCTGGGCCCCGCGTCGTTTATGCAAATGAAACCTTTTCGAAGCAGACGGGCTACAGCCAAGAAGACATCATCGGCAACAATCCTAGAATCTTGCATGGGCCGGATACAGATCAGGCCACGTTGGCACGCATTCGAAAAGGCTTAATTACGTGGCAACCGATTCGCGAAGAGGTGCTGAACTATAAAAAAAATGGTGAGGCGTTTTGGCAAGAGCTCAATATCTTTCCGCTACCGAATGCAGCTGGCGAGTTTACGCATTGGGTATCGATTCAACGCGACATTACTGAAAGAAAACTTGCCGAACAACAGATTTATGATCTGGCGTTTCTGGACCCGCTAACTGGGCTACCCAATCGCCGGTTGTTTTATGACCGCCTGCGTCAAACCCTACTGAATAACGCGCGTTCTGAACAATACGGCGCACTTCTGTATATTGATCTGGATCACTTCAAACTCGTCAATGACCGTAAGGGTCACGCAACCGGTGATCTAGTACTACAAAGCGCTGCCAAACAACTTTCATTGTGCATCCGTGCTGGGGATACGATTTCACGGATAGGCGGTGATGAGTACATTATTTTATTAGATAGCTTGGGCAAGGATCTTGCGACCGCCTCGTTCATCACTGAGGCGATTGCAAAGCGGATGCTGTCATCATTCTCTTTAGCACAAGAGGACATTGATCACGACTGGAGCGGTACCTTTAGCATTGGAATTTCTCTCTTTTCAGGGGATCAGTCACGCTCGCTAGAAGACATCGTCAAAGAGGCCGATCTTGCGATGTACCAAGCCAAGACGATGGGACGCAATCGTGTGCAATTCTTTGATGATGAGATGCAGCGCGCAAATCTTGAAAAAAACTCACGTATCGATATACTGCACCAGGCTTTAGAACATAACTGGTTTGTGCTTTATTTTCAGCCGCAAGTCGATCAACATGGCACCATCGAAGGCGTGGAAGCGTTAATACGACTGCAACACCCAACACTTGGGTTGCTACTTCCGGGCACGTTTATACCCCTCGCAGAATCGACTAGCTTAATTGAGCCAATTGGCAAGTGGGTCATCGCTCAAGCCTGCATGCAGTTGGCACGCTGGGCAATCCAACCAGCTCTTCTAGCCTGCCGCTTGTCAATTAACATCAGTATTCAGCAGCTTCAACATGCAGATTTTGTATCCGACCTACTCAATGTGCTTAAAAAAACTGGGGCTAATCCAAAGCTTGTAACGCTTGAGATCACCGAAAGTCTATCGCTCACACAATCTAGTCATGCTCTTGAAAAAATGCGGCTGTTAAAGCAACACGGCATACGCTTTTCGCTTGATGACTTTGGCACGGGTTTTTCTTCGCTGTCTTACCTCAAGAACCTACCTTTTGATGAACTCAAAATTGATCAGTCGTTTATTGCAGACATCACGACTAGCCCCACAAGCGCGAGCATCGTTCGGGCCACGATCAGTTTAGGCCAGGCACTCGGTCTGAACGTCATCACTGAGGGGGTAGAAACTAAAGAACAGCTAAACCTGCTGGTGCAAGCTGGCTGCCGCTCTTTTCAAGGCTATGCGTTTTATAAGCCCTTGGCCCTTGAAGCGTTCGAAGCGCTGTCACACGAGTTGGCAACAACCACACAAAAGGCTGTATAGCCCACAAGACGTTTCACCCGCCGCAAGCTCTGATATAATTTTTTGCCTAAGCCGATGTAGCTCAGTTGGTAGAGCAGCTCATTCGTAATGAGAAGGTCGACAGTTCGATTCCGTTCATCGGCACCAGTCGTTTGCCTGGTCCACAGCCTAAGAAGCATCAAACCCGACAGGAAATTTCATGAAAAAAAGTCTTTCGCTTTTGCTGTGTAACTTGTTTTTAGCGGCAGCAGCCCAAGCACAACCGGCAACGACGTCGGCCACCACTCAAGCACCCATGCTGACCGATCAGTGGAAATTCAGCGTCACGCCCTACGCTTGGGGGATGGGTATTACAGGTTCGATTTCGCATAATGATAAAAGCCTGGGTGAGGTCAAACTGACTCCCGGCGATGTCCTATCTGACCTAAAGTTGGCTGCAATGTTCGTTGCAGAGGCTCGCAATGGTCGACTAGGTCTGTATCTTGACGGTGTGTATGGTGATTTAGGTCAGACTACGTCAAAAGCCGTCGGTCGGGCAGATCTGCAAGCCAGTACGAATTTGCGGATGACAATGCTGACGCTTGCACCAAACTATACCCTTCAAGACTCTCCATCATTTCGTTTGGATGGTTTGATCGGTGCTAGATTCATGTGGCAAAACGCCACTACCACCTTTTCTTCGCCAGACTTAAAACAAACAGCCACCGAGAGTTCCAACTTACAAATAGGCGCTGTGGTTGCCGGCCTTAAAGGCCGTTTTGACCTAGGCAGCTCAAAGTACTTCGTTCCATTTTATGTGGATGCTGGTGTTGGTCAATCCTCAAGCTTTACAAGTCAAGCTTACTTAGGCATTGGAAGAACGTTTGACTGGGGTGATGTTTCACTGGTTGCAAAGAATGTTTACTACCAGTTCAAACCGTATAACACCACCGTAGACTTGAATATGTTTGGTGCCGCTATCGCAGCCACCTTTAGATTCTAATAAATTAACAATTCTCAGTCATCTGAGTCTTTGGTTATACCTGTGTTGCAAAAACTCTAATACAGATTTTGAACTGCACCCCAAAAGTTGGATAGCAATCCGACTTTTGGGGTGTTTTTTTGACTTTGACGTTATCATTTAGCAAACCTACAAAGATAACTCAGACGCCGAACAAAATTCGGGGTCAAAGCACACCGGAGACCTACCATGTATGACTTGGGCTTAGCTCGATTTACGCCGCGTCATTGGCGCAGGTTCGTCGCGCTTTTGTGTGCTGTGCCAGCACTTGCGCTCGCGCAACCACAACCCTATCCGAACAAACCGATTCGGCTGATACTGCCCTTCGCTGCAGGTGGTGGCGCCGATAACAACGCGCGCACGATGACCGAGCAATTGTCGCAGCGGCTGGGTCAACCCATCATCATTGACTACAAGCCAGGTGCCGGCGGCACCCTAGGCGCAAATATTGTTGCGAATGCCGCACCCGATGGCTACACCCTGCTTTACGCCACACCCGGCCAACAGATGACGAACCCTCATCTGATGGATAAGATGCCTTACGATCCCTTCAAGAGTTTTAGCTCTGTCTCGCAAGTGATTCAAGGCAGTAATGTTCTAGTGGTGAATAAAAATCTGCCTGTGAACTCGGTTGCTGAACTCATTGCGCTGGCAAAAGCTAAACCAGACACGATTAATTTTGCGAGCTCCGGAATCGGCTCTTCGAGCCACTTAGCGGGCGAATTATTCAAGTCGATGGCTCAGATTGAAATCGTGCATGTGCCCTATAAAGGATCGGGCGCTGCAATCAATGAACTTTTAGGTGGCTCAGTTCAGATGGCGATCGATACCGTGTCGGTTTATCTGCAGCATATCAAAGCAAATAACCTAAAAGCGCTTGCGATCTCTACGCTTGAGCGCAATCCCGCACTACCCGAGCTACCTTTGATCGCAGATACTTTGCCAGGCTTTGATGCCGCGCCGGTCAATTACGTCACCGCACCCGCTGGCACACCTCGTGCGATCATCGAGCGACTCAATCGCGAAATCAATATCGTGCTTGAAATGCCCGCAGTGCGTGAACAGTACGAAAAAAACGGAGCTACAGCAAAAGGTAGCACTCCAGAGGCAATGGATGCACTCATTGTGTCGGAGTCTGCAAAATGGAAGAAAATCATCGATCAATCGAAAGCTACCGCAAACTGACACAACGTCAGGCTTTATTGGCCATGACACAATACAAACTGATCGTGACGACAGAGCACAAACCATGAGTCATGACTTCGAAATGCTTGCTGACTATTGCTCATCATGAAAACAAAATTTCTAGCCTTGCTCAGTTCTTTGGTAGGCCTCCTCTTGTTGACGGCCAACGCGCTGGCGACAACGTACCCTGAAAAGACCGTGACGATTGTTGTTCCGTACGCCGCCGGCGGTGTCACTGATGTTTTCGGAAGAGCGATCGCGATGAAACTGTCGCGCCTTTGGAATCAAAATGTCATCATCGATAACCGGGCGGGTGGCGGCACAATTATCGGTACTCAACATGTGAGTCGAGCAGCACCCGACGGGTATACGCTTTTACTCACGAGTTATGGGTTTACTTCAAATCCGATTTTACGCAAAAATTTACCGTATGACCCGGCTTCGCTGACACCGCTTTTATTGATTGGCACCTCGTCCAATACGTTGGTGATAAACGCTAACCTACCCTTCCGCGACCTCAACGACATCTTAAAAATGGCGCGTGAAAAACCAGGCGCGCTCACACTCGCTTCATCGGGTAACGGCTCGAGCCCTCACGTCGCCGCCGAACTATTTGCCAAGGCTACCGGCATTCAAATCACGCACATCCCTTACAAGGGCACCTCGCCCGCCATGAACGATATCTTAGGTGGTCAAGTACATGGTATTTTTGACGGAACCTCGGCGCTTGGCCAGGTGAGCACTGGCAAACTACGTGCGATCGCGACTGCCGCCGCGGCCAGACACCCCGGCTCACCTGAAGTACCGACTTTTCGAGAACTCGGCATCGACTTAGTGTTTGGCGGTTGGTTTGGTTTTTTTGTCCCTCGTGCCATGTCGCAGTCCTTGCAAGATGTCATCTTTAAAGACATCGAGAGGGCGATTGCTGATTCCGAGGTGAATGCAGTGATTTTAAAAACGGGTTTGGTGCTTGAAACTCAAACTCAAGAGCAATTCAAAACATTCTTGCAAACTGAAAGCGAACGCTTAAGGAAGCTGACCGAGTCAGCGGGCGCGAGTATCACTGTTGAGTAGCGAACAGCTTCTGTTGATTACAATAGCGCCTTCAGTCATCGGAATAAGATTCGCGAAGCAATGATCCCTTACCCCGAAACACTTTGGCAAGTCATTTTGATGGCGGTGCTCTTGATTGCCGCAGTCATTAACGCCGTACATCAAGCCGAAGTGATTGCGCACAAAACTGGCGAACCTCTAGGCACATTAGTGCTGGCCATTTCGGTGACAATTATCGAAGTCGCACTCATCGTTTCAATTATGTTGTCGGCGGGTGCCGATGGCGCCTTGATTGCACGCGACTCGGTGTTTGCTGCAGTGATGATCGTGATGAACGGCGTTATCGGGATTTCGATATTTTTAGGGGGCTTGCGGCACCACACTCTGTCGTTTCGCGTAGAGGGCACAAACTCAAGCCTCGCGGTCTTAATTGCATTGGCAGTACTCACGTTGGTCATGCCTAACTTCACCACAACCACTCCGGGCCCAACGTTTTCAAATAGTCAATTGATGTTAGCGGGTGTTTTGTCTCTAGTTCTGTATGGTACGTTTGTGTTTATTCAAACGGTGCGTCATCGCGACTATTTTTTACCAAGTCACGACGCTGCCCTTGCCAACCCAGAGGTGCATGCCCCTGCACCGTCAAATACTAAGACAGCTGTCAGTGTGGTGTTGCTGCTCGTGTCTTTAGTCGCTGTTGTTTTACTAGCTAAGGCACTGAGCCCCTCGATTGAAGCTGCAATCGATAGTGTTGGCGCCCCGCGTTCGGTGGTCGGTATCGCAATTGCACTTTTGGTCCTGCTCCCCGAAGGGGTGGCTGCCACGCGGGCTGCCATGGCAAATCGCCTGCAAACGAGCCTGAACCTATCGCTTGGTTCGGCGCTCGCTAGCATTGGGCTCACCATTCCGGCCGTCGCTTTTATCTCAATCTTTTTTGATCTGCCGTTAAGCTTAGGTGTCGACAACCTTGGCATGACGTTTTTAGCCTTAACCTTTCTACTGAGTTTACTCACCATCGCGATTGGGCGTGCCACGGTGTTACAAGGCGTCGTTCACCTCGTCGTTTTTGCAGCCTACTTGTTTTTAAGCTTGGTACCGTAAGTCGGCACGGCGTCCAAGGCCTAGCGCTAGTGGTGCCCAGGTAGCGTGAAGGGCTAAAGCTTGAGCAACACTGGATGTTTAGACACCGACACAGATCAGCTCAAAAAAAATACGCCTAAAATAGAGCAATGAACACACACGCTAGCACCACAGACTCTGAATCTGAAGATTCCGCCCAAGAAGCCGCTGTCATCCACGAACCTCGCCTGTGGGCGCAAAAGGGCTGGACAGCGCGTGTGGTTAAAAATGAAGACGACGATGGTTGGGCAGTTGAGATGACCCCCGATGGCCAAGCTGAACCCGCCTTGATCGGCCCTTGGACAATGGGCCGTGATAAAAAGAACCCAAAGCCTTTAGATATCAACGCCTTCAACACACTAGTCAAAACTGCGTCTGAGGTGGTGCGCCGTCACGAGCAGCACTTAGAAGCTACCCTTCATAAAAAAGTAACCGTTACCAACAACAATCAACAAATCCTTGTGGCCTTAGATATCGTCTTAGACGAAGACGACCCACACGCGCTATTAAGTGCCTTGGATATTGACGGCACTGAGTTGGCGCAAATCAAAGTCAAACCCGATTTCAAGCTCAACTCAACTAGCGCCCACGCGTGGATTGACAGCGAGTACGCGAAGCCGAAGTAGCGTGGCGAAGTCGAGCGCTTAATTTGGTGAAGAAAGCGCTCGCGGGCGAATAATGAAAACTAACTGAACAACTGAACTTTGCCATCAAGAGCCATCAAGCCCAACTGACTACCCAATTTGGGTTGACGCTTGGCCAACTCTGCTTTGAAGGTCAGCAACGCATTTTTATGTGTCTCAGTTTCGGCGGCAGGCGTTGCAACGGAAGCATCGCCATAGGCGATTTTTGCAGCGCCGCAATCACGATGGTTCACAACAATCACTTGCTTAATATTGTGCAACTGAATCGAAGCCGCAAGGTTTTCCCAAAAGGTTTCTTGCCAAGCTTTGAAAGCTGGTGCAACGACGCCAATTGAAGCGCCGGCAACGGTAAACGCACTGTATTTGTCTGCCAAGCCGTCTTTTGTTTGGCGATCGAACACAAGCTTTTGAAAACGCGGATCAATACAGGACAACACCATTGCCTCGTAGTTACCAGACGCCGCAAACGATAACTGCGGCGCCAAGAAAGCAGCCAAGCCAACGCCCGCAGCATTGCGCAAAAAGTCTCGGCGACTGTGAGCGGGTGACAACATATCTGCACAGCATGAACAGGACAGACCAGAGTAGGAAGACGAATTCAATGATGACATGAAAAACCTCGTTTAAGAAACAGTTAGGGCACTATCCAGGGTTCGATAATATTGTTAAAGAATACTCAATAACACTCTGAGCAGACAACCCTACACGATGTCGACTGGATCAAAAAATAGCTGATGCGAGGATTTGCGTAAATGCTGCAGTGCGGCGGGTCGCCTAGTCCCAGAAAATCAGTGCCATTCAGTCGCGTCAGTTGCCAGCACCACAAATTAGCCTTAGGTAATGCTGCAGGCCTTTGCCCTGATCCCACTGGCGCGCATACCCAAGCGATACTTCTTCAAACCTAACACCGTCACGCCAATCGGTGTGGCGCACGTGCAAATGCCCGCTAATGGCAACAACCGCTCGGTAACGCAGATGCCAATCATGCGTACGCCGCGTCCCACACCACGGAGTAAAGCGCGGTACGCGCGGGATACGAACCAAATCTTCACGCAGCGGAAAATGGCTGACCAAAATCGTACGTGCCTGCGGGGCAAGCTCACGTTCAAAGCGCGCTTCAGCAGCGTCACAGAGTGCAGCGTTCCATTGATCCATCGTTTGCATTGCACCGGGCTTAATCGCGACTTCATCCGAACACACGTTATCGATTTCAGCCGCCCAAGCGATCACGCCTTCGCGACTGACATGATCGGGCCGAAAACTGTAGTCGTATAGGGTAAACAACGGCACGATGACCTCACCCGTTGGAGGAAACACTACCCAAGGGTCTTCGGGTGTGACTACCCCCAACCGTCTCGCTGCCTGCACAAGCTCGGCATATTTCATTGGGCTCGTCATGACATCTCGACGTCGATCAATCAGCCATAGCTCGTGGTTACCAGGCACCCAAAACACTTTTGCAAATTTTTGCGTGCACAGTGTGAAGGCTTCAATCAGCAGTTCAGTACTTTCACAAATATCTCCCGCCAAGATCAGCCAATCTGCAGAATGCGCAGGCAAATCTCGCAACCCCTGTCGATTGGCCATCACACCAAGATGCAAATCCGAAATTGCCCAAAGTTTCATTGTTTATTGGCTAGAAAATTTCATGGTGCATTGGCTAGAGTCTGTCATTGTTTATCTGCTAAAAAAAAGAACCAAAATCGATCAAATCGCACACAATCCGATTGACTTTGTTGATTTTCGCATAGGACAGAGCCTACTGTCCTTCTTGCCGGCAACAGCCCGCTCTAGTAACCTGTGAAAAACAATCCCAGCCGCTGCTGACCGTTACCCCAACCCTTTACAAAAAATGGCCGTAGCTTCATATGGTTTTCACCACATCACATCGCGAAAAAAATATTGATGTGGTTGCGCTGGGAGAGGCCATGGTTGAGTTCAACCAAACCTCACCTAACCAACCTCAATATTTGCAAGGCTTTGGCGGCGACACAAGCAATGCTGCGATAGCAGCAGCGCGGGCTGGGGTGCGCACAGCTTACCTCACCCGCTTAGGCGATGATCTCTTTGCGCAGCAACTACGTCAGTTGTGGCAAACAGAAGGCGTCAATACCGAAGGTCTTGAAGTCGATGCGCATGCGCCCACCGGCATTTATTTTGTGACCCATGGCGCCGAAGGCCACGCCTTTAGCTATCGACGCGCAGATTCGGCAGCCAGCAAAATGAACGTCAACTGGTTATCGGGCACGCCTGCTGCAATGATTGGGCGCGCAAAATGGCTGCATGTGTCTGGCATCTCACTGGCGATTTCTGAGCAAGCCTGCAATACCGTGTTTGCTGCGCTCGACATCGCACGCAACTCTCGCACCTTGGTATCGTTTGATTCAAATCTCAGACTTAAGCTTTGGTCGATTGAGCGTGCGCGCATTCATATTGCCAATACGATCAGTCGTTGTGATTTGTTTTTACCAAGCATCGAGGACATGACCACGCTAACCGGTTTAACAGACCCAGAGGCGATCGCGCGCTGGTCGCACGAGCAAGGGGCGCCGCGTGTCGTAGTCAAACTTGGCGCACAAGGTGCGTTAGTCAGCGAGCAACGTTTGCCGGCTAGCGGCAAGACCGGACAGCCTCAATATGATTCAGTGTTGATACCCGGTCGCGCTGTCGCTATGGTTGACGCCACTGGCGCAGGTGATTGTTTTTGCGGCAACCTCTTGGCTAGGCTCTCGTTAGGGGATGACTTAGTCACCGCGGCCCGCTATGCCAATACAGCTGCCTCTTTAGCTGTGCAACATTGGGGCGCAGTGGCGTGTTTACCAACCGCGCAACAAGTAAAAGCCGTTGTGTAACTGGGTGATGGCTCGCGGCTCCAGATGCAACCGCAGCACCACCCTGACGCCGTCACACCGAAAAATATAAGCACTTAACTTTTATCATGCGCGTTAGTTTGTGGCGCAAGCCGCGCCGCCTGGCGCGCCAGGGCTTCGATACGCTTGTAATCCCCCTGAGCCAAGGCATCGGCCGGTACCAACCAAGACCCGCCAACACAGATCACATTCGGCAAGGCTAAAAACTCACCCGCGTTTTGTGCCGTGATCCCGCCAGTTGGACAAAATTGAATGTGCGAAAAAGGCCCGTTCAACGCCTTAAGCATCGCCACCCCACCGGCCTGCAACGCTGGAAAAAATTTTAATTCGGTATAGCCATCATGTTGAGCTTGCATAATCTCGCTAGCGGTAGCGACACCTGGCAGCCACGGTAAGCCTCGCTCACGGCAGGCAAACCCCAACGACGTGGTGTAGCCGGGGCTCACCGCAAAACGTGCGCCAGCTTCAAGGCAGGCGTCAACATCGCGCGCGCTACATACCGTGCCCGCCCCCACAATCGCTTCAGGTACCTCAGCCCGTATGGCACGCATGCACTCAAGCGCTGCGGGCGTGCGCAAGGTGATTTCAAGCATACGGATACCACCCGCCACCAGGGCACGTGCTAGCGGCACGGCATGCGCCACCTCATGCAACACAATCACCGGGATCACCGGTGCGTCTTGCATCACTTGTTTGGCAGTGAGTGAAACAAAAGACTGCATCATTTAGCTTACCTTTCTTGCTGACATCGCCTTACTCAACAACCTTTCGTGACAAACCTTTAGGCAGCGGAAACGAAACATTTTCATGCAAACCAGGCATAGTGCGCACTGAGATCGCACCTAACGACTTTAAGCGATCAATCACTTGCTGCACCAACAATTCGGGCGCTGAGGCACCCGCCGAGATCCCAATACGGCTACGCCCTACCAACCAAGCAGGGTCAATCGACTCTGCCCCATCAATCAAGTAGGCCGGGATGCCTTTACGCTCTGCCACTTCGCGCAGACGATTTGAATTTGAGCTGTTCGCACTGCCGACCACCAAGACCAAATCTGACTCGGGCGCCAGAATTTTGACAGCATCTTGTCGATTTTGCGTGGCGTAACAGATATCACTTTTTTTAGGTTCAATGATGGTGGGGTATTTGGTGCGCAAGGCTGCGGCAACCTCTGCCGCATCGTCTACTGATAAGGTGGTTTGCGTCACAAACGCGAGTTGCGCCGGATCTTTTACCTGCAGGGCCAAAACGTCTTGTACGGTTTCAACCAGATACATGCCATCATCAGCCTGACCGATGGTGCCTTCGACCTCAGGGTGACCTTTATGACCAATCATGATGATTTCTCGGCCGGCCGCGCGCATGCGCTCGACCTCAATGTGCACCTTGGTGACTAAGGGGCAGGTCGCATCAAACACCTGTAAGCCACGGCCCTCGGCCTCGTAACGCACTGCTTTTGAGACGCCATGCGCCGAAAACACCACAATGCCCCCGGCAGGCACTTGCTCAAGCTCGTCAATAAACACGGCGCCTTTGGTGCGCAAATCTTCAACCACGTAGCGGTTGTGGACGATTTCGTGTCGCACATAAATCGGTGCGCCGTGCAGCTCAAGCGCACGTTCAACGATATCGATCGCACGATCAACACCTGCGCAAAATCCTCGGGGCTGCGCCAATACAATCTCGGCACCCTGGCTGGGAAGGTTTTTTAAATCGACGCTTGAAATCACTGTCATCACAGCACCCCTAGCAAATCAATATCGACACGCAAGGTAATCCCAGCCAGAGGATGATTGAAATCGAACAAGGCACTGTCATCGCCAAGCTCTTTCAACACGCCAGAGTAGCGTCCGCCATTGGGCGCCGTGAACTCAACCATGTCGCCAGGGGTAAAGCCCGCATCGGCGCCTGCATTCTCAGTGAGCATCGCGCGCGACACTCGTTGAAGCAGATCAGGATTGCGATCGCCATACGCATCTTTAGGCTTTAGTGTGTAGCTAAAGCAATCGCCCTCTGGATGTCCGAGTAAGGGGGCCTCCATACCTGGCGACCATTGCCCGCCGCCAAGCTGCAAGGTCGCTGGACGACCCGTAAAGGTATCCATAAACGTGGAGCCGGCTGCTGGGCCGCTTTCAAGAACGATGCGATAGTGCAAGGTTAGGTAAGAATCCGCACGGACAACGGGCGGAGTGTTTGTCGTTTGATCAGTCAAAATCTGTCACCGTATCAGGCTTGGCAAAACGCCTATTCTAGAGCCTTCAAGATGACCCTGCGCGACACCATCCCTTTGAACCAACGACCGCGCGAGCGCCTACTGCAAGCCGGCCCGGAAGCACTGACCGACGCCGAGCTGCTTGCTTTGATTTTAGGCACTGGCACCCGAGGCCAACATGCTATCGCTTTAGCCCAAGCCCTTTTGATCAAATTTGGCGGCGTCAGGCCGCTTTTAAGCGCCAACATCAACGAACTGCGCGGTATCTGCGGTCTGGGCGACGCCAGAATCTGTCAGTTATCTGCGATTTCGGCGCTGGCCAAACGCGCGCTTGAAGAAGATCTGAAACGAGACTGCTCACTCAAAAATCCCGCTCAAGTCAGAGCCTACTGCACGGCCTTATTGGGGCATGCCTCGATCGAGCGTTGCGTGGCGCTGTTTTTAGACAATCAGCATCGACTCATTCACACCACTGAGATTTCGCGCGGCACCCTCACTGAAACAACGATCTATCCACGCGAGCTAGTCAAGGCTGGCTTAGCGCACCACGCCGCCGCAGTGATTTTGGCCCATAACCACCCCTCAGGGTGGGCCAAAGCCAGCCGCGCGGATATTGAGTTGACGCAGCAACTCAAGCAATCGTTAGCAGTGGTAGATATCACCTTGCTAGACCACTTGGTGATTGCTGCGAATCAAGTGGTCTCGATTGCTGAGCTTGGGCAGTGCTAGGTCAGGCTCTTTCGAAAATAGCCGCAATGCCCTGGCCGCCACCGATACACATGGTCACCAAGGCATAACGACCGCCCGTGCGGTGCAGTTCGTAAATCGCTTTGGTGGTAATGATGGCACCTGTCGCCCCCACCGGGTGACCTAACGAAATACCGCTGCCGTTAGGATTCAAGCGTGCGGGATCAAGCTTGAGTTCTTGGGCAACAGCACACGCTTGCGCAGCGAAGGCCTCGTTGGCTTCGATGACATCCATTTGGTCAACCGTCAAACCGGCACGTTTCATGACCGCCTGAGTCGCTGGCACTGGGCCAATTCCCATAATTTTTGGATCGACACCTGCGTGGGCGTAGGCCACCAAGCGCGCCAAAGGTTTGGCACCGCTCGATTTAAGCGCTTCGCCACTCATCATCAGCACCGCGGCGGCCCCATCATTAATCCCAGAGGCGTTACCCGCTGTCACGGTGCCGTTTTCTTTCACAAACACAGGGCGTAAGGCAGTCAGACCTTCAACCGACACATCAGCTCGAGGGTGCTCATCGACTTTAAACTCGACTTCACCTTTGCGCGTTTTGATGACAACAGGCACGATCTGGTCGTTAAAACGCCCTTCTTTTTGAGCATGAATCGCGCGGCGATGCGACTCGGTCGCTAAAGCATCTTGAGCTGCGCGCGAAATGCCAAACTGGCTGGCAACATTTTCAGCGGTGACGCCCATGTGCATCCGACCAAACGGGTCGTGCAAGGCGCCCGTCATCATGTCAAGCACCACCGAATCGCCCATGCGGGCACCAAAACGCTGGGTTTGCGACAAGTAGCCGGCACGGCTCATCGACTCGGCACCACCACCAATAGCCATCTCAGTGTCACCGAGCAAAATCGACTGGGCGCTAGAGACGATTGCCTGCAAACCCGAGCCGCACAAGCGATTGACGTTAAACGCTGCAGAACTTTGGGGCAGACCGCCATTAATGGCCACCACCCGCGACAAGTACATATCGCGCGGCTCTGTGTGAATCACGTGGCCAAAGGCCAGATGCCCGACTTGCGAGCCGTCAACCCCAGAACGTTGCAATACCGCTTTGACCACCGTTGCGCCCAGATCAATGGGGGCAACATCCTTTAAGCCACCACCAAAATCACCAATTGCAGTACGGGCAGCCCCGGTTATCCAAACTTCACGCATGTTGCGCTCCTAATAGGTTTATGATTTGCCAAGAATATATAAGTGCACGTTAAGTGGTCGTAAGCATAACCCGACGATATTACCAAGAGAAACTGATGAGCATTCCCTACTCGATTCTAGATCTTTCGCCAATCCCACAGGGCTTTACCGCCTCGGATGCGTTACACAACTCGCGCGACTTGGCTCAACATGCCGAGCGTTGGGGTTACACACGCTATTGGCTGGCCGAACATCACAATATGATTGGTAACGCGAGTTCGGCGACAGCCGTGATTATTGGGTATGTGGCGGCGGGTACAAAAACCATTCGCGTCGGCTCGGGCGGCGTGATGCTGCCCAACCACGCGCCACTGGTCATTGCCGAACAGTTTGGCACGCTCGCGGCGCTCTTCCCAGACCGAATTGACTTAGGGCTTGGCCGTGCGCCTGGCACGGATCAATTAACCGCGCGTGCCTTGCGACGCGATCTGTTGGGTAATTCAGATCAGTTTCCGCAAGATGTGCAAGAGCTACAACACTATTTCGATGACATCCAACCAGGTCAAGCGGTCAAAGCCATTCCCGGCGCCGGCTTACACGTGCCTATCTGGATTTTGGGCTCAAGCATGTACGGCGCTCAACTTGCTGCGCACTTTGGCCTACCTTACGCCTTTGCTTCGCACTTTGCCCCTGATTACTTGTTGCAGGCCATGCAGGCTTATAAAAGTCTGTTCAAACCTTCGACTCAACTCGCCAAGTCGCACGCTATGGTGGGGGTCAATGTGGTGGCTGCTGATACCGACGAGCAGGCACAATATTTGTTCACGAGCCACCAACAAAATGCCACGCGCATGCGTCGCAACACACGCGGCCAGTTACCGCCCCCGATTGACGACATCGACACATTTTGGACACCGCACGAGAAGGCTTCAGTCAATGAATCGTTAGCCTGTTCGGTGGTGGGTTCACCCGAAACGGTGCAACGTGGTCTGGCTCGCCTGATCGAACAGACAGGCGCAAACGAATTGATGATTGCGGGTCAAATTTTTGATCACAAGGCGCGGTTGCACTCGTTTGAAATTGCCGCGCAGGTGGTGCGCAATCTTGAAGCGGCCGTGGCCCTGGCTTAAGGGCAGACAAATCATTCGATGCATCTAGCCAACCGGATGCATCTCAAGCAATGAGGTGCATCTGAACGATCCAGATGCAGCTAAACGCCCACGCTGCGCTAGTAGTTCAACACGAGTCCTCTCGTCCTGTTTCAAAAGAGCTTGCGTATGTCTGCCAGATTAAATGCGATGGGCTTGCCCGGTTGGTTGTTGTTGATGGGTGCCCTGACAGCAATCGGGCCCATCTCAATCGACATGTACCTGCCAGCGTTTCCGGACATGGCGACCAGCCTCGGCGCGACTAGCAGCCAAGTCGAGCGCACACTGGCAGCCTATTTGATCGGCATGGCCGGTGCACAGTTGATTTACGGCCCCCTGGCCGATCGTTTCGGTCGTAAACCACCCTTGTATGGCGCACTACTCGTCTATATCCTTGCGTCGGCGGGTTGTACGCTCGCCCCGACTGTCGAATTCTTAACGATCTGCCGTGTCATTCAAGCCATGGGTGGTGCCGCGGGCATGGTGATCGCGCGCGCGGTGGTGCGAGATCATTACAGCACTCAAGAGGCAGCGCGCGCCCTGTCAATGTTGATGTTAGTGATGGGGATCGCCCCGATTCTGGCGCCCTTGGTGGGTAGTCAAGTGCTCGCGTTAACCGGTTGGCGCGGCATTTTTGCTCTCATCACCTTTGCAGGCATCGCGCTACTCATTGCCGTATCGCGCATCATGGTCGAAAGCCTACCGCCCGACAAACAAGTCGCCTTAAGCTGGGGTCATATTTTTCGAACCTATTTGGGCCTAGTCACCCACCGGCGTTTTGTCGCCTTTGCGCTCTCAGGAGGAATGGGCTCGGCCACCATGTTTGCCTACATTGTGGTCTCGCCACGACTGTTTATTGAGCACTTCGGCGTGTCGCCGCAATCTTATGGTTTGATTTTTGGCCTAAACGCTCTGGCCCTGATTGTGGGTTCGCAAGTTAGCGCACGCCTGCTTAGACAGCACCGCCCCGAAAAACTGCTGCCCTGGGCTCTGCTAGCCATGATGACAGCCGGCCTGAGCGCCTTGGCCTTGACCTTGCTGGGCTGGATGACCATGCCGCTGATTATGCTGTGCATGATGTGCTTCATGTTTACACAAGGTTTCGTTGGACCAAACTCTGCCGCCATGGCGTTGTCAGACCAGGGACGCCAACTAGGCTCTGCCTCGGCCATGATAGGCACGATGACGATGTCTTGCGGGGCACTGGCCGGTTTAACGGTCAGCCTGTGGGACACCGTCGGCCCGACCCCCTTGGCCTGGATCATGGGCGGCTGCACCACCCTGGCCTTTTTACTTGGCCGAACCGCCCGCCGCGCCTAGGGGCTTGATCAAAAACCCTTTTTCGTATTAGAATGTCGGACTTGATGCGAATCTTTGAACAAATAATAGGTGTAGCCCATGGCACGTGTATGCCAAGTGACCGGAAAAGCCCCCATGGTGGGCAACAATGTTTCACACGCAAACAACAAAACCAAACGTCGTTTTCTGCCTAATCTGCAGTCACGTCGCTTTTGGGTTGAAAGCGAAAACCGCTGGATTCGCTTACGCGTAACCACTAACGCTATCCGTACCATCGACAAACTCGGCATTGATGCTGTGTTGGTTGATTTGCGTGCGCGCGGCGAAGTCGCTTAAAGGAGCCCAACATGGCAAAAGGTACCCGCGAAAAAATTAAGCTCGAGTCGACCGCCGGCACTGGTCATTTTTATACAACGACCAAAAACAAACGCAACATGCCTGAAAAGATGCTGATCAAGAAATTTGATCCCGTCGCTCGCAAGCATGTCGATTACAAAGAGACTAAGCTCAAGTAATTGGTTGCCTTTGTTCGTCGCGTCCTGAAAGCCCCGTCATTGGGGCTTTTTGTTTTTCGGCCACTCGAAATCAGCCGCCGCTCTATAATGAGAGGCTAACTGGGCGCTTGCTGCACCCTGACCTTTTTTATGGCTTTATCCATGCTCGAACGCTATCAGCCCACCGCAGTCGAACAAGCGGCCCACGCTAACTGGGATGCCCGTGACGCCTATCGCGTCACTGAAGGTGCGACCAACGCCGCAGGCCTGCCCAAGCCAAAGTTTTATGCCTGTTCAATGCTGCCCTATCCAAGCGGTAAGCTGCACATGGGGCACGTGCGTAACTACACCATCAACGACATGATGACGCGGCAATTACGCATGCGTGGTTACAACGTACTGATGCCCATGGGTTGGGATGCGTTTGGTATGCCCGCCGAAAACGCGGCGATCAAATCAAATGTCCCACCTGCTAAATGGACGTACGACAACATTGCGTACATGAAAAAGCAGATGAAGGCGATGGGCTTGGCCATCGACTGGTCGCGCGAGATGTGCGCATGCGACCCGAGCTATTACAAATGGAATCAATGGCTGTTTTTAAAGATGCTTGAAAAAGGCATCGCGTACCGTAAGACACAAGTGGTGAACTGGGATCCAGTCGACAAGACCGTGCTGGCCAACGAACAGGTCATTGACGGACGTGGCTGGCGCTCGGGCGCACCGGTTGAAAAACGCGAGATCCCGGGCTATTACCTGCGTATTACCGATTACGCCGCTGAACTGCTTGAGCAAACACAGCATGGCCTAGAGGGCTGGCCTGATCGCGTGCGCGCCATGCAAGAGAACTGGATCGGCAAAAGCGAAGGCGTACGTTTTGCGTTTTTGCATTCGATCAAAGATGCTTCAGGCGCCTTGATACAAGACGGCAAAATGCATGTGTTTACGACCCGCCCTGACACCATCATGGGCGTGACGTTTTGTGCCGTCGCGCCCGAGCACCCCTTGGCTGTGCATGCTGCACAAACCAACCCGGCCTTGACAGCGTTTATCGAATATTGCAAACAAGGCGGCACCACCGAGGCCGAACTTGCGACGCGCGAAAAAGAAGGCTTGGATACTGGCCTGACGGTGACGCATCCCCTGACAGGCGCGAGCGTGCCATTATGGGTCGGTAATTATGTGCTGATGAGTTATGGCGATGGCGCAGTGATGGGCGTACCCGCTCACGACGAGCGCGACTTTGCCTTTGCTAACAAATATGCTCTTGCGATCAAACAAGTCGTGCAAACGGGCGATAAGCCGTTTAACGACAAGGTGTGGTCTGAGTCCTACGCCGACAAGCAAACCGGTCGCCTGATCAACTCGGGCGTCTACGACGGCTTGAGCTTTACCGAGGCACTTGACGCGATCGCCACCAAGCTCGAAAGCCTGCAACTCGGCGCGCGGCAAACCACGTGGCGTCTGCGCGATTGGGGCATTTCACGCCAACGGTATTGGGGCACGCCAATCCCGATCATTCATTGTGACTCTTGTGGCGCTGTGCCGGTGCCCGAAAAAGATCTACCAGTGATCTTGCCCGAAGACCTCATCCCCGATGGTAGTGGCAACCCCCTGGCTAAACACGAAGCTTTTTTATCTTGCCAATGCCCAAGTTGCGGCAAACCAGCTCGGCGTGAAACCGACACGATGGATACGTTTATCGACTCGTCGTGGTACTTCATGCGCTACACCTCGCCCGGCAACGATCAGGCGATGGTTGACGCACGCAATGACTACTGGATGCCGATGGATCAATACATCGGTGGCATTGAGCACGCTGTGCTGCATCTGCTGTATGCGCGCTTCTGGACACGCGTCATGCAGGATTTGGGCTTGGTCAAGTTTTCTGAACCCTTTACTAAATTGCTTTGTCAGGGCATGGTACTGAATCATATTTATTCAGCCAAAAATGCCAATGGGTCGATTGACTATTTTTGGCCTGAAGACGTCGACAACGTCTTTGACGCCAAGGGTTCGATTACCGGCGCAGTGCTTAAAAGTGATGGCCGCGCGATCACCTATGGTGGCGTGGGCACGATGTCGAAATCCAAAAACAATGGTGTTGATCCACAATCGCTAATCGACACTCAGGGTGCGGATACGGCGCGTCTATTTGTCATGTTTACCAGCCCCCCTGAGCAAACGCTTGAGTGGTCAGATTCGGGCGTTGAAGGCTCAAACCGCTTTTTGCGCCGCCTGTGGGCGTTGTGCCATCAAAAGCAAGCGTTGCTCACTCAGGGATTAAAAGCACCTGTCACGGATTGGTCAGGTGCCAGCCAAGACATCAAAAAGCTGCGCCTCGAGATCTATTCGTTGCTCAAGCAGGCCGACTACGATTATCAGCGTATTCAATACAACACGGTCGTGTCGGCTTGCATGAAAATGCTCAACGCCATCGACGATGCCCGCCTAGGCGACTCGAACTTTGCGAGTGCAGCGACCGCTGAGACTCTGGGTGTGTTGCTACGCGTGCTCTACCCGGTTGTGCCACACATCACCTGGAGCCTTTGGTCTGAGCTCGGCTATGCTGCAATATATGGCGATTTGCTTGACACGGCTTGGCCCTCGGTCGATGAAAGCGCCTTAGTGACGGATCAACTTGAGCTGGTATTGCAGGTGAATGGCAAACTTCGGGGTAGCCTAACTGTTGCACGCGAAGCAACCAAAGAGGCCATCGAGCAGCTCGCAGCAGCCCACGAGGCTGTCGTGCGCAATCTTGAAGGCCGAACCCCGAAGCGGATCATCGTGGTACCCGGTAAGCTGGTCAACGTGGTCGGATAACAGGATAATAGCGAGATGAACAGCCTGACAGTCAGCACGACCGCCCTCAAGGCCACACCACTGCCTCAAAACGTGCGCGCGCGCTTGCTGCACGGGCGCACCTGGCTGCTGTCACTCTTGGCAGTGATTGCCTGTTTGGCTTTAAGCGGTTGTGGCTTCAGAATGCAAGGCGAAGCGCCGATGCCCTTTAGTTCGCTATCGATCAATATCCCGCAAAACTCGCAATTTGGTGCCGACCTGCGTCGCGCCATCCGCGCAACCTCTCCAAGCACCACGCTCATCGAACCTCGCGACATGATAGTCAGAGCGGGCGATTTCGACGAAAGCGAAGACTCAGACGACAAGGCCACCATTGAACGCATCAAGGCCGCGAAAGTGCGTAAGCTGGCTCAGGCGCGCCTCGAACAGCTCAGCGAACAAAAAAGTACGCGCATCGTTGCGATTAACGCGCAAGGTAAACCTGAAGAATTTGAACTCTCACTGAAGTTGACCTTTCGTTTAGTGACCGCAAAAGACCAGCTGATCTTACCCGAGACAACGCTCTCTGCCATTCGCAGCATGCCCTTCGATGATCGCGTCGTACAAGCAAAAGAAGGTGAAGCTGCCACGCTATTCAAAGATATGCAGCGCAGTATGGTGGCGCGCATTCTGCGCCGTATTACGGCCCCAGATATTACGCAACGCTGGAACACTCTGGCCAAGTTAGCGCCCGAAGACGAAGAAGAAGAAGAGACCGTTGCTCGCGTCACGGCGCCTACTACGGCGATTCCACCCATGTGGCAAAACCCCTCGCTGACGCCCGCTCCTGTGACCGTCAGCCCCGAGTAACAACAAGCCTCGATGAGCGCCGAACGCCTGCTAGAAACGCTCGCGCGCCCCGGCGCGCAGCTGTCGGCGCTGTACGTCGTGATGGGCGACGACCCCTTACTCACAATCGAGGCGGCCGATGGGTTGCGCGCCGTGGCAAAGGCGGCCGGATATTTCGACAGAACCTCATTTTTAATGGACGCGCGCAGTGACTGGAGTGCGCTTGGGGTGTCAGCGCAAAGCGGCTCGTTGTTTGGCGATAAACAACTGGTTGAAATCTCACTACCGACCGGCAAACCTGGTAAGCAAGGTGCCGACGCGCTGATCAGTTTGGCCACTCGCAGCAAAGGGGTTAGCAATGGCGATGTCTTGACCATCGTATCGTTACCACGCTTGGATAAAGCGTCACGCGACAGCAAATGGGCGAGTGCGCTCTTTGCCGCAGGCACGATGCTTGACCTCGCGAATATCGAACGTGCGCAATTACCCAAGTGGATTGAACAGCGGCTGGCTCGTCAAAAGCAACGAGCCGAACCCGCCACACTTCAGTGGCTGGCCGACAAGGTTGAAGGAAACTTGCTTGCGGCACATCAAGAAATCTTAAAACTTGGCTTACTCTTTGACGAGGGTCTGTTGCCGGCCGACGCTGTTGAACAAGCGGTCATGAACGTCGCACGCTACAACATCTATGGGCTACGTGATGCCATGCTGGTCGGTGACGTGCCGCGGCTCGTTCGTATGATGGGTGGTTTAAAAGCCGAAGGTGAAGCGCTGCCCTTGGTGTTATGGGCAATCGGTGAAGAAATCAGAACGCTTGCGCGCGTGTCTCAAGCACAGGCAGCGGGACAAGACTTAACCTCCGTGCTACGCTCGCAACGTGTATTTGGCGCTCACGAGAGCTTGGCACGACAAGCTTTATCGAGAGTTGCGCCACGCAGCTGGCCAGCGGCGGTTCAACATGCGCACGAAGTTGATCGGTTGATTAAAGGTTTGCAAGTTGCCGGGCGCCTGCAAGACCCCTGGGAAGAAATGACCCGACTGGCAATGCGGGTTGCCGCAGCGGGCGCGCGTGCCTGACACGCGCGGCCTTTATCGCTTCGAATCTTGTCGCTTCTTCTTGTATGTCTTTTGTCACTTCATTGCCCAGTTCAGATAGCTTATATATTCATGACCACTTTACAAGACACCATGCAGCAAATCGGACGCCAGGCTCGAGACGCCTCGCGTGTGATGATGCGCGCAACCGGAGCGCAAAAAGCGCAGGCCCTCTTGGCAATGGCCGAGTGTTTGTCGATGCAACGCTCAGCCTTGCAACGCGCCAACGCAAGCGATGTTGACGCTGCCCGCGCGCGCCAGCTTGAACCGGCGCTACTTGACCGACTCACGCTGTCTGAGCGCTCGATTGACGTGATGATCGAGGGCCTGCGACAAATCGCCGCGATGCCGGATCCGATCGGTGGCCTGAGCGCAACAAGCGTTCGCCCGAACGGCATGCAGGTGGCTCAAATGCGTGTGCCGCTTGGTGTGATTGGCATCATTTACGAATCACGCCCCAATGTCACGATCGATGCCGCCGCCTTATGTTTAAAGTCTGGCAACGCCTGTATTTTGCGCGGTGGCAGTGAGGCCTTGCAATCCAATCTAGCCTTAGCAAAAATCGTTGAGCAAGGCCTCAGTGCGGCGGGCTTACCCAAGCATGCGGTGCAAGTGATTGATACGCCAGATCGAGCGGTGGTCGGCGAACTCATCACAATGACTGAACACATCGATGTGATTATTCCGCGTGGCGGAAAAAGCCTAATCAAACGCCTGGCTGCTGAAGCACGCGTGCCAATGATTAAGCATCTGGATGGTAACTGCCATGTGTATATTGACGCTCAGGCTGACTTGAAACAAGCCGGTGACATTGCGTTTAATGCCAAGACCTATCGCTATGGCGTGTGCGGTGCCATGGAAACCCTCTTGGTGCACAAGGATGTCGCAGCAGCCTGCTTGCCAGCGTTAGCCCAACGTCTGCTTGCTCATGGCGTCGAGTTGCGTGGCTGCGCACAAACACAAACACTCGTCTCACAGTCCACCTTAGCAACCGAAGAAGACTGGGCGACTGAATACCTAGGCCCAATTTTAGCTATTCGAATTGTTGCTTCGATTCAAGAGGCGATCGCGCACATTGAGCGTTGGGGTTCAGGTCACACCGACTCAATCGTGACGCAACAGATTGCGGCTGCACAACAGTTTCAGCGCGAAGTTGACTCGAGTTCGGTCTATGTCAACCTGCCCACCTGCTTTGCCGATGGTTTTGAATATGGCTTAGGTGCCGAGATCGGGATTTCAACCAACCGCCTACATGCCCGTGGGCCTGTCGGCCTTGAAGGTCTGACCACCTTAAAATGGGTACTACAAGGGAACGGACAACTTCGTGGATAGCGACTGATGCTTTGGATTAAAACGTTTCATATTGTCTTTATTGCCTCGTGGTTTGCAGGGCTGTTTTACCTGCCGCGAATTTTTGTCAATCTGGCTCAGCAAACCGATCCAGCGGTGCAACCCGTGCTGCTTGGTATGGCGCGCAGGCTATATCGTTTCACGAATATATTGGCGATCCCCGCAGTGCTGCTGGGTCTTTGGCTCTATGTGCAATATGGTATCGGCCGCGGGCCGGGCAGTGGCTGGATGCACGCAAAGCTGGTACTGGTCGTCTTGGTCATTGGGTATCATCACAGTTGTGGTGTGATACTGCGCAAATTCGAACAAGGTGCTAACCGCCGTTCGCATGTTTTTTATCGCTGGTTCAACGAAGTACCTGTGTTGATGCTGGTTGCAGTAACGGCCTTAGTCGTTATCAAGCCTTTTTAACGGGAAGCCATGTCTGAGCAGGATCCGGAACGTAAAACACTTACCCTCAAAACGCGCGCGGTGAAACCACGCCCCGCTGCTGGAGGTGACCAAACACGCGCCCGTATCGGTGCGCGTGCGCGCCAAGTGGCGCAGCTAAAAATTGCTAAAGAAAAATTGTCTCGCTTACAAGCCGCAGGCAGTGAACACTCAGCCGCAGAACCTTCTCAAGAAGGTAAGCCGCTGAT
>JAIPCU010000127.1 GCA_021738045.1 Candidatus Methylopumilus sp. | reverse complement strand
ATCCCTGGAATCGTTCGGGTATTTTTTATGTTGTAAATCGTGGCAAACGGTCTCTGGCCCTTGATTTAGGCCAGGAAAAAGGTCAAGAGATCTTTCGCGACTTAGTGCGAAAGAGCGATATCGTGCTTGAGAACTACACCCCACGTGTGATGCGCAAGTGGGGCTTGAATTATGACGAACTCAAAAAGATTAAGCCCTCGCTCATTATGTTGTCGAACACCGGCTATGGCTCAAGCGGGCCGTGGTCGGCGTTTCCCAGTCAAGGCACCACGCTTGAAGCGACGATGGGTGTGACCTTCTACACTGGCTATGAAGGCGACAAGCCTTGGAAAGTCGGTCAATCTTATCCAGACTTTATCGCCTGCTGGGCGGGTATGAACGCGCTCTGGGCTGCGATCGTACACATGCGCAAGACCGGCGAAGGTCAATGGATCGACTGTGGCATGTATCAACTCGGGCTCTCACTCATCCCAGAAGCTCTGATTCAAAAGCAACTCGACGGCACTGACCGACCTCGCATCGGCAATGAAGACCTTGAGCATGTACCCAGCAACTTATACCGCGCCAGTGGCAATGATCAATGGATTGCACTCACCGTTGACTCGGATGAGCGTTGGACCAAGCTCGCAGCGCTCATGGGTCACCCTGCCCTAGCGCAAGATAAGCGTTACGCGACTGCTGCGGCTCGCCGCGCGCACCGCGTCGAAATCAACACGCTGGTGTCGGACTGGACCGCATCTCTAGAGGTCACTGAGTTAACACGCTTGCTGCAAGCACAAGATATTGCAAGTGGCCCAGTACTCAACAGTAAAGACCTCTTCATCAACGAACACTTACAACACCGCGGATTTTATGAGCGCGTCGAACACCCGGCTCCGATTGGCCCGCGTCCGATTATCGGACGGCCGTACAGGCTACGCTTTCGCGACGCACACATTAAAAAGTCAGGGCCGCGCTTTGGCGAAGATAACGATGCGATCTTGCGTGACGTGCTGGCTATGACGCCAGAACAGATTGCCGAGATCAAAGCCAACAAAGTGGTGTGTGACCTGCCCACCAATCCAGGCATATCGGGCACGATGGATACCGAGATGATGTTGCGCTTGGGCACGCTTTCAGCAGTAGACAAAGACTATCGCAGCATAATGGGTGTAGATCTTTAAAGGGGTTGCCATGCGACTATTTTTTTGCTCCGCTTTTGCCGGGCTTGTACGCTTAATATTCACTGCTGCGGTGTGCGCTTTACCGATCACCGCAGTCGCTCAGTCTTATCCTAACCGTGCCATCACCTTCGTCGTGCCCTACGGGCCAGCCGGTTCAACCGATCCAATTTCAAGGCAATTTGCAACTCAGCTTGAAAAAATATTAGGCGTTGAAGTCAATGTCGAAAATAAACCGGGTGGCTCAGGCACGATTGGTTTTGGCATCATCGCGCGAGCCAAGCCAGACGGCTACACCATTGGCTTAGGGACGAATAGTATTTTGGCCTACCAGCCTTTGGTTAATCAAAGCCTGACGTTCAAAACGCCCGATGCTTACCAACCGATCGCCAAGCTTGGTGAAATGCCTGTGATCTTAGTCGTACGTGCGGATGCCCCCTGGAAGACGTTTGAAGAATTTTTGGAGCATGTCAGAAAGAATCCAAACAAAGTTCGCGCTTCAGTATCGGGCTTACGCACCGTGCCTGATTTGGTCGCTCAAGAGTTCAACAAAAACAATGATCTGAAACTGCGTACGATCCCATTTACCGGCGGTAGCGGTGAGGCCTTATTGGCGCTCTTGGGCAATCGGGTTGAGGCCACGCTTTTTACCGGTGCGGTGGGTATCCCGGGTCAGGTTCAAGCGGGCAAAGTACGGGTCTTGGCCGTGTTTAAAAAAGGCGTCTACGACCCGGTACCAGAGGCCGTTTCAACGATTGATGCGGGCTACAAGACAACCTTATCTGCCCAGTTTTATGTCATGGCTCCCAAAGGCTTGCCTAAAGAGGTACTCGACAAACTGGTGAGCGCTTCTCAGCAAATCATCAATAGCCCTGAATACGCGAAGTTTGCCACAGAAGGTTATGCGCTCGACCCCAAAAGCCCAGCTGAGCTGAGTGCAGAGATCATTCGAGATACTGAAACCTTTACCGAGCTGTTGAAATTGCTCGATCAAAAGTCCTAAGACCTCTCAATATGACGAGTCACTCAATTTCAAAGCGTACCGCCTACCTGTCAACTGGCGGCTTGGGTCTTTTGCTTTCGGCCTGTTACCTTGCGCTGGCCAGCCGGCTGCCGTTCGGTGAGATGGATGCGCCCGGCGCAGGCTTGTTTCCCGTACTCGTCGGAGGTATTTTGGGCTTTGCCAGTATGGCGACGATTTGGGAAGGCTGGAAAGCGGCGCGCACCGAAGGCATCGATATACCCGTAGGACAAGATCGCCTACGCTTATTCAAACTCATTGCTTTGCTCGCGCTTTACTTCACAACCATGCCTTGGTTAGGCTATTCGCTCAGTAGTTGGGCCTTTGCAACGCTGTTGATGCGCTTACTGTCGACCTTGCCGCTGCTACGCTGCGCCGCCTACGCGGCACTGATGACTGGCGTGATCTATGTTTGCTTTATCTATTTTCTAAAAGTTCCAATGCCCACTTTTGCACTCACATTTTAAAAAAATAGGCCACGCTCGCCATGGATTCACTTGACGGAATACTTTACGGCCTGAGTGTCGCGTTTACCTTCAATAATTTGCTTGCTGCCTTAGTCGGAGCTCTCGCAGGGACCTTGATCGGGGTTCTGCCTGGCTTAGGACCGACCGCCGGCATTGCCATGATTTTGCCGTTGAGCTACTCGCTCGATCCAACAAGCGGTTTGATTATGATGGCCGGAATGTTTTATGGCGCTATGTATGGTGGTTCGACCACCGCCATCTTAGTGAATATGCCTGGTGAATCTGCCTCTGTCATCACCTGTCTTGACGGTTACAAGCTCACCAAAAAAGGCCGAGCTGGCGCCGTGTTAACGATTGTGGCCGCTGGATCGTTCGTTGGCGGCGTCATCTCGGTGATTGGCGTGATGCTGTTTGCACCCGCCTTAGCTGAGGTCGGCCTCTTGTTTGGACCAGCAGAATTTTTTGCACTCACCGCAGGTGGGCTGCTGCTATTTTCAAGAATCTCAGGTGGCTCACTCGCCGCCGGCATTTTTCCGATGGCGATTGGTCTGATGCTGAGCACCGTTGGGCAAGAGGCGGTGACGGGTCAAGATCGTTTTACCTTTGGCATCGCTGATTTAACACTCGGCGTTGAGTTGGTCGCCTTGGTCGTGGGGCTCTACGGTATTGCTGAGATCATGAGCGTGGTCGAGACCCTACAAAAGCAGGTCAAGCCCTTACCTGTGAAACTGCGTGAGATGTTTCCCTCGCGGCAAGAATGGCGTCGTTCGGTCGCACCGTATGGGCGTGGCACAGTTTTGGGTTTTATCTTTGGCCTACTACCGGGGCCGTCTGCCACACTGGCCAGCTTTGCTGCGTATCGGCTTGAAAAAAGTGTTTCAAAATACAAGCACGAACTTGGCGAAGGTGCGATCGAAGGCGTGGCTGGACCTGAGACTGCCAATAACGCAGCAGCCACCTCGTCGATGGTACCGTTGTTAGCACTCGGGATTCCGTTTGGTTCGGTCACTGCCTTGATGCTTGCCGCCATGATGGTGCACGGCGTGCAACCCGGCCCGATGATGATGACGGCTCACCCTCAAGTTTTTTGGGGTGTGATCGCTTCGATGCTTGTGGGTAATGTGATGCTCGTCATTCTTAATGTGCCCTTGGTCAGCGTGTGGGTGAGTTTGCTGCGTGTACCAAACCACATTTTCTTACCGATTATTTTGATGATGGCTGCGATCGGCTGTTATAGCGTACGCAACAGTATGCTTGACGTGGGCATGTTACTGGTAGTGTCTCTGATCGGCTACACGCTGCGCAAGCTTGAGTTTCAACTCGCACCGATGGTCGTTGGCCTGGTACTCGGGCCTTTGATTGAGAAGCATATGCGCGAAGGGCTTTTTATGAGCCTGGGCGAAATCTCAGTCTTCTATACCAGCCCCATCGCGATTGTCATTTGGCTCTTAGTGATCGTCGTCTTGCTGCTTGAGCCGCTGCGCGAACTTGCAGCTCGAATGCTGGGCATCAAAGTCAAAAAAATTATTCCAGAGAGCTCTGAATGAAAAATATCCTCGAACCTATTCGTTTCCGCAATGGTGTTTGGGCACCAAACCGCTTGGCGCTAGCTGCATTGACCAACTCACAGAGCCACGCTGACGGCACACTGAGCGATGACGAGTTACATTGGTTAAACCTTAGAGCTGAAGGCGGCTTTGGAATCATTACGTCATGCGCTGCACACGTTTCAAAGCTCGGCCAAGGCTGGCCCGGTGCGCTTGGAGTGTCTGATGATGCGCAACTGCCGGGCTTAACACGACTTGCCGCTGCAATGCATCAACG
Organism: Candidatus Methylopumilus sp.; assembly: GCA_021738045.1. Classification (GTDB taxonomy): domain Bacteria; phylum Pseudomonadota; class Gammaproteobacteria; order Burkholderiales; family Burkholderiaceae_B; genus Zwartia. Next base: position 4,399 of record JAIPCU010000127.1, on the reverse strand, counting down.
CAAGAGTCTGGCATTGATGCAAATTTTTCATGGTGGCTTGCGCGCTGATCAAACTGTGTGTGGAGGGCAACCGATTAGTGCGAGCGATGGCGGCCCGACCGGTACACGTGCCGCAACCGAGCAAGAGCTTGAACAGGTCATCGAAGATTTTGCGCAAGCTGCTGTGCGCGCGCATGCGGCCAAGATGGATGGCATTGAGATTCACGGGGCACATGGCTATTTGTTTACGCAATTTTTAAGCACGACCGAAAATCAACGTACCGATCACTGGGGTGGCTCGTACGAAAATCGTGCACGGCTCTTACGAAGAACAATGCAAGCAGTGCGAGCCCGAGTGCCAAAGGACTTTATCGTAGGCGTTCGGATCTCACCCGAAGATGGCGGCAACGCGCGCGGCATTGATTTGGACGAAAGCCTACAACTCGCGAAATGGCTCGCCGATGATGGTATTGATTTTTTACATCTGTCTTTGTGGGACGCCTTTAAACCGTCGATCAAACGACCTACTGAGCACCCACTCGATATTTTTAAGCGCGTGATACCTGCCGATCTGCCGATATTTGCCGCAGGCCATATCTGGGATCGCAATGATGCTCAAAAAGTATTGGATCTTGGCGCCGATGTCATTGCCTTGGGTCGCTCGGCAATTTTGAATCCTAATTGGCCAAAAGATATAGTTGACCCAGCTTGGCAGCCTCAGCGCTTACCTACAACACCAGAGCATTTGTCAAGCGTAGGTTTGCAGCCTGTGTTTATCAATCGGTTGCGGGTACGGCCAGGGTTTTTACGCTGACTACCCCACTTTGGGCACCTTGACCCAACCTGGGTCTAACCCGATCGTACCTTGCGCCGCGAGTGCCCGAATCTGTTCGTCAGTAAAGCCAGCAGCTGCCATCACTTCAGCCGTGTGCTGACCTAGGCGTGGCGGCGGCAAGCGAATTTCACCCGGCGAGTCACTGAATTTGATGGGCAAACCCGCCATTGCAATTTTGCCCAGTCCTTCAAGATCCATCTCGTGCACCATGTCGCGCGCCAACACTTGCGGTTGCACCACGACTTTATCAATCGTATTGACGGGTGAGCACGGCACATCTTGTTCAAGCAAGCGCGCCTGCCAATGCGCGAGCGGTTGGGTGATGATGATGTCGCCTATCATTTGAATCAACAGAGGGCGGTTCAACGAGCGCATCTCAGGATTCACGAATCTTGGATCATCGACCCACTCAGGTCTTTCAAGTACGGTGCATAAGCCTTTCCACATCCGTTGATTAAAAGACGAAATGACCAGCCACTGATCGCTTGCTTGATACGCACGATACGTTGGGCTGCCGAGCGAGCCACTACCACTCGGACCCGGTACTTCACCACTTGAAAAATAGCGTGTGAAGAACTGCGCCAACATTGACATATGGCCTTCAAGCAAAGAGGTGTCAACACGCTGGCCACGGCCTGTGCGATGACGCGTTTCAAGCGCCATCATGATGCCAATCGTGCCAAACATCCCTGCCCCAACGTCGGCCACTGACATACCCATCTTGGCGGGGCTGCCCTCTGGGTCACCGGTAATACTCATTGAACCTGCATACGCTTGCATGAACAGATCGTTCGCTGGCTCTCGACTTAAGGGCCCGGTAGCACCAAAGCCACTGATGGCACAGTAAACGAGACGAGGGTTCACCTTCGACAAACTTTCGTAATCCAGCCCTAAGCGATCGAGCGCACCCATGCGGTAGTTATGCACAAAGACATCGGCCTCTTCGATCAGCTTACGTGCAATCGCTACACCTTCGGGTGTTTTCAGATCAATCGCCATACCACGCTTGTTACGATTTGCCGCTGCGTAGTAGTAACTCATTGAGTCATGAAAGTAAGGCGCCCACACCCGACTATCGTCACCTGTGACTGTACGTTCGATCTTGACGACATCTGCGCCATAGTCGCCCAAGAGCATGCCGCAAAAGGGGCCTGCCATTGCAACACTGATTTCAACAACTTTAATACCGGCTAATGGTGCTGTCATGAACATCTCTTTAATGATCGATTACCAAGGCATGGTCAGACGTGAGGCGCGTCAATCCCTTTGAGCCAAGTTGAACTGCGCTCGCCAAAACCCACATCGGCTCGCTTCTCAAGCCAGTAGGCATAGCTATCAGGTACGGTTGCAAACGGGTTGTCTTGGCCGAGTTTACTGGCCGCATCTAACGCCCAATTTGGGTTGTGCAACATCTCGCGCCCAATCGCAACGATATCGGCCTGACCTTTTTGCAAAATGCTTTCTGCTTGGTCGGCATGAATAATTAAACCTACAGCCATCGTCATAATGTCGGCACCATGACGGATTTTTTCTGAGTAAGGCACTTGGTAACCGTACGAAGGTTTAACTGGTGCAAGCACAGCTGATTTTTCTGACATGCCACCACTGCTGCAGTCAAACACGTCCACACCCTTAGCCTTGAGTACCTTGGCTAAATTGATGCTGTCTTCAATCGCCCAACCCACCTCGTCGACAGCAGAGGTTCGATAGAACAAAGGCTTGTTGTGCGGCCACGATTGGCGAACACGTTCGACCACCTCGATCGCGAAACGCATCCGCTTTTCAGGCGTACCGCCGTATTCATCCGTGCGCAGATTGGTGGTGGCCGATAAAAATTGATGCGTCAGATAGCCATGTGCGCCATGCAACTCTAAGATGTCAAAGCCAGCTCGATCAGCCCGCTCTGCCGCTTTGCCCCAGCGCTCAATTTGCTCTTGAATATCTTTGATCGTCATCGCTCTTGGCAGTGCGGCTTTGGGATGTAGGCTGAAGGCGCTTGGTCCAATCAGCTCCCAGTCTTCCCCGTGATCCACACCTTTCTGGCTTGCATCAAGTGGAGCACGTCCTTTCCAGGGCACTGAATTACGCGCCTTGATTCCAGAGTGACCTAATTGGATACCCACCGTTGCGCCATACGATTTTACAAACGAGGTAATACGCTGCAACTGCGGAATAAACTCATCTTTCCACAAGCCCAAGTCTGCAGGCGTTGTACAGCCTCGTGGATCAACCTTCGTCGACTCGACCATCACCAGGCCCACGCCGCCTACAGCGTACTTGGCGTAATGCGCAAAGTGCCAATCACTGGCATGACCATTGACCGCAGAGTAGGTCAGCATCGGGGATAAGGCAATACGATTGCGAATGACCACGTCTCGAATCTGAAGCGGTGAAAATAATTTGCTTTGCATGTTGCTCTCTTTGATGAACTAGTCTGGCTGACTTGATGGACTGGTCTAGCTTGATTGATGGGCGGGGCTTGCTTGATCAGTCCATTCGTCTGGTTTGACGAATGAACCGGTCTAGCTTGCTCGGTCAACTAGTCTGGCTTGATGTTGCCAGCTTTAATCACTTCAGCCCATTTTGCTGAATCGCTTTTAATCACTTCGGCAAATTGTTGGGTTGTTTGTATAAGTGGCTGTGAGCCAAGCTTAGCTAACTTTGCAATGACTTCAGGATCTGCCAACGAATTGCGTACAGCTAGGTTCAGTTTTTCAACAATCGGCTGCGGGATGCCTTTGACTCCAATCAGACCGTACCAGAGCGAAATATTGAAATCTGGCAGGCCGGCCTCGGCAACGGTTGGGATATCTGGCATGAGTGGCGAACGCTGGGGTAAGGCAATTGCCAACACCTTCAGTCGACCCGAGTTCATCTGCGGCAGTACCTCAGGCGTATTATTAAACATCAGTTGCACCTGAGCACCCATCAGACCCACCATCGCCTGAGAGCCACCCTTGTAAGGGACATGCACAATTGAGACGCCAGCCATTTGTTTGAACAACTCCATGGCCAAATGATTCGACACACCGTTGCCCGACGAGGCATAGGTGATCCCATCAGGCTTGGCCTTGGCTTGGGCGATTAAATCTTTAACTGACTCAACCTTAAAAGAGGGATGAACAATCAGTAGGTTTGGCACTTCTGCGAAGTTTGCAATGCCGACCAGATCTTTAAGTGGATCGTATTTAATATTTTTATGTAACGACTGATTCACTGTGACGATGCCCGAGTACACCATCAACAAGGTATAACCATCTGCGGGTGCCTGCATCAGGTTCTCAACTGCAATCATGCCGCTCGCACCACCTTTGTGATCAAAGACGATGGGTTGCCCAAACTGCTTGACCAAATGATCGGCCATCACACGCGCCAAAATGTCGGTGCCACCACCAGGAGGTGCTGGTATCAATAGCCGGATGGGCTTAGTCGGATAGTCTTTCGCAAAGCCACTTGTCGATAAGGCGAGTAAACCTGCAAGCAAAAGCGTACGAACACTACGGCCCGTTATCTTGATCATCGTTGCCCTCCTTGGCGTTGATGGTTGGTGACAGACCTCCGCTCTTGGGCGACTTGAGTCTGCTT
>JAIPCU010000126.1 GCA_021738045.1 Candidatus Methylopumilus sp. | reverse complement strand
CACTCAAACTCAAAAGGCAGACTTGGCTGCACTGCCCGATCGACGTACTCGGCCGCCTGTACCGGTCGTAGGCTTCCAGCACGCACTCCAAGCAGACGAATCCTTTGATCAAGTGGTACTCGTTTTAAACACTCAGTTGCGGCGAGTCGAATCTGCTGGCCATCGATGACATCGTCTGGCAAGGTTAAGTCACGTGTCACCACCTGAAAATCTGCAAATTTCAACTTAATTCCAATCGTGCGACTTGCGTAGCCTTTGCGCTGAAGATCATCGGCCAGTCGCATGCAAAGATTTGTGAAAATTTCAGAAAGCCTTGCGCGATCATGCTTGGCATGTAAGTCACGTTCAAAGGTGGTTTCACGGCTGATAGATTTGGGCTCAGACCAAGTCACCACAGGGCGTTCGTCGATTCCTTGTGCCACTTGCGCCATCCAGGCGCCGGTGCTTCGACCAAAATGTGCCACCAGCAGTTCGGTGGGCGCTGCAGCAAGCTCGCCGATGGTATGAATATTTAAAGCTGCCAGTTTTTCATTTGCTTTAGGGCCAATACCATTAATTTTTTTGGCCGCTAAGGGCCAGATGCGTGTCGCCATCTCGCTAGGCTCAAGAATGGTGATGCCGTCGGGTTTATCGAGGTCAGAGCAAATTTTTGATAAAAGTTTGTTTGGCGTAATGCCGATCGAACAGCTCAAGCCGGTGGCATCGAAAACTGCTTGCTTGATGCGCTTGGCAAGAGCGAGGGACTCATCTTCTATTTGCGTAAGGTCGATGTAGATTTCATCGATACCGCGGTCTTCAATGTGTGGGGCGACCGAGGCAGCCGCCTCTTTGAACAGGCGTGAAAAGTGTCGATAGGCCTCGAAGTTGGCGGGTAGCAAAATTGCGTCAGGCGCCAAGACGGCTGATTTCATTAAACCCATACCCGAAAATACGCCTAAAGCGCGCGCCTCGTAGGTCGAGGTGGTAACCACGCCCCGTCCGGCATAGTCACGTAAGCGTGAAAATTGTTTGTCGCCTTGAGCGTTGGTGACTGGGGTGCTGGCGTTACGCCCACCCACAACGACGGCCTGACCGCGTAACTCTGGATAGGTCAGCAACTCAACCGATGCGAAAAAGGCATCCATATCCAGGTGAGCTATTCGGCGTGCCACGGTCATCTAGTCAAAGCCGTAGAGCTCGCTCGGATTGTTGACCAAAATCTGCTCAATCACCGAGCGCTCGGTGGTCCAACGTGCCAGCATGTCAAGCATGTTGGCGTCGTTGGGCTTAATCGTCTCAGTCGGGTGAGGCCAGTCGCTTCCCCACACCAGACGGTTTGGTGCTGTAGCAATCCAGTGGCGTGCGACCGCATCAATATCTAAAAAATCACCTGCCTCACCAACCTGACTATCCAAATAGGCACCCGAGAGTTTGATCCAGGTACGACCTTGCGCCAGTAGGTGTTCGACGATCTTGACGGCAGGGTGTTTGAGCCCAAGAGGTTGCGGCAGGCGTGTCATGTGATCGAGCACGATTGGAGTGGGCAGGCGCTTAAGCATCGCTTCGTGTTCAACGATTTGATCTGCTGTCCAGTGCAATTGCAAGTGCCAACCTAGGCTGGCAATACGCGCAGCCAAGGGTTCGACCATCTCAAAGCTTGCTGCTGCGTGTTTGGGGGTGTAAAGAGAAAAGCGTACACCGCGAATCCCGCCCGCATCTAGGGCCCTGAGCGTTGTGTCGCTGACATCACTGCGCAAGACAGCAACCCCACGCGTACGGTCAATACCAAGCTGCGCGATTGCATCGAGTGTGACGTCATTATTCACGCCGTAACTACGTGGTGTGACGATCACTGCGCGCTCAGTGCCTAAACGCTTTTGTAACAGTCGATATTCGTTCACCGTTGCCAAGTCTTGCAACGCTGCGGCATCGACTGACTGAGCAAATCGTGCATCATAAATGTGCAAGTGACAATCGCAAGCCTTCAAGGGGATTGGCAACACCGGAGCGTTGACCCCAGCAGAGTTAGGAACGGGCTGTGAGGTGGCTGAGGCCGCTAATACTTGAGTCGTCATGTTTTTTTATTGGTTTTGCGCAGACGCGTTGCCTCGTTGCGGATCAAGTCAGTGTGCTGCCCCAGTGTTGGCGCGGCGAAGGGCTCGGGGCCCGGCGTGCGGCTAAACTTGACTGAACGTTTGAGCCCGCGATACTTGCCCACGACCGGGTGTTGAAAATTGGTGATGAGGTCTTGACTGGCAACCTGCGGGTGCTCAAACATGTCTTCAATCGATAGGGCTGCCGAGCAAGGCACGTCTTCACCAAAGATGGCTTCCCACTCAAACGCGGTGTGTTTGAGAAGTGCTTCGCGTATTTTTGGCACGATCTCGTCTTGATACTGCGCACGTTTGCGTACGGTGTCGTAGCGCTCGTTGTTTGCGAGCTCTTCGAGGCCAACTTTTTGGCACAACGCTGTCCAAAAATGCGGTACGTTCGCTGAAATATATAAATAGCCTTCGCGGGTCGGGTGTATCCCAGTAATGCCAAGCGAGCGCATATCTCGACCGACCTCACGACCTTCGCCCTCGGCCCAAACCAGTCGCGTCGATTGCAACGTGAGCGCCGCTGCGAGTAATGACACACCAACAAACTGACCCTGGCCAGAGCGTTCGCGTTCAAACAAGGCTGAAGACACAGCACCTGCCACTAACGCTGAGGTGTAGTAATCAACAATCGAGCCGTACAAAATTTCTGGTGGTCCGCCCGGCTTGCCTTGAAGTACGGTCATGCCGGTCATGGTTTGCAAGACTTGATCAAAGCCTGCTTTTTCTTTGAAAGGGCCTGATTCGCCGTAACCACTGACCGCGCAATAAATCAATCGTGGGTTCAAAATCTTTAGCGTTTCGTAACCGATTCCGATACGCGGGGCAACGCTGGGTCTGAAGTTATGTACCAAGACGTCTGCGGTTTCAATTAACGTCAGTAGCGTCGCGAGATCGTCTGGATGTTTGATATCTAGGACTGCAGCCAGTTTGCTGCGGTTGACACCTAAAAAAGCACGACTTTCTGAGGCCAAGGATGAGGGATAGCGACGCAGATTATCGCCACTCGGCGGTTCAATCTTGATAATCTCAGCGCCTTGATCGGCGAGCAGCGAACATCCGTAAGGCCCCGCGATATAGGCCGATAGATCAATCACACGGACCCCCGATAAAGGGCCTTGGCTGCCGCCTCGCTGAGGAAGCGCAGAGCCGTGTGAGGAAGAGGGTGTTTGTGTCATCAGACTTACTCGGGTTGGATATTAGCGGCTTGAGCAACGCGCTTCCAGCGCGCCAGTTCAGCAGACAGATGTTGTGCAAAGGCCTCTGTGCTCATCGGCGCAGGGTTTGCGCCCTCTTTAATAAAGAAGGCCTTCATGTCATCAGAAGCGATCACCTTGTTGATGGATGCATTCAGTTGTGCAGCGATTGGACTTGGGGTGTTAGCGGGCGCGAGAACACCCCACCATAGTTCGACTGCACTTTGCGAGTAGCCCGCTTCGCCCAGAGACCGAATTGAGGGAGCCACGTCGCTGCGCGACGCGGTGCTCACGGCCAAGGCTCTGATTTTGTCGCCTTTGACCTGCGCGAGTAACGATGGTGCACTCGCGATCAATAAATCGATTTGCCCTCCCATCAGGTCTGTCACGGCTGGGCTCATCCCTTTGTAAGGGACGTGCGTGAGTTTGATCTGTGCGGCTTCAGCCAAAATCTCTGTGGCAAATTGATTGATGCTGCCAACGCCAGAGGTGCCGTAATTGAGCTTTGCAGGGTTGGCTTTTGCAAAAATGATGAGCTCTTCAAGAGTCTGAAACGGCGTTTGTTTGCCCACGGTGATCAGCAACGGCCCCTTGGCTAACATCGCGACAGGGGCAAAACTTGTTTGTGCATCGTAGGGCAAATTGGTTCGAATTGCCGCACCAGTGGTGAACGTCGAAGACAGCACAACCAGGGTGTAGCCATCGGCCGGTGCTTTGGCCAAGAGAGCGTTAGCGAGCACTCCACCTGCCGCGGGCTTGTTTTCAACAACAAAGGCAACGCCTAGTGCCGTTTGTAGATGCTTGCCAATCGCGCGCGCGAAAATATCGTTCGAGCCACCGGCTGCGCTACCCACCAAGAGGGTAATGGGTTTGCTCGGAAAAGCCGTTTGGGCAAATAGTGGCGAAGACAGGCCGGTCAAGCCAAGGGCCGTGGTCAGACTGAAAATCAGTAATGTCAGACGATTCAACATGTTGTGCGTGAAACCTTATTGTTAAGTTTGAACAGTGGTTCTCGTCGATATAATAGATTCAATTGCAATGGCATTCACCTTTTTAGTCAATGTTTCACAAAAGAAAAAATACAGAGGCGGGTATGTTTAATCGAATGGGTCGCAAGTTAAGCGCGTGCTTGGTTGCATGGCTTTGTGTGTCAAATGCCTTTGCACAGGCTGAGTCGGCCGGGCGCTTTCCGACTAAACCCATTCGCTTAATCGTTGGTTTTGCACCAGGTGGTGGCACCGATTCTGCGGCCCGTATGATCGCGGTAAAGCTTTCTTCTTTATTAGGTCAGTCAGTTGTGGTTGAAAATCGCGCTGGCGCCGGGGGCAATATTGCCTGTGAAGCGATCGCCAAAGCGACGCCCGATGGCTACACCATTGGCTTGGCTAACGTCGGTTCGATGGCCGTTAACCCACATATGCCCGGCGGAACAAGCTACCAACCGTTGAAAGATTTTGAGATGATTTCAGGCGGAGTCACGTTCGGTAATGTCTTGGTGGTGCGGGTTGACTCACCAATTAAAACGCTGGCTGACTTTATCGCCGCTGCAAAAGACAAAGACAAGCCCTTGTTTTATGGCTCGGCTGGCTTAGGCAGTGCCGGACATTTGGCGGGTGAGTTATTGCAGGCTCGCGCCGGCACGGTAGCCGAGCACATCAATTACAAGGGTGGGGGGCCTGTGATGACAGATCTGTTGGCCGGTAATATTCAGGCCGTCTTTGCTAGTGCACCAACTGCGGTGCCTCAAATTAAGGGTGGTAAGTTGCGCGGCTTGGCCGGCACCGGCGCCAAGCGCGAAGCTTCGTTACCTGAAGTGCTGACGATCGCTGAACTGGGTTTCGAAAATTATCAAGCGACCAACTGGTACGGCTTTATCGCTCCAGCGCGCACTCCCGCTGACATTATTCAAAAACTCAATCAAGCCATCGTGGCCTCGCTGCATGACGCCGCAACCCTTGAACGGTTAAATGGGGCAGCCATGGCTGCTGACCCAACCACGCCTGAACAGATGCGTGCGTTTGTAGCTCAAGAATACGAGACCTGGGGTAAAGTCGTTCGTACCCTAAAGTTTTAGCGCTACGACAGCCCATAAAAAAACGCCACAACAATTTAGTCGTGGCGTTTGCTAAAAATAAAGCTGACGGTTGCGCGCTTTTACGCCGCAACCAAAGGTTTTAAGCGGATTTGTCGTGATGCCTATTTGAGAGCACTTTGCCCGTAATCAGTACCAGTGCGGTGCAGAGAATTGGGCCGACATACATGTGATGCATGTAAGGCGCATTCGCTTCAAGCCAGCCGCTTACGGCGGGGTCGGTCACTGCCATCTCGCCAGCTACCCAGCCTAACAAGCCACCACCGATCGTGATGATGATTGGAAAGCGTTCCATGACTTTTAAGAGCAACGAGGCGCCAAAAATCACCAAGGGGATGCTGACTGCTAGACCGATAATCAGCAGAGGCATGCTACCTTTGGCGGCAGCAGCAACACCCAGCACGTTATCTAAGCTCATGACTAAATCTGCAAGCAGAATTGTCTTGATTGCGGCGGCCAGGTTATCGCTTGAAGACACATTCTCTTCACCTTCATCGGCGCTTAATAGCTGGATGCCGATCCAAACCAAGAGCACTGAGCCGACCAGCTTCAAGTAGGGTAAGGTCAGTAACTTCACGGCAAAAATGGTCAGAACGATCCGCATCAGAATCGCGGCGCCTGACCCCCAAAAAATTGCAAGCTTTTGTTGCTTAGGGGTAAAGACCGGGCCGCTAGTGCGATGACCACAGCGTTATCGCCTGACAACACGATGTTGACTAAAAGGATTTGACCCAGAGGGATCCAAAATTCATGTAAAGATAGAGAGAAGTCCATAGTTTTTTTATGATGTGGATTAGGTTGAAGGGAGGATGGAATGGCGTAGTACGTGCAGCGAAACTGACAGTACCCTGAACGGTTGAATTCACTTTAAAAGTTGAATTCACTTTTGAGACGACCATAGCCTTTGGTCGCGCGAGCGATTCGGGCTATGAGATCGATGCTTCGAGTTGATGACTCGAATTTTGATAGTAAACCTAATTCAATCTAAGAATTTGGCAAAGGCGTCGAGAGGTTCGCGCTCGCTGATCAGCGTGTTCTCAATTTGACTCATGTCTGCGAAGCCTAACGCTAGCCCGCACATGACGACTTCTTGCTCAGGGATACCGGTGACGCGTCTAATGACAGGATGAAAGCGGTTAAAGGCGGCTTGCGCACAGGTGTCTAAGCCGCGGCCTCGTGCGGCAATCATCAGACTTTGCAAAAAGCAACCGAAATCAAGCCATGAGCCTGTATTCATTTTGCGTTCGACAGTAAAAATCATGCCAACAGGCGCACCAAAAAAAGCGTAGTTTTTTCCATGCTGAGCGTGCATACCCGCTTTGTCATCACGCCCCAGGCCCAACAACTTATATAAATCGAGGCCGACTTTGCGTCGGCGTTCTAAGTAAGGTGAGCTCCAATCGGTTGGGTAGTAGCGGTAGTCTTCAGTCAGCGCCTCGAATTGAACCTTGTCGCGATAGACGGCTAAAATCTCAGCGGTCAGACGCTCTTTCATTTCGCCCATCAACACATAGGCTTTCCAGGGCTGAGTATTAGAGCCAGAGGGTGCGCGCGCGGCGACTTCAAGCATGCTGGCAATATCTTCACGCGAAACGGGCGTAGGCAAATAAGCACGCATAGAATGACGCGAGGTAATCGCTTCATCGACAATTTTCTGTTGACTGGATTGAATCACGGCAGTGGTCTCAAGGTAATGACAAGATAATCGTGGAGTGATAGTAACCTCGCTGATTGATCGTGCTCAAGCCTACGTCCTAACCCAATCGAATATCATAGGGTTCAGATACGAGGAGAGCCCCGAGACATATGCGCAACGCACAAGATCGAGCTCGAATCCAGTCGAATGTCTTAGGGTTCAGACACGCGCTAAGATCTGAGAGAAAAGAGCAAAGCACAAAATCTAGCTGTTAGAGACAAAACACAACAAGACAAAAGGATGAGAGATGGGCGGACCCTTGCAGGGATTTAAAGTCATCGAGCTTGCCGGACTAGGCCCCGGACCTTTCGCTGGGATGTTGCTAGCCGATCTCGGTGCTGAGGTGGTCTGCGTAGATCGCGTCGTGCCGGCAGAGACAGACTTGCACTCGGTGCATAGCAAAGTGTTGCGACGCAACAAACAATCGATTTCGCTGAACTTGAAGCAACCCGCTGCGGTTGAGGCGGTCTTGCGGTTAATTGAATCGGCTGATGTGTTGATTGAAGGGTTTCGTCCGGGCGTCATGGAAAAACTCGGCTTGAGCCCAGAGGTGTGCCTCTCGCGCAATCCCAAACTGGTGTTTGGTCGAATGACGGGCTGGGGGCAAACGGGCCCTTTGGCTCAGGCGGCTGGCCACGATATTAATTACATTGCCTTATCGAGTGCCTTGCACGCGATCGGAACACCCGAGCAACCCTTGCCGCCTTTGAATTTGGTCGGAGATTTTGGTGGCGGCGGCATGTTGCTCGTGGCAGGAGTGTTAGCCGCAGCCCTGAATGCGCGGGCGACCGGTAAGGGACAGGTTGTTGATGCCGCCATGACCGACGGCTCGGCCTTGTTGATGGGCCTGATGTATGCCCGGATGGCAGAGGGGCAATGGCGCGATGAGCGCGGTCAAAATATGCTGGATGGTGCCGCACACTTTTATGGCACCTACCGGTGTGCAGATGGTAAATGGATTGCGCTAGGGTCAATCGAGCCCCAGTTCTACGCCTTGTTGATTGAAAAGTCTGGTTTAAGGGATGTTGACCAAACAAAACAACGCGACCCCGCGAGTTGGCCCGCAATGCGTCAAACCTTTGAACGAATTTTTGCGACACGTACCCGCCAAGAGTGGTGTGATGTCATGGAAGGGACCGACGTCTGCTTCGCCCCGGTGCTCAGCATGACCGAAGCGCCTTTGCATCCGCATAATGTCGCCCGTCAGACCTTTTGCGAGGTTCAAGGGGTGCTGCAACCCTCTGTGGCACCAAGATTTAGCCAAACCCCAACGGCGGCCATCCGAGCGCCCGCGGCGACCGGTGCGCACACGGTCGACATCTTGCAGCAGCTTGGTTACAGTGCTTCTGAGATCGCGGCGTTGCAGCGATAGTCAGTGTAGGGCGAAGCGGGCTCAGGCCCGGAGAAATGGTAACGTAGTCAAACTTAAGATAAAAGTTTTAGAGGCAATCAACATGAATGACGTCACACTAAACGCATCTGCAATCGAGGCTTTTCGCGACAGCGCACGTGACTTATTGTCACGCGGCAACACGACTGCTCGCGTGCGCCAACTGAGAAGCTCGGACACGGGCTTTGACCGCGCTGCTTGGCAAGAGATCGCCAACGCTGGCTGGCTGGGTGTCTTGGTCTCTGAGCAAGACGGCGGGCTGGGTTTAGGCTTGCGTGAGATGTCAGCGATTGCCGAAGAAATCGGCCAGCGCCTCTTGCCTGAGCCTTTAATCGCGGCAGGGGTGCAATTCGCCGCGGTAGTGTCGGGTACGCCCCAAAGTGCGTTGCGGTCAGTTTTGCTTGAGCAATTGGTGGGCGGTGCACTGGTGGCTGGAGTCGCTTGGCAAGAGACG
>JAIPCU010000125.1 GCA_021738045.1 Candidatus Methylopumilus sp. | reverse complement strand
GTAAAAATCTAGGGGCAATCCATTTGATCTCAGAGGCGCGACTGCCTGGCAGCATCGCTAGCACCCTGGCCTCTGCATCAAGCCCTAAGCGTTGGCGTGCCGCAGCGCGGTCTGGCTCTTGCGCGATCGCATCGGCCAAAGGATGGCCGACAAACGTCACGGGTATGTTCTCTTTTTGATAAAGCGCTTCTTCGAACGGAAACATCACCAACATGTGCGAGACAGACTCTCGGATATGGTGGATGCGCTCGTAGCGCCAAGCCCAGATCGACGGGCTGACTAAATGCACGGTTGGGATACCTGCTTGCTTGAGTTGGTGCTCAAGGCGCAGATTGAAATCTGGCGCGTCTATGCCTAAAAAAACATTTGGCGGCTGTTTAAGCCAGCGGCGTTTGACATCAAGGTAGGTACGCACCAGGGTGGGCACTTGCTTGAGTGCGTCAAGATACCCAAACACCGTAAGAGCTTGCATCGGATGCCAGAGTGTCAAACCCTGTTGGCTGAGTTGTGGCCCGCCTATGCCCTCTGCCCTGACCGCGGGATCCGCTTGTTGAACCCCGGCTAAAACTCTTGCAGCAATTAAATCACCCGAAGGTTCACCTGCCACCAGGCCAAGCCGCCAGGTCATGGGCGGATGATGCCTCGAGCGCTGCCATCCAAGAAGTCGAGCATGACCTGCAACGCCGGCGCAACCGCGGGTTCTTCGGTCTGTCGTTGGCGCATTTGCAAACGGGCTTCATCGAGCGACAAGCCACGTCGATAGATCAATTTGTAGGCGTCACGCAAGGCACTGATTGCCTCGGGAGAAAAGCCACGACGTTTTAAACCTTCAACATTGACGCCAACAGGCACGCACGGATTACCAGAACCCATCACGTAGGGCGGTACGTCCATGTGCAAGGCACTTTGCCCACCGGTCATGCTATGAGCACCGATTCGCCCAAATTGATGAACCGCTGCTAAACCGCCAACAATTGCCCAATCGCCGATATGCACGTGCCCACCCATCTGCACGCCATTGGCCAAAATCACATTACTACCGATCTGACAATCATGAGCGATATGCACATAGGCCATTACCCAATTGTCAGACCCTAAACGTGTCACGCCAACATCCTGGACCGTGCCAGTGTTGATCGTCACGTACTCGCGCACCATATTACGATCACCAATCTCAAGCCGAGTGGGTTCACCTGAATACTTTTTGTCTTGCGGCATACCTCCGACAGAACAAAAACGGTAGAAATGATTGTTTTGTCCGATGGTGGTGTGACCGTCAATCACGCAATGCGAGCCTATCTTTGTATGGGCATCAATTTTGACATCTGGTCCAATGATCGAATAAGGCCCCACACTAACAGTTGGGTGCAATTGAGCCAACGGGTCGACCAAGGCGGTCGTATGAATGAGCGCTGACATGGTTATTCCACAGGACGAATCGCACACATCAGCTTCGCCTCTGCGACCTCTTGCCCGTCAACAAAGGCGCGCCCCTGATACTTGCAAATCTTACTACCTAGGCGCTCAGCCACAACTTCAATGTGTAATTGATCGCCAGGCAGCACGGGTTTACGAAACCGCGCACCATCAATCCCGACAAAGTAGTAAACACTTTCTTGGTCTTTAGGCTTAAGACCTGTCTCTTCGGCAAATGAAAAAATCGCTGCCGCTTGCGCCATCGCTTCAAGAATGAGTACGCCCGGCATCACGGGATGGTGCGGAAAGTGACCGACGAAAAATGGTTCATTAATCGAGACATTTTTAAGTGCCTTGATCGATTTTCCTGGCACCATTTCTAATACCCGATCAATCAGAAGCATCGGGTAACGGTGGGGTAAACGTTCAAGGATACTTTTAATATCAAGCTGCATGGAAGTTCCTGTAAAGCCCGTTTATGGCTATGCCTAAACAATAATGTGGTGCAGTGACACGAACGCTATTCGCGCTCGAGTTTTCGTAAACGTTTGCGCATCACCGAAAGCTGAGAAATAACAGCTGCATTACGCTGCCACTCGGCATGTGGGGCAAACGGAAATACCCCTGTGTAACGGCCGGGCTCGGTCACATCTGTCGTGATGCCGGTGCCACCAGAGACAAAGACATCGTCACAGATTGTCAGGTGGCCAGCAATCCCTGCCGCCCCTGCAATCGTGCAGCGTGCGCCAATTGTGGTCGAACCTGCAACAGCAGTACAAGCCGCGATCGCAGTATGAGTCCCGATACGACAATTGTGGGCAATCATGATTTGATTATCGAGCTTAACGCCGTCTTCAATGACGGTATTCTCAAGCGCACCACGGTCAATCGTTGTGTTTGCGCCGATCTCGACGTCATTGCCGATCACCAAGCCACCGAGCTGCGGAATCTTGCCCCACGCACCTTTTGCTAGGCTTGGGTCAGGTGCAAAGCCGAATCCATCGGCGCCAAGTACGGCACCACTATGCACAATCACGCGCGCACCGATTTGTACGCCATCGTAAATGGCTACGCGCGGTTGAATGACACATGAGGCCCCAACTTTGACATCTGCACCCAATACTGTCCCCGCACCAATCTGAACCATGGCGTCGATGACACAGCGTGCGCCGATCACAGCCAGTGGCCCCACGGTGACGCTTGGTGCCAAGATAGCCGTTGGGTCAACCACTGCTGACGGGTGCACACTAATTTCACGAGCGGGTTGCCTTGCCCAATCAAACCACTGGGCGATTCGGGCGTACAACAAATAAGGATGCTTACACACGACACGCGCATAGGCAGGTTGTACAGGCGCCTGCGAGAGCAGTTCGTCTATTTCGGGCAGCACAATGACTGCAGCTGCCTTGGTAATGGCAAGCTGCTCTAGATACTTTGGATGAACGATAAAAGAGGCTTCGTGCTGACCAGCAGACGGCAATGCCCCTAAGCCGGCCACAATCGGATCAGAAAATTGCCCAGTCCCTGGGACAACTTTTTGCACCAAGCCCCCCGGTATGGCCTTCAGTAACTGAGACAGTAAAGGTGCGCGCTCGGGAGCTAATAAAACAGGCATTATTTTGTCAGGTTATTTGCCGAGAGCCTGAATCACCTTGTCAGTGATATCAACCCGCGGATTGACCGTCACGGCATCTTGAATCACGATGTCATAGCTTTCTGTTTCAGCAATTTTCTTGATAGCGGCATTGGCTTTTTCAATGATGGTCGCAAACTCTTCGTTACGACGACGACTTGAGTCTTCTTGAATTTCGCGACGCTTACGCTGCAAGTCAGCATCAATGTTTGCTAATTCGCGTTGGCGCTTGTTACGCTCTGACTCTGATAACACTGGCGCATCTTTTTCAAGCTTTTGCGCCATGCTACGTAAGTTATTGACTTGCTTCTCAAGATCTTCGGCGCGCTTCTTGAATTCATTTTCAATTTTGGATTGCGCAGCCTTTGCAGGCGCAGAATCACGCAGAATACGCTCAGTATTGACAAAGCCAATTTTGGTGCCTTGGCCTTGCGCTTGAACAGGGGTTGCAAGCGAAAGCGTTAGTGCAGCGCCCGTTACAGCAACAACGCCAAGCAGGCGATAAGCAAACCGATTAACAACTGAACGATTCGTGGTGGTCATCAAAGCAGACATTATTTAAGTCTCACAAAAAACAAATTTCAGCACGCCATTGTGCCAATCATTAAAGTTAGAAGCCTGTACCGATTTGGAACTGGAAGATCTGTAAGTTATCGTTCTCTTTCGCATTCAAAGGCTTAGCAAGCGAAAGTTGCAAAGGACCAAGTGGTGAGATCCATGACAAACCGATACCAGCCGAATAACGCAATTGACTTAAATTGATCGAGGTGTCGTTACCGTAGCCGTCAGAACCGAACACTTGACCACCGTCAACGAAAGTAAACCAACGCAGCGTCCGATCATTTTGTGTTCCGGGCATTGGCAGGTAGAACTGCACATTACCGACCACACGCTTCGAACCACCCAAATACGTACCAGTCAACAAATCGCGTGGGCCTAAAGAGTTTTGCGAGAAGCCTCGAACTGTGCCAATGCCGCCTGCGTACACGTTCTTGAAGATCGGATATTGCAGATCGCTGTAGCTCTTGCCGTAGTCAAACAACGCATTAAAGGCCAATGTGTAGTCGCGACCAATTGGGATGAATAACTGTTGCTGGGCACCTAGCATGTAGTACTTAAGATTCATCGTACCCACGTCGGCTTTCAAACGTGTGAAACTACCACGGGTGGGTGTTAAGGCACTATCACGCGTGTCTTTTGACCAGCCGGTATTGAAAATCACGGCTGTGGTGCTCTCGCCATAGTTATACACGTACTCGCGATATGCTAACGGAGAGTTGTCGTATAAACCAATTGTGTTGCGCTCAACGTTCGCACCGCCATAGATCCGATCAAACTCAGAAATTGGCACACCAAAACTTAAGCCGCCGCCAAGAGTTGTTACCTGATACATACCCGGATTATTCGAGTATGGAGTCATTGTGCGGTAATACAGCGAGGTTGTTCGACTAATGCCGTCATTGGTAAAGTAAGGATCGGTATGCGCCAAAATCGCAGCACGGTTATACAAGCTCGTATTCAAGTTCAGCGTGAGGTTTGTGCCGCTACCAAATACGTTATCTTCAGTGATACCCGCAGTCAAAATCACTCCGTCTACCTGACCGTAACCTACACCTAAGCTAATCATGCCGGTCGGTTTTTCTGCGACGGTCACATTGACATCAACTTGATCAGGTGAGTTTGGCACAGGCTCAGTCACAACCTTGACGTCTTTGAAATAGCCAAGACGATCAAGCCTGTCACGCGATAGTTTGAGCTTGCCCGAGTCGTACCAGGCAGCCTCAGGCTGACGCATCTCTCGGCGCACCACCTCGTCACGGGTTCGGTGATTACCGGTAATTTGGATCTTTCTGACATACACGCGACGACTAGGGTCAATGTAAAACGTAAGTTCTGCCGTTTGCGCTTCGCGGTTCAGCACCGGGTTTGGATTGACGTTGGCGAAAGCGTAGCCTAAACCACTGAGGTAGTCAGTGATACTTTTCGCGGTTGCATTGGTCTTTTCACCCGAAAAAGTCTCGCCTGCTTTCACTTGCACTAGGGCATTGACTTCTTGATCAAGCCCGAGCAGGTTTCCAGCCAAACTCACGCTGCTGACTTTGTAAGGCTTCCCTTCGCTGATGGTAAGGGTAATGAAAATATCTTTGCGATCACCCGAGATCGTCACTTGCGGTGGCTCGGCTTTGTACTCAAGATACCCACGATCTAGATAGAAAGATCTTAGCGACTCGAGATCGCGCTCAAGTTTCTCGCGCGAATACTTGTCGCTGTCTGTGTACCACGACAACCAACCAGGGGTCGTCATCTTTAAGAGGCCGAGCAAATTACTTTCAGTAAAGGCTTCGTTTCCGACGATTTTAATTTCACGAATACGGGCAACCGAACCCTCAAAGACATCAAAATTGATACCAACACGATTACGCGGTAGCGGCGTGACCGTTGAAGTGATTTCAGCTGCGTACTTACCTTTTGTTAGGTACTGCTGGCGCAACTCAAACTCTGCTTGTTCAAGCATCGACTGATCAAAGACCCGCCCTTCACCGAATCCAATCTGGCGTAAGGTGTCAATGATATTTTTGGGTTCGAACTCGCGCATGCCTGAAAAGGAAAGCGAAGCGATGGTTGCACGCTCTTGCACGACCACTACCACCAAACGGTTTGACGTTTCGATACGAACGTCAGAGAACAACCCCGTTGCATACAGGCGGCGTACAGCTTCGGTTGCAAGTTCGTCGGTGAACTGCTGGCCAACCTTGACCGGCAATTGCGAAAAAATAGTACCCGCTTCAGTGCGTTGAATGCCTTCGATGCGAATATCACTCACAACAAAAGGCGCGAAAGCGTTTGCCGTGAGAGGGCCTGCGAAACACAGCAGTACCAGTGCCCGCACAAAAAGAGTCGACAACAGTTGCCGGCAACGGGCGCTAAAACAATCCAAGCTGACGGGCATTCTGAACAATCCTTGAAACAAGCAAACGGTCATTGATTAAATAAGCACACGATTTTAAGACAGAAAAGACCTAATTAAAAATGCGAACGAGGTCATTGAACAGGGCAACCACCATCAAGCCTGCCAGTACTGCCATGCCAGCCCGCTGACCCCAGTCGACCGAGCGTGCCGAGGGTGGACTGCCACGTATGATTTCAACTAGATAGTACAGCAGATGCCCCCCGTCGAGCATGGGAATTGGCAGTAAATTCAGTACCCCAAGGCTGACGCTGACCAAAGCCAGAAACGAAATATAGGCAGCCCACCCAATTCGTGCAGTCTGCCCAGCGTAATCCGCAATTGTGACTGGACCGCTGATATTTTTGATCGAAACCTCGCCAATCAGCATTTTTCCCATCATTTTGAGCGAAAACCATGCCGTATCGTAGGTTTTTGTCACGCCAAGCCAAACGCTGTCGAGCAAGCCATAGCTCACATCCACCATGGGCAAGTTGCCACCTAATTGAAACCCTGCCCGACCCACAGTTTTGCCATTTTCAAGAGTGACCGCGGCCGGGGTGAAGGTGATTTGCCGAATTTGGCCCTCACGTTGCACTTCAAGCGCAAGCGGCTGATTCGCATGTGCCTGAATGATGCGTATGACTTGAGCCACATCGGGTTCCCGTTCGCCGCCAATGGAAACGATTAAATCGTTCACCGAAAGCCCAGCGGCTTGCGCCACGCTAGCCTGAACCACCGACCGAATTTGCGGTGTTGAACCACCCACCGCCAAGCCTAGCCTGCGCATTGGATCTTCAGCTGCGGGGTCAGCTGCAGCCGGAACCTCAAGCACACGGGTCAGCGGGCTACCGCCGCGTTCGAAGGCGATTTCAACCTGCCCGCCATCCGCAGCAAGTTGCAGTAATGCCCAACGTACCTGTGGCCAAGACATGACGGCTTGTTGGTTAATTGCCGTGATTCGATCCCCCCCTTGCAAGCCGGCCATTGCGGCGGCAGAGGTTGCGGGCGGCTTAGACAAGATTGCAGCAGGTTCTTGTGTACCAACCAAGTTGATGCTCGCGTAAAACACCACTGCCAAGATGAGATTAAAGAGCGGCCCCGCTGCCACAATCGCAATCCGTTTACCAACCGGCTGCGCCTGAAAACTTTGCGGATGTTGGCGACCTGGCGTAGCTGCGTGCGTGCTGGGTGGTTGCTCTTCGTCAAGCATCTTGACATAGCCGCCAAGGGGCAAGGCTGACAAGACCCATTCTGTGCCGTGGCGATCGACGCGTTTGAGCAGGACTCGTCCAAACCCCAACGAAAACCGTAAGATTTTGACGCCACACCAGCGAGCGACCCAGTAATGGCCAAGCTCGTGAAAGGTAATCAGAATACCGAGGGCAACCAAAAACGCAAACACAGTAAAAAGCATATTTGTCTTTACAAAAATAACGCGATTGAGGTTAGCCCGTTGCCGCTCGACGCGCGGCACTGCGGGATCGTTCGTCTAGCGTAATGATATCGTCTAAAGAAGACAGGCTAGTATTGGGTTGACCCGATTGCCAGTCTAAAGTTGCATGGATCACCTCTGCAATCGCAGTATAGGCAAGCCGTCTATCAAGAAAGGCTGCAACGGCGACCTCGTTTGCGGCATTTAAAGCGATGCAAGCGCCCTGCCCAGCCTGAAGGGCCTGAAACGATAAAGCCAAACAAGGCAGCTGCTCAAAATCTGGCTGCGCAAAATCAAGGCGCCCGGCCAACGCAAGGTCAAGCATCCCGACCCCCGACTCGATTCGTTCAGGAAACCCTAAGCCATAGGCAATGGGGGTACGCATATCAGGTTGCCCTAGCTGCGCCAAAACTGACCCATCTGCATACTCAACCATCGAATGCACCACACTTTGTGGATGAATCACGACGTTAATGCGCTCGGGCGGCATGGCGAATAAATGATGAGCCTCAATGACCTCAAGACCTTTGTTCAGCATCGTGGCCGAATCCACAGAGATTTTTCTGCCCATGCTCCAGTTCGGGTGCGCACAGGCCTGTTCGGGCGAAACCTGCGCCAAGTCAGCCCAGCGTTGATTGCGAAACGGCCCGCCCGAAGCGGTGAGGATCAGGCGACGTACCCCCGCTGCCGGCCCCGTTGGCGCACTGGCGCGGTCGTGGTGAGGCAAACATTGAAAAATGGCGTTGTGTTCACTATCAATCGGTAAAAGCTCGGCTCCTGCGTCACGCACAGCAGCCATAAAGATCGAACCTGCCGCCACCAAGGCTTCTTTGTTGGCAAGCAGCACGCGTTTACCTGCCTGCGCCGCAGCCAAGGCGGCTGGCAGACCGGCCGAGCCAACAATCGCGGCCATCACCGCCTGACTGGCGGGGTCACTCGCCACCTCGACTAAAGCTTGAGCACCAACTCGGATAACTGGCCGCTTCAGGGTGCTTCCCCAGGCTGTTTTAAAACGTTCTGCCGCCGCCTCTGTGGGTACGGCGACGGCCGCAGCCTTTGAGTCGAACGCTTGTTTGGCCAAGAGATCCATACGGCTATGCGCTGTGAGCGTATGCACCACAAAGCGACTTGGATGCCGAGCGATCACATCAAGGGTGTTTTGACCAATTGAACCCGTTGAACCCAAAATGGTGACGCTTATTGGGGCTACCATGCGCGCCACTCAATCAGCAAAAAGCCAAGTGGAACCACCGCTACCACAGCATCGATACGGTCGTAGACGCCACCGTGACCAGGTAGCAATTGACTCGAATCCTTGACCCCAGCGCGGCGCTTGAGCAATGACTCGTATAAATCGCCAGCGATTGAAAATACGGCCAACAATACCCCCAGCACCATCAGCGTGATCCAAGAGGTTTGAGACTGCAGACTTGCCGCAAAGGTTTTGGGCCAGTGGGCTGAAATCAGTAGCCACGCGACCACCCCGACTAC
>JAIPCU010000124.1 GCA_021738045.1 Candidatus Methylopumilus sp. | reverse complement strand
GACGCACGCGACTGCCAGGTGCGATCAACCCGGTTCGCGGCAAGTCTTCAGCGCGAAACATCACGCGTGGCGCCAAATTGACGAACTGTGGCCCACGGTCAGGCTCATAAGTAATGACTCGCGTAATCGTCAGGCTAATGTCGCCTACGTTGAGTTGCTGACCGATTTGCTGGCTGGTCTGCCCTAAAATTTGCGCATCGACCCAGACTTCGCCAGCCGCAGGCGCCGTTTTTGTCACCTGATCCGAACCCGCAATACTGGTGCTCGTGCGCAGACTACCGCGCAGCGGGTAGCCGCCTTCAACGGCTTTGATCGAAGACAGTACAAGGTTCGCATTTGAACCAACCATCGACGGAAACTGCCAAGTGAGTGCGGTGGTTAACTCGCGCTGCCGTGCCTGTCGCAAAAATTCTTCTGGAACAGGCATATCGGCTTCAAAAACTAAATCTGCGCCTAGCATTTGCGCAGCGTCACGCTCGAGCGCTCTGCCGACGCGATCAGCCAAAAACCCCACGCTGGTGACAGCGGCCACCGCCACGACCACAGCTAGCAGCAGCAAACGCAGATCACCGGCGCGCGCGTCGCGCCAGGCTTGTTTGAAGGCGAGTTTAAGATTGATCATGCAAGCAATGGGCCTCAACGTAAGCGGTCAAGAGCGTCTTGCAAGCGATCAACCGCCCAGACGTCTAAGCCTTCAATCGGTTGACGCGGCGCGTTAGCCTTCGGAATAATTGCCACCGAAAATCCGAGTTTTGCGGCCTCGCGCAGGCGCTCTTGGCCGCGCGGTGCCGGCCTGACCTCGCCAGCCAACCCCACCTCACCAAACGCGATCAGCCCCTTAGGCAAAGGTCGATCGCGAAGCGACGAAATAATCGCTAACAAGACAGCCAAGTCGGCGGCCGGCTCAGTAATGCGCACGCCACCTACCGCATTAACAAAGACATCTTGATCAAAAGTTGAGACACCTGCATGGCGATGCAGCACCGCCAAGAGCATAGCCAGACGATTACCTTCAAGCCCCACCGACAGGCGCCGTGGATTTGGTACATGGGCGGTGTCCACGAGGGCTTGGATTTCGACTAAAAGTGGACGCGTGCCCTCTTGGGTCGCCATCACGCAAGAGCCTGAGACTTCGTTGGTGTGCTGCGACAAGAACAGCGCAGAGGGATTAGACACCCCGCGCAAGCCCCGATCAGTCATCGCAAAGACACCCAACTCGTTGACTGCACCGAAGCGATTTTTAAAGGCACGCACCAACCGAAACGACGAGTGCGTGTCACCCTCAAAATACAAAACGGTATCGACAATGTGCTCAAGCACCCGAGGACCGGCCAACGTGCCGTCTTTGGTGACGTGCCCGATCATCACAATGGGGATCCCCGCCTGTTTGGCAAGCCGTGTCAGTTGCGCCGCACACTCTTTGACCTGCGAGACCGATCCGGGTGCTGCACTGAGCTCACTCGAATAAATCGTTTGAATCGAATCAATCACCGCAACCGCCGGCTTTTGTTCAAGCAAGGCGTGTTGAATCGCCTCAAGACGGATCTCAGCGAACAGATCGACCGAGCCGCCGATTAAGCCTAAACGCCGTGCGCGCAGCGCGACTTGCTCAGCAGACTCTTCGCCCGTGACATACAACACGCGCGCCTGACCTGACATGGCCACCAGCGCTTGCAGTAATAAGGTTGATTTTCCGATGCCGGGATCGCCGCCGATCAATACCACGGCACCGGCCACCAGGCCACCCCCTAGGACTCGATCGAACTCAGGGATGCCAGTCGAGATGCGCGGCAGCTCAAGCGCCTCGACATCTGAGAGGCTGCGCAGGGGCGCCGAGGCGGTGAGGGGCGCATAACGATGTTCAGCGTGGGCAGCAGGCCCAGCGTCGCGCGACTCTTCGAGCGTGTTCCAGGCGTTGCAATGCGGGCATTGACCCAACCATTTTGGGCTGACGCCGCCACACTCTGTGCAAGTAAAAATCGTTTTAATTTTTGCCATGTGCTAGTTTAACAAGGCTGGGGGGCACCATCGGCCAAGTCCCTTGAGCCAAACGACTCAAGACGCTTAGCTGCGTTCTAAGAGGCGGTACTTCCTAAGCTGCCACCGCCGTCAATCCCGATAATCTGACCGGTGATAAACCCGGCATCGGCTGACAACAAAAAGCTGATCAACGCAGCGACTTCATTGGCGGTGCCTAAGCGCCCCATGGGCACCATTGAGGCCGCAGCGCTGGCGACATCCGCGGCAGGCATCGCGTTCATGAAGAGCTCGGTATCGATGGCCCCTGGAGCGACTGCATTCACGGTGATGCCATATTCAGCTAAATCTAAGGCCCAAGTGCGCGTGCAGCCGATGATGGCGCTTTTAGCGGCAGCATAGCTTGTGGCTTCGCGCGCGCCGCGCACTGACAGACTGCACAAGTTGATAATGCGACCGCTGCGGCGCACTTTCATAGATTCGACAAACGCTTGCGTGACCTGAACCGCAGTGCGCACATTCATGTCAAAGGTTTCGTAGAGCGCTGAGAGTTCGACCGAGCCAAGCGGCTGCGAAATCGCCGAACCCACGTTATTGACCACCGCGTCAACCGGAAACTTGTCGCGAATGACTTGCAGCACATCTTGCGTTTGACCCGCGTCTGATAAATCGCATTCGTACAGATAGCCAGGAAAATCGATTTCGGCGGTATTGCGCGCAATGCCAACCACATGGCAACCCAAATCCGCTAAACGCTGAGTGAGCGCCCAACCGATGCCTTTGGTGGCGCCAGTAATTAATACGCAACTGTCTTTCAACCTGATCTCCGAGCACGCACACACGAGCGCTTATGAATGTTAGTCTACCGCAGCCCACATTGAGCTTGCCTAAATATACTTGGGGCATTTATGAATAAATCAAGTATGTCTTGGTAAAAGATGCCACCATGACACAGCGCTTAACGATTTAAACGTCAATCTTTGCTCTTTTTGGCCATAGATGCCGTCAAGCCAACAAAATTATGTCAGCCAATCACTACGAGAATTTTCCGGTTGCTTCGTTTTTATTGCCCAGGCGTTTGCGTCAGGCCGTACTGAATATCTATCGTTTTGCACGTAGCGCCGACGACATCGCCGACGAGGGTGACGCCAGCAACGCCGAGCGCCTGCAGGCCTTGCAAACCTATCGAGTCCGGCTTAACACCTGCGCCACACCGCCCACTGCGCGAACTGGCACATTACACCCAACGCTTGACGCGATCTTCATCCCGCTTGGTCAAACCATTGTTGACCACCAACTGCCACTTCAGCCTTTTGAAGATCTGCTCTCGGCTTTCGAACAAGATATCGTACAAAAGCGTTACGTCGATCAAGCCGCGCTTGATCACTATTGCGCACGTTCAGCCAACCCCGTCGGTCGCCTAATGCTGCACCTTTATGGTGCGATCGCTCAAGACACACTGGATCAGTCAGATGCAATCTGCACAGCCTTGCAACGACTAAACTTCTTGCAAGATGTCGCGATCGACTGGCAAAAGAATCGAATTTATCTACCTCAGCAAGAGCTCACTCGCTTTGGCGTGACCGAAGATTCGATTGCAAACGGGCAAACTAGCGCCGCCTGGAAAGCCCTGATGCAAGAACAAGTCGCGGCGTGTCGAGCCTTGTTACACTTTGGACAGCCACTGGGCCGACGGCTACCCGGGCGTATCGGACTTGAGCTCAGACTCATCGTGCAAGGTGGCCTGCGAATTTTAGAAAAACTCGAACACATTGAATTTGATGTGTTTCGACATCGACCAACCCTAGGCGCGTATGACTGGGCACTCATGCTCACGCGCGCTCTTCGAACCTGAACGCATGACGCCACAAGAATATTGTCAGGATAAAGCAGCCAAAAGCGGATCAAGCTTTTATTACGCCTTTCTGTTTTTACCGCCGGCCCGCCGTCAGGCGATCACAGCACTCTATGCCTTTTGTCGCGAGGTCGATGATGTTGTGGACGAGTGCACCGACGCGTCACTTGCGCGTATCAAACTTGCGTGGTGGCGCACACAGGTTGATGCACTGTTTGAAGGTAAAGCCGAGCACTTGGTCATGAAGGCGCTGCTACCCTGCCTAAGCCCGTTTGACATCACACGCGCGCGTCTGTTGGCGGTGATTGATGGTATGGAGATGGACTTAGACCAGACCCGTTACCTTGACTGGCCAGCGCTGCAAACGTATTGCTGGCATGCGGCCGGTGTCGTGGGTGAACTGTCTGCGAGCATCTTTGGCTACACCGATGCGTCGACGCTGCAATACGCCACCAAGTTAGGTCTGGCGTTTCAGCTCACCAATATCATTCGCGATGTGGGTGACGATGCACGTCGCGGCCGCATCTACTTGCCCATCAGCGATATGCAACAGTTTGGTGTGCGTGCCTCAGATATTTTGAATGGCAACTATTCTGAAAAATTTTCTGCACTGATGGCCTTTGAAGCTGCGCGCGCACGCTCGCTGTACGCCGAGGCCATCGCAGCCTTACCGCGACAGGATCAACGTGCCCAACGCCCGGGCTTAATGATGGCAGCGATTTATTACGCCCTGCTCACAGAAATCGAACATGAGCAATGGCAGGTCTTACACCAGCGGATTTCACTCACGCCCGTACGCAAGCTCTGGTTAGCCTGGAAAAACTTTATCGGCGAAGGCGCAAGCGTGATTCGTCAAATTCAGCGAGCGAGTCGAGTCTGATGAAGCTTGCCGTGGTCGGCGCGGGATGGGCCGGCTTGGCGGCTGCGGTTGCACTGAAAGCAGCGGGGGCATCCGTCACTGTGTTTGAGGCAGCACCGCTTGCAGGTGGGCGCGCGCGGCGCGTCGATGACCTGCACATGGGCGCAATCGACAACGGCCAACATTTGCTATTGGGCGCATATACCGAGACGCTGGCCTTACTCAAACAGTTGCATCCCGAACGTGCGGTAAGCGACTTGCTGCAGCAAACGCCCCTGCACCTTGAAAGTGCCGACGGAGCCTTTCGCCTGAAAGCGGCCAACCTACCCTCGCCGTTTCATACCCTTTGGGCGTTACTCACCGCACGTGGTTTGTCGTGGCACGAGCGCTGGCTTGCCACTCTTATGATTGTTTCACTCAAGCTTAAGCACTGGCAAGCGCCTGAGCGACTAAGCGTTGCACAGTTGCTTGAGCAACACCACCAATCTGCTGTGTTGTGCCGCCAACTCTGGACCCCTCTCTGCCTGGCGAGTTTAAATACGTCAAGCGACCAAGCCTGTGCTCAATTATTTTTAAATGTGTTGCGCGATAGTCTGGATGCCCCGCGGGCACACTCTGACATGCTGATCCCACGCGTAGACTTAACTGAACTTTGGCCTCAGGCAGCCGCTGTGACAGTCACCATGCGCTATCGGCACATCGTGCGAGACGTTTGCCCCGCACCCACCGCTGTGACCATTGATGGTGAAGCTTTCGAGGGCTGCGTCTTAGCGACCCCGCCCTATGCCTGCGCACGCATCTTAAAACCTAGCGAAAGCACTACCCAAAGCGATATGTTAATGGCCCAACTAGGTGCCTTTGAATATCGTGCGATTGCAACACTCACCTTGCAATTAGACACGCCGTGGAATCCGCCCCACTCAATCCTGCTGCTCGACGAAGACCCCGCGCGCGGTCACCTCGGGCAATGGCTATTTAAACGCCCGCAGGCAACCGACCAAGTCACGGTGGTCGTGAGCGATGCCGCTGATTTTTTAAAGCATGAGCGCGCAAGCTTTGTTGACAAGATTGCCACGCAAATTCGTGAGCAGGTGCAACGTCATCCAAACTCACGTGGCCATTCACCGTCAACGATGCCTGCCGTCAAAGCCCATCGCCTCATTGTTGAAAAGCGCGCAACTTTTGCTGCAGTGCCTGGCCTGCAACGCCCTCGCAATCAAAGTCCGTGGCCACGCTTGAGTTTGGCCGGTGACTGGACAGACACCGGATACCCTGCGGTGCTTGAAGGTGCGGTGCGTAGCGGCAACCAGGCAGCAAGAACGCTTGTCGAAGCCTTACAGCGCGGCGCCTACTAGGCTAGTTTTGTAGCGCGCGCGCCGTGTACAAGCCCAGCAACGTTAACGCCAGCGACCCAGCGAGACTGACACCAGAATACAGCGCCGCCATCGCCAAACGCCCTTCTTCAAGTAAGGCAACCGTTTCAGCCGAAAACGTAGAAAATGTGGTGAGCCCGCCCAAAAATCCTGTGACAATAAACAGGCGCCAAAAGGGCGGCCACTCTGGGTGCGCAGCCACAACACCAACCACTAAGCCGATCAGATAACCGCCAATCATATTGGCAGAAAACGTACCCCAAGGGATCGCATCCGCATGGCGGTTGAGCCACAGGCCCAACAACCAACGCAACCAAGCACCCAACGCTGCCCCAACAGCAATTGCAACAAAATGAAAGGGCGTAAAGAGCGCCATCGCTAGACGCTCGCGTGCTCGGCGATATACGCCCTCACACTAGCCACATCGCAAGGCAATACGGTCACTTTTTGTGGCAACGACTCAAGATTTTCAAGGCCAAGCGGCACAGGCGCGGGGCGACCGAGGGCCTCTTGAATCACCTCTGAAAACTTTGCCGGTAAGGCCGTTTCTAACACGAGCATGGGCACACCCTTTTCAACAAAGGGTGCAGCCACCTTCACACCATCAGCAGTATGCGGATCAATCAAAATACCTGTGCGATCCATGACCTGTCGAATCGTCGACAAGCGATCTTGATGCGAACTGCTACCAGACACAAACCCATACCGCTCAGTGAACTCTGGCAAGTAAGCAGACAAGTCAAACGAACCTTTCGCCCCCAGTTCTTGCCAAAGCTGAGCGACTCGCTCAGCGTCACGCCCAACCAAGTCAAACACAAAGCGCTCAAAGTTTGACGCGCGTGAAATGTCCATTGAGGGGCTTGAGGTTAAAAACGTTTGTGCCGCAGAGCGAGGACGATACAGACCCGTGCGAAAGAATTCATCCAACACATTATTTTCGTTGGTGGCGAGTACCAGACGCCTGATCGGTAAGCCCATGCTGCGCGCAATATGGCCTGACAAGATATTGCCAAAATTACCCGAAGGCACGGCAAACGACACTGGCTGCCCTGGGCCTGTTGTGGCCCGCAGCCAACCATGAAAGTAATACACAATTTGCGCAGCAATACGCGCCCAATTAATTGAGTTGACCGCACCCAAATGGTATTTGTTTTTAAACGCTAAATCGCCTGCCAGAGCCTTGACGACATCTTGCGCTTCGTCAAACACACCTTTGACTGCCAAATTATGGATGTTGGCATCTTGCAATGAATACATTTGCGCACGCTGAAATGCACTCATGCGACCATGGGGTGAGAGCATAAATACGGCAACGGTATCTTTACCACGCATCGCGTATTCAGCAGCCGAGCCGGTATCACCCGAAGTGGCGCCCAAAATATTCAAGGTCGCGCCGCGCGCGCGCAACACATGCGGAAACACTTGACCTAAAAACTGCATCGCCATGTCTTTAAAGGCCAGCGTAGGGCCCTCAGACAAACCTAACAGTGAGAGCCCGTCGTAAAGTGGGCGCACCGGCACAATCTCAGCACTTTGAAAGGTCTTAGGATCATACGCAGCTTGCGTCAACGTCTTGAGTTGAGCTGACTCAATATCAGAGATAAACAGAGATAACACTTCAGCAGCCAACGCATGGTAGGGCAAGCTGCGCCACGACTCGAGCTGCGCGGCCGACACTTGCGGCACGCTTTCTGGCATGGCCAAACCGCCATCAGGTGCTAGGCCTTCAAGCAAAATATCTGAGAAGCCTTGCGCCGCCATGCCCCCGCGGGTTGAGACGTACTTCATGCGAGGCTTTCCATACGCAGTCGTGTGACACGCGAGCGTACAAACGGTAACGCTTCAATTTTGACAATTGCAGCATTGACGTTGCGCTCAATCGCTTCGTGCGTTAAGAAAATCAGTTCGGCATCAGCGCTCTGTTCGGCAGGTTGCTGAATCATTGAACCAATCGAAATTTTGGCATCCGCCAAGACACGCGCTAAGTCAGCCAGCACGCCCGGCTGATCGGCGACGGTCAAGCGTAAATAGTAAGACGTGACGATATCGTCAATAGCTAGGATCGGGGTGTCGGCCATTGCGTCTGGCTGAAAGGCGAGATGCGGCACACGGTGTTCAGGATCTGCCGTGTGCAGACGTGTCACGTCAACCAAATCTGCGACAACCGCCGAAGCCGTAGGCTCTTCGCCCGCGCCTTTACCGTAATAGAGTGTTTGCCCGACCGCATCGCCACGCACCAGCACTGCATTCATGGCGCCTTCGACATTGGCCAACAGCGATTTCACTGGCACCAGCGCTGGGTGAACACGTAATTCAATCCCTTCGGGCCGACGCTTGGTGATGCCCAATAACTTAATGCGATAGCCAAGACGCTCGGCAAGCTTAATGTCTTCAGCAGCCAGTTGAGAGATGCCCTCAATATACGCTTTGTCAAACTGCACAGGGATACCAAAGGCGAGAGACGCCAGCAGGGTCAGCTTATGCGCAGCGTCAACACCTTCGATATCAAAAGTTGGATCGGCCTCGGCGTAGCCGAGTTTTTGCGCCTCAGCTAGTACCGTTGCAAAGGGCAAACCACGCGCACGCATCTCTGACAAAATAAAATTAGTGGTGCCGTTAATGATGCCTGCCACCCACTCAATTCGATTGGCGGTCAAGCCTTCGCGAATCGCTTTAATAATCGGGATACCACCGGCCACCGCAGCCTCAAAGGCAACCATCACACCACGCGCCGAGGCTGCTGCAAAAATTTCAGTACCGTGCTTGGCTAGCAAGGCTTTGTTGGCGGTGACCACATGCTTGCCTTGTGCAATCGCCTCGAGCACTAACTCAAGCGCCAAGGTGTCGCCGCCGATGAGTTCAACGACGATATCAATCGA
>JAIPCU010000123.1 GCA_021738045.1 Candidatus Methylopumilus sp. | reverse complement strand
CGCTGATCGCGCTCGAACGAGTTTCGTATTTGTCTGACAACACCCCTATCGAATACGCGCTCTATTGTGCCCACGCAGATTCGTACGAATACGCTTTTCGGGTCAACAGCAAAATCAACGCAGCAGGTGCCTTAACGCGAAGATCCACTGAGCGCTCAGAACTATTTGCCTGACACAACGAGCCATTCAACTTTATCTGAAACGACGAAATATTCATATTTGCTCAACACAACGACTCATTCATCTTTGCTTTACACCAAGACTCGTCAAATTAAATTTGTCACCCGACTAACAAACGAAGAGCCCAAGATGTCACAAACCAATTATCTTTCTGAGCGCATGGGTAGTGCGACCGTCTCACCTTCTGGCTCTTTCGAAGCTGGTAGTTTTCAGTCCTTCACGTTGGTATACACAGCGGGCTACTTCGGGGTGGATGACACGGGTTCACTCAAGATTGTTCATCGTTTTGCAAGCGACATGGGTCGCCCACAATGGAGCGACCCCACTGCAGCCAACTACACCACAGTTGTTGCCTCAAACGGTGCAATCCTTGAGGTGCAGTATGACGGCAAGCGCAACGTCAGACCTTGGGATAAAACCTTGTTCATTCGGGTCGTTCGCGGTTTTCTTCGAGAAGGCGATCAAATCATTGTGTGCTTTGGCGACCGCTCAAAGGGCTCACCCGGCATGCGGATTCAGACGTTTGCAGAACCCACTTTTGAATTTCGCGTCTTGGTCGACCCGTTTGCCACCTATCGTTATTCAGGCTTGCCTGAACAGCCTTGCATCGCCGTCGTCGCAGGTGCGCCGGTGACGTGGAAAGCCATTCTGCCCACCCTACGCAACTGCGGACAAACATTCAGCCTTGGGTTCAAAGGCGAGGATAAATGGGGAAACCCGAGCGATCAGGTACAAGGTGTTTTCACGCTGCGTGCCAGTCAACCAATCGCCGGGCTACCTGAACGAATCGAAATGAAACGCGGCCAACATGCCCTCAGAATCGATAGCCTGACAATCGCCACACCGTCTGACGTCACCATCTCGGTCTATGACGCAACAGAAAAATTACTTTGCGTGAGCAATCCCTTGCGTATCGTTTCAGACGCCCCACTCTTGCACTACTGGGCTGATTTGCACGGACAATCTGAAGAAACGATTGGCACCAATTCAGCTCGCGAACTGATTGAGTTTGCCCGCGACAGGGCGTTTCTAGATGCGATGAGCCATCAAGGCAATGACTTTCAGATTACAACGCCCTTTTGGAATCATCTGAACGAACTGACGGCTGAGTTCAACGAAAATGGTCGCTTTATCATCTACCCCGGTTATGAGTGGTCAGGCAACACCGGCTTAGGCGGCGATCGCAACGTCATGTTCATGCACGAGGGTCGTCAAATTCATCGGTCCTCGCATGCGCTAGTCGACGACCTGACCGACGTTGACAGTGATGCGAATAGTGCGAACGATTTATTTGACGCCTTAAAAAACGAAGATACCGTTGTCTTCGCCCATATCGGTGGTCGCTACGCTGACATCACGATCGCGCACGATTTACGTATCGAAAAATCAGTCGAGGTGCATTCAGACTGGGGCACCTTTGAATGGTTGATTCACGACGCCTTCGAGCAGGGTTACAGAGTTGGCATTCTCGCGAACTCTGACGGCCACAAAGGACGTCATGGCGCCAGCCATCCTGGTGCGTCTCTGTTTGGTGCCTATGGCGGTTTGTCTTGCTTGCTCGCCCGTGACCTCACTCGCGAAGCCTTGTTTGAAGCGTTGCGCAAACGCCATCACTACGCCACGACTGGCTGCAGAGTCCTGCTTGATGTTCGCGCAAACTTTGAGAGCGAGGCCAAGCTGTTTGCAGATGACCCCAACATGGGCACCACCAATAGTTCGTTAGTCAAAACAGCCATCATGGGCGACATTCTCGAATCTCAAGATGCCTACGTTGAACTTAAGATGGAGGCAATCGGTTCTGCCGCAATCGAACGTGTTGAAATTCGCAATCGGCTCGAAGTTTTAGAAACCTATCGTCCCTACACGCCCAACGAACTCGGGCGCCGTATCCGCGTCATCTGGGAAGGCTCAGAATACCGTGGGCGCGGAAGACAGACGGTCTGGGATGGCCACTGCGCGATCGAGGGCAATCAGGTCGAACGTATGTCTCAATTCAATATGTGGAACCTGGATAAGCAAGTTGTCCTTAAGGGCCCGCAACAAATCGAGTGGTCGGCGTTAACGACAGGTGGCTTTGGCGGCTTTGATATCTGGTTAGACGACCCGCAAGCCGGTACACTAAGTATCGATACTGCGTTGGTCAAATGCAAGATCGCAATCTCCGACATTGGACTTGACGACCTAGTATTTGAGGCTGGAGGAATTAAGCGCCAGCTTCGTATCTTTAGATTGCCAGACGAGAATCACCATCATGCAGTCGATGTTTCGCGGCGTATCAAACTCAACGATCACGTTGATAACGCTTTGTATGTTTGTCTAACTCAAGAAAACGGGCATCTGATATGGTCAAGTCCAATTTACGTGACGCGCTAAAAAACATGCGAGTTCTCAACAACATTTCACGTTGGCTTAGCGTTTGTATCGCCATCTTTATAGGTGCGGTCTTTAACGTACCCGCGAGCGCGCAAGACTATCCTGACAAACCGATACGACTCGTCATTCCTTGGCCAGCGGGCGGGCTTGTGGATATTGCAGGTCGCACCGCCGCGAAAGTGCTTCAGCCTTCGCTCAAGCAAACAATCGTCGTCGAGAACAAACTCGGGGCCGGTGGCATTCTGGGTGCTGATTCGGTTGCCAAAGCCCCCGCAGATGGCTACACGCTCTTGTTAACAACATCAGCCCTAAGCATCAATGCCGCGCTGCGCTCGAAGATGCCTTTTGACATGTCTGCTGATTTGGCACCCATCGCGGTGATCGCTTGGGCACCTTCGGTACTCGTGGCAAGCCCACGACTCAAGGTGACAAGCGTGCAAGAACTGATCGCGCTTGCAAAAACTCAACCCGGCAAGCTCACCTACGCGTCGGCAGGAGTTGGCTCGCCGGCTCACCTTTCAGCAGAACTGTTTAAGACCTTGGCCGGAATCGACTTATTACATGTCCCGTACAAAGGCGCACCCCAGGCAATGACCGATGTGATTGCGGGTGAAGTAGATTTATTGTTTGCCAATGCGACCGTCGCCATCCCGCAAATCAAAGCGAATAAAATTCGTGCGTTGGCGGTCACAAGCGCAAAGCCTTATGCTGGCTTGCCAGACTTGCCGACCATGGCGCAAGCGGGCGTTTTGCAATTTGAAGCAGACCAATGGTTAGGCATCTTCGCGCCCTCAGGTACGCCAGAAAATATCTTGACACTGCTGCATCGTGACATTGGTAAGGTACTGGTTAACGACGAAGTGCGCGCCACGCTAGAACAAAATGGCATGACTACCGCCGTCTTGGCTAGCCGGAACGATTTCAAAAACTTTCTGATGCAAGATAAAGAGAAGTGGGCTGGTGTTGTCCGCGCAGCCAATATCCCTAAAGAATAGAACTTAGTTCAAACGCATCCTCAGTTCATCACAAGCGCAAGCACAAAAAATAAAATCGCGACTATGCCCAAAGATCCTGCAAGCTCACTAAACTGGCCAACGTTCAATGGCCGTGTTGGCAAAACTCTTGCTGAGTCGACCCCACACTGGAACACCCCAAGCCGAGCGCCGGCGGGTGCGCCAAACGTGATTGTGATCCTCATGGATGATATGGGGTATTCAGATCTCGGTTGTTTTGGTGGCGAAATTGACACCCCAAACATCGATGCCTTGGCGGCAAACGGGCTTCGCTTTACGAACTACACAACCGTGCCGATGTGTACGCCCGCCCGCGCCGCCCTACTGACCGGTAAAAACCCCCACAGCGTTGGTTGCGGTTGGCTCTCACACAACGACCCTGGGTTTCCGGGCTACAAGGGCGAGATCGCCCCCGACGCACCCACCATCGCTGAAGTGATGCGCCAACATCACTATGCGACGATGGCAGCCGGAAAATGGCATAACACCTACGACCGAAATAATTTTCCCGGCGCTGACAATAGCTCTTGGCCTGTTCAACGAGGCTTTGATCAATTTTATGGCTTCATGGCGCCTGAAACCAGCTACTTTCAGCCCGACAACATGATGGAGGGCAATCAGTTAGCCAGCGCGCTGCGCTATCCAGAAGGATACTTCGCGCCTGACGACTACACCGGACGTGCAATCGACTGGATTGCCCAGCAAAAAAGCTGTGCCCCAGAAACACCTTTTTTTCTTTATCTGGCTTTTCAAACCCCCCATGGCCCTCTGCAAGCAAAACCCGCAGACTTGGCACGGTATCGTGGACGCTACGACTTGGGTTGGGACGCGATGCGCGAGCAACGCTTTGAGCGCCAGCGCGCAAATAACCTGATCGAACCCACCGCAGGCTTCGCTCCTCGTAACCCCGGGGTGCCCGCATGGGCAGACATGAACCCAGACGAGCAGGCGTTATTTGCGCGTTATATGGAAGTCTACGCCGCGCTAGTCGATAACGCCGACCAAAACGTTGGACGCCTAGTTCAATGCCTAAAAGACACTGGGCAACTCGACAACACAATCATCATGATCACGTCGGATAACGGTGCGAACTCTGTCGCTGGCCCCAAAGGTGTCATGAACCTAATTGGCCGCCGAGTGGGCGCAGTCGATAACATGGCGTTAAACCTGCAACTACTCAAAGACGGTGAGGTCGGCGGAGAGCACACCTACATTTGCTACCCAACCGGTTGGACACAAGTCAGCAACACGCCCTATCGCTTTTTTAAACGCACCCCAATGGCGGGCGGTATCCGTGTGCCACTTGTCGTGCACTGGCCTGCCGGAATTTCTGACCCGGGCGCCCTACGTCGCCAGTGGACCCACGTGACAGATATCTTGCCAACCTTAATGGATGTCACCGGCGCCGCTCGACCCGAACACTTCAAGGGTTATCAAACTCGAGGGCTTGATGGGGTCAGCTTTGCAAGCGCCCTGAAAGATTCAAACACCCCCGCCAAACGAGAGCGTCAATACTACGAACTACAAGGCAATCGTGCCTATATCTCTGGTCAATGGAAAATCGTTTCACTACAAACTCCAGACAAGGCGATCGACCTCGATAATTGGATGTTGTTCAACTTAGAGCAGGATCCAGCTGAGTTGACTGATCTGGCGAGCACTCACCCTGAGATCGTGGCCAAACTGATTGCTGAGTTTGACGCAGATGCAGGCACAAACTACGTCTATCCGATCGACACTCGCAATGAAAGTCGCAACACCACCTTTCCGCCGTACGAGCAAAGTCGGCTGTTCATCGAACGTGATTTTTTCCGAACGGCGCATTCGATACCTGGGCTACTTTTAACGCCCATGGTGGGGGATCGTAGTTACGTCATGCGTGCAAATTTCGACTGGCACGCAGGCGATGAAGGCGTGATTTTTGCGCTAGGCGATAGATTCTGCGGCATGACCTTATTTGTTGAAGACGGCGCGTTACATTTTGTGTATCAGTGGTGGCATAGCCCGAAAACCATCACGCCGATCACCTTAACGAGTGGCGCGCAAGTCTTCGAATTCAGCTATCACGCAACGGGTGACCGCAAAGGCAATGCCGATATCACGCTGAATGGTGTGCAGCTCTTTAACAAAGTTGATTTGTCGCCAAGCTTGCTACGTATCCCAAGTTGCGGGCTGAGTATTGGTATCTCAAGGCGAACGGCCGTCAGCGAGCGCTACGAAGATAAAGGCTCTTTTGAATACTCTGGCAAGATCGATCGTCTGCGGATAACGCCTGGTGAATTAGCGCCAGCGAGCCTCGAAGAACCCAGCGAGGAGATCTATCAGGATAGGCTGCGTAACCGCGTCAAGAGTTGAATCAGCTGAATAGCGGTTTTGAAAATAACAATGACTTGAGGCGCTCGCGATGAGCGCCTCAAACTCGTACTCGGTGTTGCGCTAAAGAATCTAGCCCTTCTGTGCTTTACGTGCAGCCTTTTTATCCATAAAGTCTTTGATGATCACAGCATGCTCGGGCGTTTTGTGCGCAATGGCCTGATAAGCCGCTGAGAGCTCAAGCAGGTTTGAGAGCGAAGACGTCTGACCCTCGCGCAACAGGCGTTTAGTCATGCGCATCACTGAGGGTGAGTTCACCGCCATCTTGCGCGCAAGCGTATGCGCCGTACTCAACAAATCTGCGGCTGGCACGACACGCGACACCAATCCCCAGCTCAACGCCGTTTGGGCATCAATGGGCTCACCCGTAAATGACATTTCAGCGGCGCGTGCCATACCGATCACGCGTGGCAAAAACCAAGCGCCACCGTCACCTGCCACGATTCCGACTTTGACAAAACTTTCTGCAAAGGTTGCGGTATCGGTGGCAATGCGCAGATCGCACATGCAAGTTAAGTCAAAGCCCGCACCAATGGCTGGGCCATTGACCGCAGCGATGGTTGGCACTTCAAGTTGGTGAATCGCTAACGGCAAACGCTGAATGCCATGGCGATACTCTTGGCGCAACACTTCACTGCCAAACTCTGGGCCGATCTGACGCTGCATTTCGTCGATTTTGCCACCCGACGAAAAAATGGTGCCCGTGGCCGTAATCACTACGGCTCGCACCGAGGGGTCACACTCAATGCGATGGCAGGCTTCGAGCATCGCTTCAACGATACCCGTGCCCGTGAGCGCGTTACGCGTCTCAGGGTGATTCAGCGTGAGCGTCACCACGCCCAGATCGTCTTGTTCGTACAATAAAACTGAAGACATCGCGTTTATCTCCCGGCCGCTTTTGCGGTGCGCCCACCGGCTACACCCACGTCTGTTGTGGGCAGATCAAACAAGATCGAGCGCACGTTTTGACTCGTGACACCGATCGACGCTTCAACCGCGCTGGCCATGGCAGCAATCAACGCCGACTTCAGTTCATCTGTACGCCCGTGAATCAGGCCCACCGTGATCATGACCATTTCGTGACCGATTTCGCCGGCCACAATCACATTTTCAGGCGCGATCTCTTGCAGCACCACGCGAACCGACGACAAGGGCGCGCTAACGCTATCGACGACAGACTGGGTCAGCTTTTTTAATAAATCTGTTTTTTGTGCCGAGTTGTGACCCTGCATAATTTGTACATTGAGCATTGGCATGGTGTGCTATCTTCCTTTTAGCGTTTTGGGAAACCTCTGACCCATACGATAAACCAAGTTTGAGAACATGGCCCCACATCCTTCGCCTTATAAAAGCACTGGCGGCTTCAAGCGGGTCGCCAACGCGGCGCGTTATTCGATGCAGGGGTTGGTTGCTGCACTGCGCTACGAATCTGCCTTTAGGCAAGAACTCTTGCTCGCGGCAATTTTGACGCCTGCCGCGTTTTGGGTCGGGCAAAATGCAGCCCAAATCTTGCTACTCATTGGTTCGCTGGTCTTAGTGCTGATTGTTGAGCTCTTAAACTCGGCCATCGAAGCGGTGGCAGACGCCGTCTCGCTTGACACCAATCAGCTGATTGGTCGCGCCAAAGACTTGGGTAGTGCAGCGGTGTTTTTAAGCCTGGTGCTCTGTGCAATCGTCTGGCTGGTGCTGTTTGCCAATCGTTGGCTAGCCTTTATCTGACACAATAGCGGTATCCGATCTTTCTACTTGCCTTGACCTACATGTCTTTTATTCAAAAACTCAATGCCGCTTGGGCCTCGTCGCAATCACTTTTAATGGTGGGACTTGACCCTGACTTACCCCGTTTACCGGCAGAATTGCAGGGTAAACCAACCGCAATTTTTGAGTTTTGCCGCCAAATCGTGGATGCGACCGCACCCTTTGTGTGTGGTTTTAAGCCGCAGATTGCGTATTTCGCAGCTGCGCGCGCCGAGGGGCAACTTGAGGACTTGTGCGCCTATATTCGCGAGCAATACCCCCACCTGCCCTTGGTACTTGACGCCAAGCGTGGCGACATTGGTGCCACAGCCACGCAATATGCTCAAGAAGTCTTTGGTCGTTATCAGGCCGATGCGGTCACCGTGAGCCCATACTTGGGCGGCGATTCAGTTGAACCCTACCTTGAGTGGGAAGATCGCGGTGTGATCGTGTTGTGCCGCACCTCAAATCCAGGCGGCTCTGACCTTCAGTTTTTAGAGACAGACGGCGTGCCTCTGTATTTGCGTGTCGCTGATTTAGTCGCAAATAAATGGAATAAAACAGGGCAATGCGGCTTAGTCGTTGGTGCGACGTTTCCGAATGAATTGGCGGCGGTGCGCAAGGCGGTCGGCGACGGCGTGCCCTTATTGGTGCCAGGCATTGGCGCGCAAGGTGGTGACGTTGCGGCAACCTGTGCGGCAGGCTGCAACGCGCAAAAGACTGGAATGATGATTAATTCTTCGCGCGCGATTTTGTACGCGAAGGGCGAAGGCCACTGGACCGAAGCCGCTGCGGCGGTGGCGCGTCAAACACGTGATGACATCAACGCGCATCGCTGAGGCTTGAGCAATCCGCTAGTCTTCAACGCCGATTGCTCAATGAACGCTCTGGTGAGGAAAGTGTTCGCACACTAGCAAGTGCTGCAGTCAGACACTCAGGTTTCTTTCAGCAGCATCTGTCCAGTCGCCAACGAGAATGCCACCGAAGCTTCGCGCACGGCTTTGCGATCGCCTTCAAATATTTTAGAAATCGCGTGCACCACCACCCCTGACGGGCGGCGCTGTGCAAAGCCAAACCAGACCAAGCCCACCGGCTTACCGGGCGAACCACCTCCGGGGCCTGCAATGCCTGTGGTGGTCAAAGCCAGCGTGGCGCGTGGCGCCATATTTAACACCCCCACAGCCATCTGACGTGCAACCTCTTCACTGACTGCGCCAAACTGCAGCAGCGCTTGTGGCGTGACGCCTAGCTGCGCTTGCTTAGCCGCGTTACTGTAGGTGACCCACCCTT
>JAIPCU010000122.1 GCA_021738045.1 Candidatus Methylopumilus sp. | reverse complement strand
AAGGTACAGACCGAAGGGCAGGTGGCGCACACAATTGTGTCTGGCCTGAAGCGGTTTAAGGGATTTAGTTTGGTCGACGCCGAACTTCGCACCGGTCGCACTCATCAAATTAGGGTACATCTAGCTTCTAGCGGCTATCCGATTGTGGGCGATGATAAATACGGTCGCGACGAAAGCCAAGCGCAGCTTAGCCAGCTTGGCTTTTCACGTATGTTCTTACACGCACACCGTTTTAATATGCCGCATCCGCTGACCCAAGAGCCCCTACAGTTGGTGGCGCCTTTGCCAGCCGCTTGCGAAAAACTTCTGCAACAATTGCAACCCCTGCAATAAACCCGACACCTGGCACCTCATGAATAAGTATTCTGTCATCGTCTTTGACTGGGATGGCACCCTGATGGATTCAACCCACAGCATCGTGCAAGCCATTCAAGGCGCCTGTCGCGATCTTGAGTTGAAGGTGCCCACCGCTGCTCAGGCGGCCTGGGTGATTGGTTTGTCGCTCGAACCGGCCTTGCGCCGCGCGGTGCCTGACCTGACGAAATCCCTAGAGCCTCTATTTTTAGAGCGCTATCGCCATCATTATTTAGGCAAGGATAAAGAGCTCAAGTTATTCGATGGTATCCCCGAGCTATTGAGCGATTTGAAAGCGACCGGCACCACGCTCGCCGTCGCGACCGGCAAAAGTCGGGTGGGGCTGAACCGCGCCCTAACTGCCACCTCGCTGCACAGCACCTTTCAAGCCAGCCGCACGGCCGATGAAACCTTTGGCAAACCTCATCCCGGCATGTTGCTCGAACTCATGAGCGAGTTGATGGTTGAGCCCGAGCAGGTGGTGATGATTGGTGACACGTCGCACGACTTACAAATGGCCGCCAATGCTGGCGTGCATGGGGTGGGCGTGGCATATGGCGGTGCGCACCCTGCCGACGAACTACGCGCGTGCCCCAATCAAGGTGTGGTCGAACAAGTTGCCGATTTACGTCAATGGTTGTTTGAGCGTCTGGCCTGATTTCATAAACAGTTGCGATAGTTTAGTCAGACGGGTGAACCCCCGACCGCTTGGCCGGCGCTCAGTTTCGAGCCGATTTCATCCGCGTCAATTAAGCTGTTGTGCAAGGTTATCGTTGGCAATTTTGGCGGTGTTGGTTATTCTAAGATCATCTTTTTAACTTTCAAATGTGAGTGCCAGATGCCCAGCTACCGTGCCCCCCAGATTCACAGCTCTGAAATCACCCCTGAAGAGGTTTGGCAAAGCCGTCGCCACTGGATGAAAGCGGCGGGCGCCTCAGTGTTGACTGGGGCGACAGCGGGCTGGCCCTCGATTGGTGGCGCAGCGACCTTACCTAGTCTTGAGGCAACGGTCTCAAAACGGTTCTTCACCATGGAGCCCCGCACACCTGAAAAAGATGCGGCGTCTTACAACAATTTCTACGAGTTTGGCCTGGATAAAGGTGATCCGGTTAAGCATGCACACAAACTGCAAACAAGCCCCTGGAAGCTTCGGATAGAAGGCGAGGTGGTCAGCCCTAAAACGTTAGATATCGATGACATTCGTAAACTCGCACCGCTTGAAGAGCGTACCTTACGCATGCGCTGCGTCGAAGGGTGGTCGATGGTGATCCCTTGGATTGGTTACTCAATGTCCGAGCTCTTGAAGCAAGTGCAACCGACAGGTAATGCTAAGTACGTTGAGTTTATTACTGACGTGCAGCCTAAAAATATGCCTGGTTTGAGTTCGCGCACGATTCAGTGGCCGTACAACGAGGGCCTGCGTTTAGATGAGGCCATGCATCCCTTAACAACGTTGGTGCTGGGTATGTACGGCAAAATATTGCCCAATCAAAACGGTGCACCAGTGCGCCTGATGGTGCCCTGGAAATACGGTTTCAAATCAGCCAAGTCCATCGTCACGATTCGTCTGACTGAGAAGCCACCCGTGAGCAGCTGGATGAAAGCTCTGCCAAGCGAATACGGCTTTTATTCGAATGTGAACCCTGAGGTGTCACACCCCCGTTGGAGTCAGGCGACAGAGCGGCGCATTGGCGAAGATGGCGTGTTTGCGCCGAAGCGCAAAACGCTGATGTTCAATGGGTATGGCAACGACGTGGCGTCTTTATACACAGGGATGGATCTGCGTAAAAACTATTGAAACGCATGGGTAACCTGTGGTCGTGTCAAGTCGCTTTCGAATGCCTGAGGCGACTCTTGAAGCGCACAAACAGCACTCGAAGTGACTACCCTAGATGATCCCCACTCTTTCTGCTCGCACGCTTGATCGCGCAAAAATCGTACTCTTCGCAGCAGGTTTGTTTCCGCTAGCCCGTTGGATTTGGCTTGGGATACAAAATGATTTGACGGTGAATCCGGTTGAGTTTTTGTCGCGCTCGTCGGGTACTTGGACCTTGGTGTGCCTGCTCGTGACGCTGTCTGTGTCACCGCTGAGGTTGTGGTTGAATCAACCCGCCTTATTGCGTTGGCGAAGAATGTGCGGGCTGTTCACCTTCTTTTACGCCAGCTTGCATGCGCTCGCTTGGGCGTGGTGGGATCAAGGCTTTGAGTGGGCGCCGATGTTGTCTGATGTTTGGAGGCGACCCTTCATCATGGTCGGCATGGCGGCTTTTTTAACAATGTCGTTGTTGGCGATTACCTCAACCCACGGATGGATGCGCAGGCTTGGGCGACGCTGGCAGCACTTGCATAGTTTGATTTATGCGATTGCCTTGCTTGGTTTGCTGCACTACTACTGGCACAAGGCTGGTAAAAATGATTTCACAACCGTCACGATCTACGCAGCTGTTATGGCGCTACTACTGGGCTGGCGTTTGTGGCGCTTTCAAAAACGCCGAGTTCCTTAAGCCCGTAGCCCGTAGCCCCTAGCGCTCTAAAGCCCCGAGCCATTGGTGGGCAAGGCTCGCAATCTGGCTGCTGTTTGTGCGTCGGGTTTGCTGTTGACTAGCTCGGGCCGATAATGCATTTGAAACGCGGCAATCGTGTGCAAGGTGTTTGCGTCAAAGTAATTTGATTCAGGCACGCTATAGCCCACACGTTTTAATTGCTTTTGAAACCAGCCTGCGTCGGGCGGGCCATTACGTACGTATTCAGCTTGATATTTTGCGGCTGCAGCCTCATCAAACCAGCGACCAACGCCGGCCTGCGCGAGTTTTTTCCAGGGAAACGCAGGCCCTGGATCTTGTTTGCGCAGCGGCGCGACATCGCTATGACCTACGATATTTTCAGGTGCAACGCCATGACGCTTGGCAACTTCACGTGTCAGCGTGATCACTGCGTCGATTTGTGCGGCAGGAAATAAAGGGCCGACATCACCGCTACTATTGCGTGCCCAACCCGGATGCACAATTTCAATCCCGATTGACCGAGGGTTGATGAAGGTACGACCGTACCAGCTACTCTCGCCGGCGTGCCAGGCACTCAGGTTCTCGTCAACCAGTTTATAGACCACCGGTTTGCTGTCGTCAGACACAACGTAGTGTGCGCTGACCTCGCGATTGGTGAGGGTCAGCAAAGCGCTTGGCTTAGTAGACGCCGTGTAGTGCAACACGATGATGTCGATGCGGCTATTTTTGCCGTTGGCTTTTAGTGACTCATCCAATTGGTAAGGGCCACCACTTTTTTGCGACGCACAGCCCGCTAACGCCAGCAACAGCAAAACGAATAACAGCGACCGACAGCGAGCGAGTGTTGCCAAAGCCTGATCTCGCACGAAAGTCAAGAGTGTCTTTTGTGGCTGGAGCTGAATGCCTATTTGATATTGCGGTAAAACAAACTCAGTCATTAAATATCTCAGTCGTTGAAAATCGTAGTCGTTAAAAATTGTAGTCGTTAAAAATCTCAAGCGTTAAAAATTTTAGTGATTAAAAATATGAGTCGCTAAAAATCTCAGCCGTTAAAAATTTTCGTCATTCGCGCTTAGTCACCCGCCCGCGCAGAAGATGACGCTATGCAGCTTGAAACAAAAACAGAGTGGGGTGCTTGTCGAGGTCGGGCTTGGGTTGGGATTTCCATTGTGTGACTGTGAGCGTGCGTATCCATTCATCGTTGGTGGTGAGTGAGCGTGCGACACACAGCCGAGTGTTGCCCTTGAGGTGTTCAAGCAAGCTGCTGAACATCGCCAAGTTTCGGTAGGGCGTTTCAATCAGCAATTGAGTTTGCTTTTGTTTGCTTGAGGTTTGCTCCCAAACTTGTAGCTGCCGGCTGCGATCGGTGGCGTCGACCGGCGCATAGCCATGAAACACAAACCGTTGACCGTCAAGCCCGCTTGCCATCAAGCCTAATAAGATCGAAGACGGCCCCACCCAAGGTTTGACTGTGATCCCCCAGTTGTGCGCGATGGTGACTGCACGCGCACCTGGATCAGCGACCGC
Organism: Candidatus Methylopumilus sp.; assembly: GCA_021738045.1. Taxonomy (GTDB): domain Bacteria; phylum Pseudomonadota; class Gammaproteobacteria; order Burkholderiales; family Burkholderiaceae_B; genus Zwartia. The sequence continues at coordinate 4,706 of JAIPCU010000122.1, read as the reverse complement.
TGGGCAGCCCGCCTCAGAGACAAGGCCGATATCAAGACCTGCGCGCAGGGGCTGCAGCCAGCTTTGCAACTGCGCGTCATCGACGCGCGGGCTTAATTCATGAATGGTGATTTCTTGCAGGGGCCGAGCGAGCGCCACCAGCTTTAAAAATGCGCGGGCAGTTTTGGCGTTTTCTGCGATATAGCAGCTCAGTAAGCCTGCCTGCGCTTGCGCAGCAGCAGGTAGCCACTGCTCGATCGGAGCTAGCCCCAAGCCCACGGGCATGAGATGCAGGGTGCCGCGTGCGGAAGAAGACGATGGTGTTGTCATTGAATGTGTTCATCTAGTGGATCGAGCCCGACCTGGGCGAGCATTTTAGTCAACTCGATGAGCGGCAGCCCAATGATTGAAGTTGGGTCGCTACTATGCATGCTTTGCATCAGCGCAATACCCAGGCACTCGGCTTTTGCGCTGCCTGCCGTGTCAAAGGGTTGATCGATGGCGATGTAGCGCGCGATTGCAGCTTCAGAGAGGTGGCGAAAGACACAATGGGTTGGCACAACCGTGCTTTGTACGTGCGAGCCTAGCACCACGGCCATCGCGCTAAAAAAAGTGACTGTCTGGCCTGACAACTGCTGCAATTGCATGTGTGCAGCCGCCGCATGACCTGGTTTGCCTAAGGGGAGGTCGTGTAGTGAGGCGACTTGGTCGGCCCCAATCACGACATGCTTGGGATAAGCCTGAGCGATACGCTGTGCTTTGGCAATCGCCAGTCGCAAGGCCAGCTGCTCGGGCGGCTCATTAGGGAAAGGCGTCTCATCAACATCCGGCGAGACAGAAAGAAAAGGAATTTTTAGCCTAGAGAGAAGTTCTTGGCGGTATTTGGAGCTTGAGGCGAGAATTAAGCGAGGGGTCACGAGGGTATTTTGAACTTCAGGCAAGAATGAAATGAGGGGCTACGAGGGTAAGTCTTCTGGCGGTATCTATTGACGGTAGTCGGGTAAACACGCTATTATCTCTTGCTTTGCTGCTTTTATAGCCGCACAAAAGCTCACTTAGTTACACCGCGTTGCTGTTCTGTTCTAAAAGCATAAAGGCGGCAAGGATAAGAGGATGTCAAAAGAGCTTAGTCCAGGCTTTAGGTTAGGGGTACCGCCTGTCGTAGACGTGTTTGAGTTTGCGCGTCGCGGTCAGTTGATAGAAGGGGTATTTTCGGTCAATCGGCTAGATCGCTTGCTTGAAGATGTGCCAGAACAGCCCTTTGCTGAGTTGGTCGCTCTTGAGCAACCCCCGCAGCACCCTGGATTGGTAAAATATCTGCTTCAGGGGCGGCGCAGTAAGGTCGGTAAATTGCAGTTAGTTGTAAAGATTCAGGCTTTGCTGTTGCTTGAGTGCCAAAGATGCCTTGGGGATTTGATGTTCCCGGTTGATCGGCAAACGGTATTTGAATTAGTGGTGCGTGAGTCCGACCTCGATCAAGGTGATCTTGAGGATACAGAATTAGATGCACCTGAAAAGATAATGGGGTCTCCAACATTCAATTTGTTAGAGCTTGTTGAAGACGAAATGATTTTAGAAGTGCCCTATGTGCCAAGGCATGAGATATGTCCTGAGCCCTTAGGTGAGGTAGGAACTGAGGCGCAAGCTGAAGATCCTGCCGAAGAGATGCAGCGCCCCTCGCCATTTGCAGTATTGGGGCAGCTTAAGATTAAAAGTCAGTAGTTATTATTGAGATGGTTGGCGTACAATTCGCCGATCCACAGGAGTTGTCATGGCTGTTCAGCAAAATAAAAAATCCCCATCAAAGCGCGGTATGCACCGTTCGCATGATTTTTTGGTTAATCCGTCTACTGCGGTCGAGCCGAATACTGGCGAGCAGCATCTGCGTCACCACATCAGCCCAACCGGGGTGTATCGTGGCCGTAAGATCCTCAAGACCAAGACTGACGAATAAAGCGGGTTGACGGGCTACTGGCCCCCTCGCGCCGCTGCATCCTCACGTGTCTGCCGTGATTCGTATCGCGATTGATTGCATGGGTGGTGACTCGGGACTTCCAGTCACAATCCCTGCTGCGTTCGCATTTGCCCAACGCTTTTCAGATACCCATCTACTGCTGGTTGGGCTCGCTGAGCCAATCAAACAGGCAGTGGCTGAGCACGCTAAACATTATCCAGACGTATCGCCAGACCGCATGACGATTATGGCGGCGACCGAGGTCGTCCATATGGACGACTCTGTTGAAATCGCGTTGCGACGCAAAAAAGATTCGTCAATGCGGGTTGCTGCCCAAGCGGTGAAAGACAATCTGGCCGATGCCTGTGTCTCTGCGGGCAACACCGGTGCCTGGATGGGGATTTCAAAATACGTCTTAAAAACACTGGACGGTATCGACCGACCAGCGATTGCGTCTGTCTTGCCGAATCAGCTCGGTGGTACGACCATCATGCTAGATCTAGGGGCCAATGTCGATTGCTCGGCCCAACATTTATTGCAGTTTGCCATCATGGGTACCGCCTTTGCTCAGGTCGGTAAGCAAAACTCCAATCCCTCAATCGGCTTGCTGAATATTGGTGAAGAAGCGATTAAAGGTAACGAGGTTGTGAAGCAGGCGGGCGAATTGCTGCGCAACAGTTCGTTAAATTTTTACGGCAATGTCGAGGGCGATGATATTTTTAAAGGCACCGTTGATGTTGTCGTTTGCGACGGATTTGTTGGTAACGTGGCCCTAAAAACAGCCGAAGGTGTTGTGCGCATGATGTCGCAGATGTTGCGCGAAGCCTTTACCCGCAATTTGGGTGCAAAGGTGCTTGGGCTCATTGCTTTGCCAGTGCTTAGGCGTTTTCGCGCGCACGCAGATAATCGGCGCTATAACGGCGCTGCGTTGCTTGGTCTGCGTGGTGTCGTGATTAAAAGCCATGGCTCGGCTGATGCGATTGCCTTTGGTTTTGCGCTAGACTGCGCCCGCGCCTCGGTGGCAAATCATTTACTATCTCGCACGACAGCGGCTATTGCGCAATTGACTCAAACTCAATCCCTCGCCGCGACCGATGGTACCGGAGACCTCGCATGACACAGGCATTGCCCTATGCGCGAATCATAGGTTCAGGTAGTTTTTTACCTCCGCGCTGCGTCAGTAACGACGAATTGGCTGCCGATCTTGCGTCACGAAATATCGAAACTTCTGATCAGTGGATCTTCGAACGTACTGGGATTCGACAGCGTTACCTTGCCGAGCGCGGTGTGAAGACCAGCGCACTGGCGACTGAAGCCGCTCGTCGGGCACTTGTTGACGCGCAGGTCGAGGCAAGCGAAGTTGATCTGATTATTTTGGCAACCTCAACCCCAGATTTTGTGTTTCCAAGTACCGCCTGTTTAGTGCAGGCCAACTTAGGCAACAAAGGGGCGGCCGCTTTTGATGTGCAGGCTGTCTGTAGTGGCTTTGTGTATGCGTTGACCACAGCCGAGGCTTTTATTCGTGCCGGTCGCGCTCGCTGTGCCTTAGTGATTGGCGCTGAGGTGTTTTCAAGCATCCTCGATTGGAACGATCGCGGTACCTGTGTGTTGTTTGGTGATGGCGCCGGCGCGGTGGTTGTCAAAGCCAGTGCCGAGCCCGGAATTTTGTCGGCTGAGTTACATGCCGATGGTAGCCAGATGGGTATTTTGGCGGCCGCGGGTAACGTGGCTTACGGTGCGGTAACAGGTGATCCGTTTTTGCGTATGGATGGTCAGGCAGTCTTTAAGCAGGCAGTTACTGTGCTTGATCGTTCTGCGCGTGAGGTTGTTGCTCAGGCCGGTTTGCAGTTGTCTGAAGTTGATTGGTTGATTCCGCACCAGGCTAATTCGCGTATTTTGATCTTTTTGGCGCGCAAGCTAGATATCCCGCTTGAAAAAGTGGTGATGACCGTGGATCAGCATGCCAACACGTCGGCGGCAAGTATCCCTTTGGCGCTTGACGTTGCGCGGCGTGATGGGCGTATTCAGCCCGGTCAGTTGGTACTGTTGCAAGGCGTTGGGGGCGGCTTCACCTGGGGTTCTGTTCTCGTCAAAATGTAAAGCCGAATCACTCGATACAGAACCGTCGAACACAGAACACTAAAATCTTAAATACTAAACGCTATGAAATTTGCTTTCGTTTTTCCGGGTCAAGGCTCGCAGTCGGTTGGGATGATGGATGCCTGGTCAGGTCATCCTGCAGCGACGCAGGTGCTTGCGCAGGCTAGCGCAGCGCTGGGTGAAGATCTAGGTGCCTTGATGGCGCAAGGTCCGGCCGAGCAATTAAACCTCACCACCAATACCCAGCCAGCGATGTTGACGGCCGGTGTGGCCATGTACGAGGCTTGGTGTGCTGCGGGCGGCCCTAAAGCTAGCCTGATGGCCGGGCATAGCTTGGGAGAATACGCGGCACTGACTGCTGCGGGGGCGTTGACCCTGGCAGATGCAGTGCGTGTGGTGCGCATCCGCGCCGATGCGATGCAGGCTGCCGTACCGGTCGGTACTGGTGCCATGGCTGCTGTGTTGGGTCTAGACGATCACTTGGTCAAACAAGCGTGCCTTGATGCAGCCGAAGGTGAAGTAGTCGAAGGCGTTAACTTTAATGCGCCCTCACAAGTCGTGATTGCGGGTCATGCAACGGCCGTGCAGCGTGCAATCGTCACTGCAAAGGCTGCGGGTGCCAAGCGTGCCGTGCTCTTGCCAGTGTCTGCCCCTTTTCATTCAAGCTTGCTCA
>JAIPCU010000121.1 GCA_021738045.1 Candidatus Methylopumilus sp. | reverse complement strand
CTGCATGGCAGCCCTCAAGCTGAAGAGTTTCTTGACGCCCTTAGCCAAAATGACATCCCCTTCATTGGGCGGTTTATTGAACATATGGCAACGCAAGAATGGGCAGATCAGGTACACAAAATACAATGCCCAACCTTGGTTGTGGTACCTGGTGCTGGGCGAATCGGCTCGGCAGACGTCTACCAACCGATGCGAGCTAATCTGCCAAGGGGTGAAGTCTTGACCTACGATGGCGAGCGCCACAGTATTTGTGAATATTTGGCGGATCGCTGCGTTGCAGATCTTCGGAGTTTTTTGTTACGTCACTCGTGAACTAACGGCACTTACCATGGGCTGAAATGCGTTGGATCAGCTATGCCTCAACCAAATGAAGCTCAACCCTCATACCCAATGCCGCAGCGTATTTTCTGAGCGTGCTTAAGCTCGGAGAGTGTTTGCCCGTTGCTAGAGCGCTTTCTAACCTAGCGATCGCGGGGGCATGGGTGCCCATACGCTTTGCGATTTGTGCTTGAGACAACCCCGCTTGCTTTCTGGCAGCAAGAATCTCGTCAAGAATTGCGAACTCTTCGCGATTGAGCTTATCTACCTCAGCCCTCACGGCTGGATTCTTGAGCATCTTTTTGACCATGTGCTCATGCGTCAATGGTTTGGTCAATTTTGTTGTCATTGCGTCATTCAGTCAAATAACCCGCCGGCAGAAGCATCGGGAGATGGTAAGCCTAGATTAGGATCAGAATCTAGGATAAAGCTCACGGCATTTTGCCCGAGCGTCTAATACGTAGTCATTGAACAGAGAAAAAATATCTAGCCATTTAAGCTTTGTCTTTCGTAATAATCCGTAATAAAGGTTGTAACCATCTATGTAAACAATCGTGCGCAAAAGCAGCTCCGCAGAAATAGCAAAGCCGCCCTAAGGCGGCCTGCTGCCCAGAGAGCACTTGGTCTAACCAAGCAGTCAAAGGGTGAGTCGTAACGAAACTATACACGCGTCCTAAAAAATTTTCAAATCAGTTTTTATCAGTGCTTTATCTAAGATCAATTTACGACTCAAGTTCCGTATTAATTAGACGTTAAGCAAGAAAAGGTATCTGCGCGTAGCATCATCCTTGACGGAGCACACAAATTTCTTATTTTCGTACCCGTTTTTGTACCCTATCTATAAAGACCTTGACTCGGAACACTCTGACCGCCGAAACTGTTCGCAAGTGAAACTGCCTACTCCGCGCGCTCATCGGAGTTTCTTTTAGCACCTGTATTAGGAGTACCTTAATGAAGTCGATCTATTTAATTTTAGGTGCAAAGAATACCCGCAAATCGAGCTTAGTTCGTTGCTTAATAGGCAGCGATAATCCCGCCACACAAGTCGAGGTCCGGACCTTAGCCGGACTTGATTTCCGTATTAGAGGACTGATCGGTGCGGCTCAGGAAAGAGAGCTTTCACCCCAGGATTGGGTCACAGAATTAGACGGCCAGGAGCACTGGTTTGGCGCATTTCCATCCGTTCGCAACATCATTGCACCGCTGCGTTACGGCTCAGAAGTTGTGAATGGACGCAGATACCCATCTGCGGAGGAGTATGTGGACACCCTAGTTACAGCGGGCTGGTGGGTGAAGGTAATTGTTTCGCTGGGTGAGCCCGCACGAGATTGGGTGCGAGTGTCAGGCATACCCAACATCTCCATCCCCGACAGCACCTCCATTCCGACAGAGGCTTTAGCCGCATCTGTGAAACAGGCTCTCGGCTGGCGATAGGATAATTTCGGACTTATGAGTGCGGCTTATACAGATGTGCGCCAGATAAATCTGTCTGCACCCGATGGCAATGCGCCAAAGTATCACTCTTAGTTAAATGAAAATCGCAGCTCATGCATGAAGCGGTACTGTCCGTTCGCCATGTACATTCCAGAAGCACGATACGTGGTGTTGCCTGTTAGAGCAGTGCTGTACATGAGTCGCGCATAGGGTGTTGGGGTATTTTGAACGGCCATCGTCTGCTTTGTGTAAGCGATATTCCCTTGGTCATCAACCCCTGTCGGCATGTTTGCTGTCACACTGCCAGACAACAAGTAGGGCATGACTCCTGCATAGACACCGATGTCGCTACTCTTGACCCAGCTCATCGATCGATACCCCACCTCGGCCCAGGTCGCAAGCATGTCACTGACATTCGTCACAAGCCCAGGCTTAAAGTCTGTAGAGACGTGCATTAGACTAGCCGTCGCAGACAAGCCACTTGAGTGGCGATAACTAATGACGTTATCAATGATTCTCGAGCTATTGACGAACCCAAAGGTACCGCCCATGCTCAAGAATGGATTGCTATTTAATGTCGTAAATTGGGTTCCGAAATTCCAGGGCCCTCTTTGATATAGGCTAGGAATACCTGCCGTGAATTGCCTGACGCCTTGCTGCATTGGCATGAAATGATTACCGGCAAAACTATCGCGACCAAATGATTGCGTGGCAAGCGCATCAACCCCAACTCTTAGATTGTTGGACGTATTGATCGGTCCGTTCACCAAGTACTCAGCGTGCGAGGTCAAATAATGTTGATTTAACTGCTGTGTGCTTCGCTCAAATCCATTGAACCCCCGTTGCGTCATAGGCTGCAGATCAATCTGAAAGGTGCGCCCAAGGCTATCTAGTCCGATAACAAACAGATCGCCTGTCTTGACGCCACTGATACCTCCATTCAACGCGCGTACTGAACGCCCAGCGAACGGAATACCCAATTCACCAACCGGCCTAAGCGCTGCGTCTGAATCAATCACAGTAAAACCGTTATAAGTCGTTGAGGTACTTTGAATCGCAGCCGCGACTTGTTGCTGCGACAACCAAGGCCACTTACCTTTTATTAAGGACTCTATGCCAGCAGCGCTGATCGTACCGGTCGATCCAACTTCGCTCAAATATGCAACGCCCTGAAGATTAAAACTCACCAGATACGTCTTACCGTTTGGCGCATTCACCATCGTGATGACATTGCCATTGGCACCGGTACTACCCTTCCCGGCGGAAGCGGCGGCAGCACCAAACTCATTAAAAATTTGTGTAAAGGCAGCAATATATTGACCGCCAGGCGTGCGCAGTAGCAACTGGGTTCCATTTGACGAGCCAAACGCCTGTTGGGGCAGCAAAATATCGAGGAGCCCGTCTCCATTCAGGTCAACAAATCTAGGGTTATAGCTAACCGGCATACTCGTGTTGTAGCCAACCACTGTGCTGTCGGTCACATCTACAAAGTTACCAGCGCCATTATTTTTTAAAAACTGGATTTCACTGAACTGCGGCCACTGACCATTCGTTTTCCAGGGGCGGCTCATCACGATCACGTCCTGTTTACCATCGCTATTGAAGTCAAAATTCAACGCCCGGACATCATGGCTGACGCGACGACCAGCGGGAAGATTCTCGCCAAAGCCCGCTGCCGCCCACTTCGGCAACTGAAACCGTGGAGTAGGCAGCACACTGATTTGCGGTGTATCCACCCCACCACCAGCTATCGCAAAACTGTGTAGGGTATTGCGGCCCCAGTTTGGTCCCATGTCGGTCGCCACAAGCGTGACCGAACCATTTCCAAGAAAATCGCCGGCAGCGATACTTGATGCCGTGTAGATGCCACTGTTAGGGTTTCGCTGCACAAGGCTTGTAAACCCATTCACCTTATTATTAATCGCAAAGGTCGTATTGGGTCCGTAGTCAGCGATGATGATATCTTTGAAGCCGTCACCATTTAAGTCGTAGACATCGCTGCCGTGTCCCCAGGCCTTCGACTCAATTGTAATTCGCTCAAACCTGCCACCTATATTTCGAAACAGCTGACTGTTGCCCGGTCCAGGCGCATCCCAGCCGGCCGCGACAAACATATCAGTTCGCCCCGTGTTAAAAAAATCTGCAAATTGCACGCTTGGTTCAGTTCCGACAATGCGGTTGATCCCGCCCGGCATCCACGCTGAGGTCGTATTGACCAAATTACCGCGGTCCCAACTGAGGATACTGATTTGGGTGCCGGATGTATCCCCTACGCTTTGGCGGCCCAAAATGATTTGATCGCGACTACCCGGGCTGAGCAAGTCCGCTTGATAGACACCGCCTAATCGACCGGCGTTACCAAAGGTAGGACCTTTATAAACATTCCCAAAATTCTTATTTGTTTGTACCGGGACAAGCTTCTCAGGCACAGTTTCTTGAGGTGGCGGTTCAGAACTTCCATCAGCATGCGCAGTAGCTAGCGGTGTCAAGTTCAAAACCATTGCTACCATCAACAAACGTCTCTTTTTCATGAACACTATCCAGAAGTCAGGCTAGATTTTGCTGCGAAGGAGTTCCTTGAGACTAGCACGAGATTGAAACGAGACCTTTAACTTGGCTCCATCGTGGATCAATAAGTGCATTGAAGGATTCGAATTTTGGTTTCCAAAACCTAACCTAGAAAAAGCAAGGGCCTCCGAAGAGGCCCTGCGCCCGACAGTCGAAACCAGCAGGGGAATAGTTTAACTAGCGTACCTAGACGTTAAACAAAAAGTTCATCACGTCCCCGTCTTGCACCACATACTCTTTACCCTCAGCGCGCATCTTGCCGGCTTCTTTGGCGCCTTGCTCGCCTTTGAAGGTAATGAAATCTTCATAGGCAATTGTTTGCGCGCGAATAAAACCGCGCTCAAAGTCTGTATGAATTACGCCGGCTGCTTGTGGGCCTGTCGCACCGATGGGTACTGTCCAGGCGCGCACTTCTTTCACGCCTGCGGTGAAATAGGTTTGCAAACCTAACAAGGTGAACGCACCGCGAATCAAGCGGTTTAAGCCTGGCTCTTGCATGCCCATGTCTTCAAGAAACACGGCCTTATCTTCATCAGGCAGTTCTGCAATTTCGGATTCAATCGATGCGCAAATCGCCACGACTGGTGCTTTGCGCGCGGTAGCGTATTCGGTCAGGCGATCAAGCATTGGGTTGTCTTTAAAGCCGTGATCGCTCACGTTACCCACGTACATGGCGGGCTTGGCGGTGATAAAGCACAAAGGTGCAATCAAGGCCATGTCTTCGTCTGACAAACCAAGCGCCCGAATCGGTTGGGCATCGTCTAATTGTTTGATCACAACTTCTAAAATCGCGACGACTTTTTGTGCGTCTTTATCGCCCGAGCGTGCGGTTTTTTGATGGCGATGCAAAGCTTTTTCAGCGGTTTGCATATCAGCCAGGGCAAGTTCGGTTTCAATCACTTGGATATCAGAGATCGGATCGACACGGCCCGCCACATGGATCACGTTGTCGTCTTCAAAGCAGCGCACCACGTTAATGATGGCGTTGGTTTCGCGGATGTGTGACAAGAACTGATTGCCCAAGCCTTCGCCCTGGCTGGCGCCAGCCACTAAGCCTGCGATATCCACAAACTCAACCGTGGCATGCAAGATACGCTCGGGGTTGACGATTTCGGCCAGTTTGCCCAAACGCGCGTCGGGCACTTCGACCACGCCCACGTTGGGCTCGATCGTACAAAACGGATAGTTTTCGGCGGCGATGCCGGCCTTGGTGAGGGCATTAAAAAGGGTTGATTTGCCGACGTTGGGCAAACCAACGATGCCACATTGCAGAGCCATGAGAATCCCGAAAATCCAGTGAATGAAGACTGCTTATAGAATAAGAGTTTAACCGCTCTATGACTGTCGCTCGCTTACCCATGAAACTATCTGACCTGTTAGCCCAGCCGAATGGCTCGCTGCCCGACTGTCTTGGCGCCGTGGCGCAACAACGCCCCGAGCACCCCGCGCTGATCTTAAACGGGGTCACGCTGAACTATCGCGAGTTTGACCAGTTAGTGTCGCGCGCGGCAGCTAGTCTGCAGCGTGATGGCGTGCAACCTGGGGATGTGATCGCGGCCTGCGCAGGCACCTCGCTCGAATACGTTGTCTTGTATTTTGGCGTGCTAAGGGCTGGCGGTGTGATGACACCCTTGCCGCCTTCGGCGACCGCTCAAAACCTGACGGGGATGCTGGCAAACTCAGGGGCGCGGTGGTTATTTTTGGATCAACCTGTCGCCAAGGCTTGGGATCTTGAAGGTTTTATGCCTGCGGCCAAAGCCGGCCACGCGCCCGTTGCGCTCAAAAAGGTCTGGTTTGATCTGACGACCGGCCCCGACAGTTGGTCGCAGTGGTTAGGGACGCAAGCCAACCCCGCGCCTTGCGCCAACGAACCTGAGCGGGCCTTCAATCTGATTTACTCGTCGGGCACGACCGGTGTGCCCAAAGGCATTGTGCAGCCGTGCTCGATGCGTTGGTCGCAAACCCAGCGCGCGGCAGCCAACGGCATCGGCTTTGCGTCGGTTTTGCTGCTGTCTACCCCGCTTTACTCAAATACGACGCTAGTACCCCTTTTGCCAGGCCTCGCACTGGGTGCCACGGCTGTTTTGATGAGCAAGTTCGACACGCGTCAGTATCTTGCCCTGGCCACACGCCACCGCGCCACGCACACCGTTATGGTGCCGGTACAGTATCAGCGTTTGCTAGACGACCCAACGTTTGATGCGCATGATTTATCTTCACTCCGCATCAAAGGCTCAACCAGCGCGCCCTTTAGTGCCTCGCTTAAGGCCGAGGTCTTGCAGCGTTGGCCAGGCGAACTCAATGATGTGTACGGCATGACCGAGGGCGGGGTGCGCTGCGAGCTGAAAGCCCACCTACATCCAAATAAACTCCACACGATTGGCCAACCGTCGGCAGGGCATGATCTTCGACTGATCGATGACAACGGCGTCGAAGTGCCCGCAGGCCATACAGGCGAGATCGTCGGGAGTGCTTCCGCCATGATGAAGGGCTATCACGGCTTACCTGAAAAAACTCGTGAAATTGAATGGTTTGATTCAACCGGAAAGCGCTTTATCCGCACCGGTGATATCGGTCGCTTTGACGAAGATGGTTTCGTGATTTTGTCAGACCGAAAAAAAGACATGGTGATTTCGGGTGGCTTCAATATTTATCCAAGTGATCTGGAAGCAAAGCTAGAGCAACACCCTGAAGTAGCCGAAGCAGCCGTGGTTGGCGTGCCCTCACGCGCCTGGGGCGAAACCCCTGTTGGCTATGTTGTATTGCGCACAACATCAACTATTACGAAAGAGGCGCTACTCGCTTGGGTGAATGCGCGTTTAGGCAAAACGCAGCGCTTGGCTGACCTGCTGTTGATTGCAGACTTGCCACGCAACGAAATTGGCAAAACACTGAAGCGCCAGTTGCGTGAGCAGTATGTAGAAAAGCAGCAATCACCAACGGTCTAGCGCTCGTTCACAATAATAGTCGGTGCACAGCTACCCGTTTGAACGCGGATAAAAAGCGCAAACACATACAAGTGTCTCGGTGGTTAGCGAAAGCAGAGGTTTGCTGCCGGTCGATTTACAAATTTGAGTCGCCCAACAACTGTAAGGCCAACCAAGCCACGCTTAAAGGGCCAGCATTAAACAGGCCGTGCAACAACATGGCTGCGCCTATCCCGCGTTGCACGCGAATCCAACTCAATACTAATCCCGTTACCCACTGTGGTGCCACTAACACCACCATCATCCACCAGGCCATCTCATCAAACACATAGTTTTTGATATGAAGTGCAGCAAACGCCAATACCGATAGATGCAATACCCACGGAAACACTTTGCGATAGCGACGTAGCCACCGATAACCGTTGGCGCTTGGCGTGTGAGTACGCGCACTCAGCCACCAAACCGTCAAGACCGATAACGCCAACAGGCTGCTGGCCCACCAAGCCAGGCCATTGAGTAAAACAACCATCATCAAGGGCACCAACCCAAGCGCCAATAGAGGCCGGCGCAAGCCAAACCGAAACAGCATTTCTTCAACCACAGGCGCCCATAACAAGGCCTGCAACCAAGGCAAATTATGTACGCTGATGCGATGGGAGGCGCCGCTATGCTCAAACACCGCCAACACAAGCGGGCCCAGCACCAAGATATTCAGCGCCCATAGTGTTGCGGCCCAGGCTAGCAACCGAGGCAGGCGAATGTTGGGCCACCAATCACCCAGCCAACCCGTGACGGTCAAGTTGCGCGGCACCCGTCTAGCGAGACTCGGCCTGAATACAAATAACAAAAACTGCTTAAAATCGTCGCGAAATCGCTGCGTTGTCATGCAGGGTTGTCGCGATGCAGCTGCCCTGTGGCCTTCGCAAACTCGCCAGCTAAAAACAGGGGGATCACCGCCCGGCAGCGAGTCACGCAGTCGTCGATGGCCGTTTGATCTTCACGACGCGGCGCATGCAAGACAAAATCTGCGACCTCTTGCACCAAAGACAAGGTGCGAGGGTGCCCGATACCAAGACGCAGGCGCCAAAATTTCGAGCTACCCAATACCGACTCGATATCACGCAAACCATTGTGCCCAGCGTGCCCGCCCCCCTGCTTGACCTTCACCTGACCAGGCATCAAATCAAGCTCATCATGCAACACCAAGATATTTTCGGGCAACAGCTTATAAAACCGTGCCAACGAGCCCACGCATTGCCCCGACTTGTTCATAAACGTTTGTGGCTTGGCTAAAAAAACCTGATCATTTGCAACACGAGTTTTTGCCACCATGCCAAAAAATGTTTTTTCGAACGTGAAACTTGTTTTCAAATCACTAGCGATGTCATCAACAAGCCAAAAGCCAGCGTTGTGACGCGTTTTTGCGTATTCGTTACCTGGGTTGCCCAGGCCAACAATCAATTTGATAGGTGTAGTCATTCTTGCATTAGAAAGCAAAAGCCCCACCCGTGCAAAGCAGAGGTAGGGCTTTTGTGACAGACCCTTGGGCGTTTAACCCAACAGCCAGAGCTGTATCGCGCAGCTACGGCTGTGGATCAAACAACTTAGGCTGCAGGTGCGGCGGCTTTGGCTTCGTCGCCATCGTCACTTGAACCACCTTTAACGATTGCTGTCACCAAAACTGGATTGGCATCACCGCGGTGGGGCACATACGAAACACCTTTCGGCATTGTGATGTCGGCCACCTGAATCGAGGCGCCACCCACCAAGTTGGTGAGGTCAACTTCGATAAACTGTGGCAAGTCGGCTGGCAAGCAGCTGATTTCGATTTCGGTGAACAGATGCGAAATGATTGCTGCGCTGAGCTTGACGGCTGGTGAGCTGTCAGCATTGGTAAAGTGCAACGGCACTTTTG
>JAIPCU010000120.1 GCA_021738045.1 Candidatus Methylopumilus sp. | reverse complement strand
ATCGTCGCGTTGCATTTGCCGCCGAAGGGCTGATGTTGCGATTGGAGGGGGTTGGGGTCTAGTCGGCGACTCACAGCCTGTAGCTGGAGTTAGTGAGGCAATATGTGACCCCTGACAGTAGCATTTCGTTACACATTAAAGTAGTTCCACGTATTGCAAACGAGGTCGCACAACCCTTAAAATTCTGTCATGGAAACACGACTCACTCGCTTAGAAGCTATCATCCCAACCCTCGCAACACGCGAGGATCTGGCCTGCCTCGAATCCCGCATGAATGCTTCGATTGGCAGGGTCGAAACAACCTTACATAGCGAAATGACCAAGCAAACTTGGCGCATCCTTGCGCTGTTAGCAGGCTTGTTGCCCTCACTATTTGCTGCAGCGATTTACGTGACCAAATACACGAACTGAAATAAGTAAAAAATCCTTTGGACGCAAGAGGTTATAGGCTTGTTCCGGGCAAAAACCCTAAGCGTTTAAGCTGTTGTGCCTCAATATTTTGCTGCAAGTGCAAAATAAACACGTTACAATTCATTCGCTTTTGAGGAGCGTTGCGACGAATCCGCGCTAGTTTGCCGATTCGCCAGGCTCATAAGCTTCTACGTTACCGTTGGTACTTTTGCCAACCTTAACGGCGCTCACCCAATCCTGCCAGCCAGCGATTGTGGTGGTGCTCAAGTTCACCCCAACATCGCATTGCCGAGCAGGCTCACCGGAGCCCTACTTGCCATGACTGTTGCTACACAAAAATTTACTGACTTTTACGTCGCCGACCTGTCTCTTGCAGACTTTGGCCGCCGCGAAATTCTGATCGCTGAAACTGAAATGCCAGGCCTGATGGCCACACGTGCTGAATTCAGCAAAACCAAGCCATTGAAAGGTGCCCGTATTACAGGCAGCCTGCACATGACGATTCAAACGGCTGTGCTCATCGAAACACTGCAAGCACTCGGTGCTGAAGTGCGCTGGGCCTCATGCAACATTTACTCAACCCAAGACCATGCTGCAGCAGCTATCGCCGCTGTTGGTACGCCTGTGTTCGCCAAAAAAGGCGAAACCTTGGTTGAGTATTGGGAATACACCCACAAGATTTTTGAATGGCCAGGCGAGCATCAAGCCAACATGATTTTGGATGACGGCGGCGATGCCACACTGCTGTTGCATCTGGGCACTAAGGCCGAATCAGATTTGTCGGTCTTGAACAGCCCCAGCTCTGAAGAAGAAGTGGTGTTGTTTGCTGCGATCAAAGCAACGATCAAGCGCGATCCAAAATGGTACTCATCACGTTTAGCCCAAATCAAAGGCGTGACCGAAGAAACCACCACAGGTGTCTTGCGCCTGTACAACATGTCAAAGAAAGGCGAACTCGCCTTTGCTGCGATTAACGTCAATGATTCAGTGACCAAGTCAAAGTTTGACAACCTCTACGGCTGCCGTGAGTCGCTGGTTGACGCGATTAAGCGTGCGACCGATGTCATGATCGCCGGTAAAGTTGCAGTGGTCGCAGGTTATGGCGACGTAGGCAAGGGCTCGGCTCAGGCCTTGGCGGCCTTGCGTGCGCAAGTGTGGGTGACTGAGGTGGATCCAATCTGCGCGCTGCAAGCCGCGATGGAAGGCTTCAAAGTCGTGACGATGGAAGAGGCCGCTGATAAGGCTGACATCTTCGTGACGGCCACCGGCAACTACAACGTCATCACGCGTGCCCATATGGATCGCATGAAAGACCAGGCAATCGTCTGCAATATCGGCCACTTCGATAACGAAATCGATGTCGTCGGTATCGAAAACCTAGAGTGGGAAGAAATCAAGCCACAAGTGGATCACGTGATTTTCCCTGACGGCAAGCGCATTATCTTGTTGGCTAAGGGTCGTCTGGTGAACTTAGGTTGCGGCACTGGCCACCCCTCGTTTGTGATGTCTTCATCGTTTACCAATCAAACGATGGCACAGATCGAACTGTTTAGCCGTAACGAACAATACACCTCAGGTCAGGTGTATGTGTTGCCTAAGCATCTTGATGAAAAAGTGGCTCGTTTGCATCTCGACAAAATCGGCGCACACTTGACGAAATTGACACCACAGCAAGCTGCCTATATCAGCGTCAAGCAAGAAGGCCCCTTCAAGGGCGAACAGTACCGTTACTAAGCCATCAGCCGTGCGGCCTCGTCTGCAGTTTTAGGCAAGGTCGCATGGTCAGGCCGGTTGTCCGCGACGTTTGACTCACCTGGGGTTCGCCATGACTTTACTACTCGTCTGGATACTAAATGCAGTTGCCTTATTGGTCGTTGCATATATTTTGCCCGGCATTGTTGTAGCGAGCTTTTGGTCTGCGATGTGGGCGGCGTTGGTGTTGGGTTTGATCAATATGTTGGTTAAACCTTTGTTTGTGTTGTTGACCTTGCCGATCACGATCGTGACCGTTGGTTTGTTTTTGTTTGTGATCAACGCGCTGATGTTCTGGTTGGCGGGGTCACTCTTCAAAGGCTTTCAGGTCAATGGCTTTTGGTGGGCAGTTGTGGGCGCGTTGTTTTACAGCTTGATTTCTGGCTTCTTGACGAACTTAATCAATAAATAATCAATGACGATGCAAGCAAGCACGGCGTTTAGCCTAGAGTTTTTTCCGCCCCGTGATGACGCTGCAAAGCAGAGGCTGGTTGCGGGCGCCCAACAGATGCTGGTGATCGATCCGGTTTACTGCAGTGTCACTTTTGGCGCAGGTGGTTCAACACGTGATGGCACGTTTGATACGGTGCGCGTGTTGCGCGAGCTGGGCCGCGATGCGGCACCTCACTTATCTTGCATCGGGTCAAGTCGAGACGAGCTCAAGTCGTTGTTACAGTTGTATCGGCAAGAGGGTGTGCGCCGCATTGTGGCCTTGCGCGGTGATATGCCTTCAGGCATGGGTGCCGATGCCGCCGGTGCGTTGCGGCATGCCAGTGATTTGGTTGAATTGATTCGCCACGAAACCGGTGATTGGTTTCATGTTGAAGTGGCCGCTTATCCTGAGATGCATCCGCAAGCGGCAGGGCCTGAGCATGATCTGACGCACTTTGTGAACAAGGTACGAGCTGGTGCAGACAGTGCGATTACGCAGTACTTTTTTAATGCCGATTCGTACTTTGATTTTGTCGATCGCGCGCAGGCTAAAGGCGTGAATATCCCGATTGTGCCGGGCATCATGCCTATCACCAACTATACGCAGCTCATGCGGTTTTCAGAAATGTGTGGGGCTGAAGTGCCACGCTGGATTCGCTTGCGGCTGGCAGAAATGGGTGACGATAAAGAATCGATTCGCGCATTTGGTACCGAGGTGGTCACTGATCTGTGCCAAACCTTGATCGATAACGAGGTGCCAGGCTTGCACTTCTATACCTTGAACAACGCCGAGGCCACGCTGGCAATTTGGCGAGGGTTGACTGGTTAGCGTCAGACACTCTGCGCTGCGAAAACTGTCCAACTTAGGCCCGTTAGTTTGGTCTTTAAAGCCAGATCTATTGATTTCAAATGACAAAAAAGGCCTTCTTTTTAGAAGGCCTTTTTGCTAATGCACCGAAACAATCAGCTTAGTCGGCGTATTGATTCGCAGCCTTTAGCAACGGTGCCCACTTATCTATTTCTAGCTTCAGCCATGCTTGCAGCGCGGCAGGAGTCTGTTTGTCGACAGGAACAATCACCGCTCCTAGGTCGCCTGCTTTTTGAATCACATCTGGATCTTTAAGCGCGTCTTGCACCGCTTTATTAACTTTGGCCACAACATCAGGCGCCATGCCCTTGGGGCCATAAATGCCGTGCCACACCACGATCTCAAAGTCTTTCAGGCCACTCTCACGCAGGGTCGGTGTATCAGGCAAATACGATAAACGCTCTGCTGAAGTCACGCCATAAAGTTTGACTGTATTGCCTTTGATCTGTGGCAGAGTCTGCGTGGTTTGATCGCACAGTACATCAAGCTGGCCGCCCAGCAGGGCCACCATGGCTGGGGCCGTGCCCGAGTAAGGAATCGCAGTAAAGCCGACTCCCAACGCCTGCTGTAACAAAGTGCCGCACAGCTGCGAGACTGCCCCTAACCCAGCATTAGCCAGATTGATTTTGTCGCCTTGTTCTTTGGCATACTTGATGAATTCAGGCATGGTGTTAGGTGGAAACTTTTTGCTGCCTAGTAACGTCATCGGAACATCGGCAACCAGGCTGATGTAGGTAAAGTCTGTGAGCGCGTTGAAAGGTAGTTTGCGATAAAGCGTTGGCGCAGTGGCCATGCCATTATGGTGAATGAACAAGGTGTAGCCATCAGGCGCAGCCTTAGCGACGGCGGTTGAGGCAACCGTACCACCTGCGCCCAGGCGGTTTTCTACAACGACAGTTTGGCCAAGGCTTTTAGACATGGATACGGCTAACGTGCGCGCCAGAACATCGGTCGGGCCACCGGCCGCAAACGGCACCACGAGTGACACTGGTTTAGTTGGGTAGGCTTGCGCATGGGCGATACCGGCAACAACAGAGGATACGAATCCCGTTGCGAGCAAGGCTCCACGAATGGTTTTTGAGAAAGTCATCGAAATCTTCCTGTGCGTGTGTAACAACAAGTTGCAAGTGTAGACGATGCAAGCTGGCTTGAATCGTTTATTGAGTCAGGCTTAGGCGCTTTGATCGCGCTGGAAAAAAGGGCAAGCCCAAGCAGGCCTTGGTGGTGGGCGGCATAAGTGACCGATTCAGTTCTCGAGCCAACTAAGCATCAGGCCTGAGGAGGCTACCCACCGGGGCGGGCAGGCAGCCACGCTTGCGGCGTTGCAATCGCATCCAGCAGCACGTCATGCTGGTGGGGGGCGAACGCGTCGGCTTCTGTCAAGAGCCCTTGCTGCCACGCGATACCGATCTTAAGGGGCTTGGCACCCGCGCGCTGCAAGGCTGCCAAGCTGCGATCGTAATAGCCGCCACCATAGCCAAGTCTGGCGGCCTGAGGCGTGAATCCGAGTGTGGGTACTAACAAAATCTCAGGGACTAGCGCCTGTTGACGCGGGGGTTCCATCACCCCAAAGCCCTGCGCCGAGAGTGGTGTGTCGGGTGTCCATCGATGAAACTCGAGTGGAGCATGGCGTTCAACGATCACCGGTAAGCAGATTGTCACTTGATGCAGGTCAAGCTGTTGTAAGAGTGGTCGCAGGTCGGGCTCGAAGTCAAGCGGCCAAAAGCCAGCCACGATGAGTGGGCTCGGGCGTCGTGCAACAGCCAAATCCGCAAGGTGCCGGTCAAACCACTGCTGCAATCGAGCGCATAGCGCGGCGCTAGCCTGTTGGCGTTCAGCCACAGACATGCTCTGGCGAAGGCTGCGCAGGCGCGCGCGCAGCTGGTCTGCGTTATTCTTTGACATGTGTCGCAACGGTGCTGACAAATAAGCGGTGATGGGGCGGTTTATGCTCGTGCAAACAAAGTATCAGAATTGTGGGTTGGGCGCTTGGCTAACCAGTGCCTGTGCGCTCTTCGCCTTCACGCAAACGCTGGCTTGGGCCCAGCCTGCAGCCTCTGCCTCAGCGCAGACAGCCGAGGCAGCTGGCCCTGCCAGATTTGTCTTGCAGGCCGATGGCACGCTGGTGCCTGTCACCGGTACCCCGCCTGTGCCCTCGACAGCGCCCACCCGCGCACCATCAACCAACGTATCGCCAGTCAACGCATCTTCAACATACGCGCCAACAATTACCCCCAACACGACGGTGCAGGCGGGCGCCACGATTGCTGATCCAGACTCAACGCCTGCTGCGCGTGCGGTGGCTGCGGCACGCAACGCCATGAATGCCAAGCAGTGGGGGCAGCTGGCAAGTTTTGTGCCCCAGGCGCGCGCGGATGTGTTGGGCATGTATCCAGAATACTGGTCGCTACGCACACAACTAGGTTCGACCCATATGCCGGGTGTTCAACAATTGCTGACGGATTTCATCACCAAAAATAAAACCGCCTATCTGGGCGATCGGCTCAAAGGTGAATGGATCTTGGCCGCGGCGCGCTCTGGGGATTTTGTGACGGTACGCGAGCTCGGAGACGTGCTGAATCCAAATCCGCAAATTTTGTGCTCACAACTTGAGGCGCGGCACATGGGAGGTCAGCGTGCCAGCGCCGCCGAAGCGACTAAAGTCTTTGCACCCTTCGGCACCTGTTTGAAATTATTTGATCAACTGGTGGCCGATCGCGTCTTGGGCTCGGCTGAACTGATGCCCTATTTGTATGAGGCAATCGAAAACAATAAGCTCCCCGATGCGCGGCGCTATGCCGCCTGGGTCTTCGAGTCGACTGACTTGGCCGCTTACGACGCAATGATTCGTGAACCCGTGACTTGGCTAAGCGCCCAAACGGGCGCGCGCTCGAGCGCGCGCAACGATATCGTCGCGATTGCCCTGGCGCGTGCGGCCCGTGCCGATCTGAGTGCAACGGCGGCCAAAGTGCGTGACACCTGGGCCGGGCAATTGCCCAAGCAAAATTTGCAATGGGTTTACGGGCAAATGGCGTTGTTGGCAATGATGAACCTTGATAGCCGCGCCTATGGGTGGTATCGCGAAACCGGTTCGTTACGATTGTCTGACACAAATAATGCATGGCGCGTACGCGCGTCGTTGCGCCAGGCCAACATTGATTGGTCCTGGGTGTTGCAATCCATTGACGCGATGGGCTCCACACAAAAAGCCGATGCCTCGTGGGTGTATTGGCGCGCTCGAGGCTTAGCCGCGACAGGCAAGAAACAAGACGCTGACAAGGCCTATGCCTCGATCGCCGCACAGTTTAATTTTTATGGTCAATTGGCACTTGAAGAATTAGGTCGCCAGATTGTGGCGCCTGAGCGGCCTGCGCCCGTCACCGCTCAAGAGATCGCGCAGGCGCGTGCGAACCCAGGCCTGCAACGTGCTGTGACGCTCTTTAAACGAGGCTGGCGTGGTGATGCTGTGCCCGAATGGAACTTCACCATCCGCGGCATGACGGATCGTCAGTTGATGGCCGCTGCTGAAGTGGCGCGACACGAAAACATCTTGGATCGCGTGGTCAACACGTCAGAGCGCACAGTGAAAGAAGTTGATTTTTCGCAGCGTTATATTGCGCCCTTTGAAGGTCGTGTATCTGCGCAGGCGCAGCAAATAAATGTTGATCCCGCGTGGGTCTACGGGTTGATCCGCCAAGAGTCGCGTTTCATCATGGATGCGCGCTCGTCGGCCGGCGCCTCGGGCTTAATGCAGTTGATGCCCGCCACGGCGCGCTGGGTGGCTGGCAAAATTGGGATGACAGATTTCACCCCTGCGAAAGTCAATGATTTTGATACGAACACCAAATTGGGTACGACGTACTTGAGTATGGTGTTGTCGGACTTGGGCGGGTCGCAAGTACTGGCTAGTGCGGGCTATAACGCGGGGCCGGGTCGCCCAATGTTGTGGCGCTCTAAGCTTGACAGTAAAGTTGAAGGCGCGATCTTTGCCGAAACCATCCCGTTCAATGAAACACGTGACTATGTCAAGGCCGTGATGTCTAACGCGGTGTACTACGCAGCGTTATTTAGCGGTCAACCGCAGTCGCTCAAACAACGGTTGGGTGAAATTGTGCCTCAACCTTATGGTCGCACACCTTTGCCGTGAGCACTGATCACGCCACCGAGGGCCTGCAGGTTTATATCGTCGGTGGCGCCGTACGCGATGCTTTACTTGGCCTGCCTGCGGGTGATCGCGATTGGGTGGTCGTTGGGGTAACGCCCGAAGCGATGGTGGCACGGGGTTTCATCCCGGTGGGGGGCGATTTCCCGGTGTTCTTGCACCCAGTGACCAAAGAAGAATATGCACTGGCCCGTACCGAACGTAAGTCGGGGCGAGGCTATAAAGGATTTACGTTTTACACCGGTGCTGAGGTGACGTTAGAAGAAGACCTCAAGCGTCGTGACTTAACCGTCAACGCGATTGCACAATCGCTGACCGGTGAGCGAGTGGATCCGTTAAATGGTGTGCAAGACCTACACGCAAAAATCTTACGACACGTGGGGCCCGCATTTGAAGAAGACCCAGTGCGGATTTTGCGACTGGCGCGGTTTATGGCGCGCTTCACTGAGTTTGCCGTGGCGCCAGAGACCCTCGTACTGTGTCACAAAATGGTTGCCTCGGGCGAGGTCGATGCGTTGGTGCCAGAGCGTGTTTGGCAAGAGCTGTCGCGCGGCTTAATGTCTGAGCAACCATCGCGGATGCTAGGGCTATTGGCTGAAGTCGGCGCAGCGAGCCGAATCATGACTGAGCTGGTACTCAGCTCGCGCGTAAAGGATTTAGCGGATCGGGTCGCACAACAAGGCTTGCCGTTAGCGTCGCGATACGCGGTGTTATGCCTTGAGACCAGTGAGATTAAGGCGCTTACTACACGGCTGCGTGTGCCGTCAGAGTGCGCTGACATGGCGCGGTTATTGCCGCTGGTGTTGGCGGCGCTGCTGCAATTGAGTCAGACGCTTTCAACTGGCAAGGGTGGCGCAAACGATGGCCTGACACCCCTGAATGAAGTGGGACATCCGTTGAAAGACGCAGAGCATGCAGACGCGGTATTGTTCTTGTTTGAAACGTGCGATGCATTACGTAAGCCCGAACGTTTTGAAACGCTGCTGCAAACCGCTGGCGGTGTGGATGAGGTGGTAAGCGTTGTGTGTGCAGACTGGCGGTCTTGGTTGCAAATCGTGCTGGCAGTCGACGCCGGTGCCGCCGCGCGCTCGGCCAGTGCGCCCGATCAGATCAAACAAAAGGTGCGCGCTGCGCGCTTAGCGGCGTTGCAAGCGGCTTAGTCAGCCAAACTCAGTCACTGACCGTCGTTCACTTCACGCAAAGAACTTTAAAGGTAGCGCCAAAATGTTTGAAGAAGCCGAAGCAGATCCGCAGTTGTCGCAAGACGAGTTCAAAAAAATTGAACAACACTTGCGTACCCTGTTGGTGAACGAACAGTATCGTCACATCGCGCTGAAAGATCGGGCCTTGTTGATTTTGGTCGCGGGTATTGACGGGGCAGGTAAAGGCGAGACGATTAATTTACTGAACGAGTGGATGGATCCGCGCCATATTCACACGATCGCTTTTCCAGAGGCGAGCCGCGAGGATCGAGCCTATCCCGACGCGCGCAGATTTTGGATGAAATTACCTGCCAAAGGTGAGATCGGGATCGTGTTTGGTTCGCGG
>JAIPCU010000119.1 GCA_021738045.1 Candidatus Methylopumilus sp. | reverse complement strand
ACTGAATAGGCATCGAAATCATATTCGCGATGGGATTGGCCAACTGCTTAGCCATCTCTTCTTTATCTAAAGGGGCAGAGGCTGCTGCCTTGTTTGCATCAGCGACTTGCGCGCGGGCCGCGGGGTCGGCAGCGAAACAGAAATTGGCGAAAGCCAGACTCAAGAAGAGGGCTACGATTGTTTTTATACGGGTCATTTGTGAGAACTCGTCTAGATTAAAAAATCATTGACTGATCTAAACAAGCATGTGCAGTCAAGAGAACGTTTTTTGCTACGCCTAACCTTTTTTACTACGCCGAAAGGCTAACATAAACTTGTCAAAATTTGATGTAATTCCAGTTAGGGTGCACGGTTACATTTTTTTGATTGGAAAAATCCCCTAAGACCTGTAGTATTTACCCTATAGAGGTTGTATTGCTGTAGAGACAGCAGCTCAACAAGCGACCCTTTCCACACACGCGATGTCCGCTGCGCCATGGATTGCGGTTTTCTCTTTTGGCAGTCAGCGCTCGCGAGTGTTTCGAAACCCTTAATCTGGTTAGGATCGCGATGCTCAACGCTACGGCTGCCTCTTCAAAAACTCGATCGCGTGATAACGAGCGACCCCTCGTTGAAGATATTCGTCTACTTGGGCGTTTGCTCGGCGATGTCATTCGTGAACAAGAGGGTCTAGAGATCTACGAACTGATCGAGAATATTCGTCAACTCTCGGTCTCGTTTAGGCTTGACGCAAACGATGAGGCAGATAAAAAGCTAAAAAAACTTTTGAAAGTCTTGCCAAGCGATCGTGCTGTGAGCGTGATTCGTGGATTTACTTTTTTCAGTCACCTGGCGAACCTTGCCGAAGATCGGCACCATATCCGGCGGCGAATGATTCATGAGCGTGCGGGTAACGCGCAAGAAGGGAGCATCGAGGTCGCGTTACAACGGCTGCGTACTGCGGGCATTACAAATAAAGTCATCTCTCAAACACTGGCAAATAGTTTTGTGTCGCCTGTGTTAACGGCGCACCCGACTGAAGTTCAGCGTCAAAGTATCTTAAGTGCCGAGCGCAACCTGGCTCAATTATTAAACGAACGCGATGACATCAAGGCGCGTGGTTCTGATCCTCGTGCATCCAAAGATGCGCTGCTGCCGCGCGAATTGGCGGCGAATGAAGCGCGCATGCGCGCACGTGTGATGCAGCTCTGGCAGACACGTTTGTTGCGGCTCTCGAAGCTAACCGTCTCAGACGAAATTGAAAATTCACTGAGTTATTACGAATCCACATTTTTGCCCGAAATCCCCAAAATTTATGCGTCGCTTGAAGAGTCGCTTGGGCAGCAACCAGTCGCGCCGTTTTTGCGTATGGGCCAGTGGATAGGTGGTGACCGAGATGGCAATCCAAACGTCAATGCGCAAACACTCAACGAGGCGTTGAGGCGACAGGCAGAAATGGTCTTGCGCTATTACTTGACCGAAGTGCACTATCTTGGCGGCGAGTTATCGCTTTCGTCCATGCTGGTTGAGTTTCCGGCCGAGATGAAGGCCTTGGCAGAAAGCTCGCCCGACGCCAGTGTTCATCGCCTCGATGAGCCATACCGACGTGCGTTGACCGGTATGTATGCTCGCCTGGCCGCCACCTTAAAATATTTGACTGGTGGTGATGCTGCACGGCATGCGGTGGATCCGCAAAATCCTTATCCAAACGCGCAAACATTCTTGAGTGATCTGCAGGTGATTCAAGCATCACTGCATAGCCAAAGCGCACAGGCGCTGTCTGCGCAGCGCTTGCGTCCTTTGATCCGAGCCGTAGAGGTGTTTGGGTTTCACCTGGCCTCTGTTGACTTACGTCAAAGTTCAGATCAACACGAGAAAGTCGTTGCAGAGTTGCTTCACCAGGCGCGCCTTGAGAAAACCTATTCAAGTCTGAATGAAATCGACAAACGCGCCGTGCTCTTGAGTGTTTTGCAAGACCCTAGGCCTTTGCGTATTCATGGCTTCGCGTATTCTGATCACACGCAGGCTGAATTGGCGATTTTTCAAGAGGCATTCAATTCGCGAACAATCTACGGGGTAGAGGCGATTCGACACTACATCATCAGTCACACAGAGGATGTGAGTGATTTGCTTGAGGTGTTGGTGCTGCAGAAAGAAGTTGGGTTGTTGCGACGCACCCTTGATGACCACGCCGTGGTTGATTTAATTACAGTCCCGTTGTTTGAAACGATTGCAGACTTGCGCAACTCTGCTCGCATCATGCGTGAGTTTTATGCTTTGCCTGGCGTCGCAGACATGATGCAACGGTCTGGCGCCGAGCAAGACATCATGTTGGGGTATTCGGATAGCAATAAAGACGGCGGAATTTTTACCAGTAACTGGGAGCTGTACCAAGCCGAGGTGGCGCTGGTCGAAGACTTTGAGCGCTTAGCGACAACGCACAATATTCAGTTGCGGATGTTTCATGGGCGCGGTGGTACGGTCGGGCGTGGTGGTGGGCCAAGTTACCAAGCGATTCTGGCGCAACCGCCAGGCACTGTGCGCGGTCAGATCCGCTTAACCGAACAGGGTGAGGTGATCGGCTCAAAGTACGCCAACCCAGAAATCGGACGCCGTAATCTTGAAACTCTTGTTGCGGCCACTTTAGAAGCTACCTTGTTGCAGCCGACCAAGAACGCACCGACTAACTTTTTAGAGACTGCAGCGCAGTTGTCACAAGCCAGTATGGATGCCTATCGGCGCTTGGTCTTTGAGACGCCTGGGTTTGAAGAGTTTTTCTTTGCTGCCACACCGATCAGAGAAATTGCTGAACTGAATATTGGCTCACGTCCCGCTTCGCGAAAAGCCACTCAAAAAATTGAAGATTTGCGGGCCATTCCGTGGGGCTTTAGTTGGGGTCAAAGTCGTTTGACCTTGCCAGGTTGGTTTGGCTTTGGCTCTGCGGTACAAGAGTTTTTGAATCGCTCGAGCGTCAAAGAGCACAGGGCAGCTGTTGCGTTGTTGCAAAAAATGGTGAAGCAGTGGCCCTTCTTTAAAACTCTTTTATCTAATATCGATATGGTGCTAGCTAAGAGCGATTTGGCGTTGGCGTCGCGATACAGTGAATTGGTACCTGACATCAAGTTGCGTAAAAAAATCTTCGCCATCCTTGAGGCAGAATGGCTGAAAACCGCTGAAGTGATCTCATTGATCACCGGCGAAAAGCACCGGCTGGCCAATAACCCGACGCTAGCCCGCTCGATTCGTCATCGCTTTCCGTACATTGACCCTTTGCATCATCTGCAAGTCGAGCTGATCCGGCGCTATCGCGAAGGTAAGGCTGATGAGAGGGTACGACTTGGTATCCACCTGTCGATCAATGGCATTTCAGCGGGCTTACGAAATACGGGTTAAGACAACGCGCCAGTGTTTAGCGTTGGTGGTGTCGCCCCTGAGTATTCAAAAAATGCTGTCGCTCAAGTGCAACCTTTTTGATCAACTCAATCGGGCGAAGTAAACCATAGTAGGCCGGAATATTGAGTTTGGGAATCCAATCTTCAATCTCACGCTGTAGTTGCAGAAAATCCTGCATGATGTGGTCAAACTCTTCTTGAGTTTGCGCTTGCGCAAACCGCAATTGAGTGGCGTGCAGCATATCGTAGGCATCGTTGACTTTAAGTTGTCCAAGCGTCGTTCGATAGTTTGGAATCAATCGATACAAGGGGTAGATGACTGCCAGACTGCCGAGAACAAAAAACCAAATTCGATCGATAAAGCTTGCGGCCCAAAAAGGAAGGTAATGGACACCCGTTGGTGGCCCATTTGAAAAATACTGTTTGGCGAGTGGCGCAAGCGGGATAGTAGTGTCTTTATAAGACGGAAATTCACTGGGCTTGGCAAAGAATTGATCACGTGAATCGCCTAAGTGATCGATTGCCATTAAAAACAGCAGTTGCAGTGCGGGATGAAGATCTTTTTGAACGACTAAGGTTAAGCTCGTCGCGACCATGTTGATATCAGTTGCTGGATATGTAGGCGCAGTCATAAACGAGCCTCTAGGGATCGTTACAAGATCCAAATGCGGAAGCCGCTTAGCGTAGGCGGGAGCGAACGAAAAATTAGCAATCTTAATGTTGGGGTCGGCTAAAAGCTTTTTTATGATTGGCGAGTCAATGCCATCGACCGCAGCTAACGCATTGATTTCACCGGCCAAGAGTGCATCGACTGACTTCAAATAAGGCCATTCAAAAAATTTGACTTTGACAGTCGTATCCCCGCTTCCGCTCGCCAGGATTTGGTGAGCAATCGTGTTTGATCCAGAGTTTGGCTCACCGATTGCCAGGCCAGTTATTGCGAAATGAACAATGGGGTCATCGCCTGTGAAAGCGTTTGCGCGATAGAAAACCCACAACGGTTCGTACTGAGAGCTACCTAAAGACCAAAAGTTATCGAGTTCGTGCTTTTTATGTAGACCGCCTAAAACTAGGGCACTTTGAATCGAGCTCTCGCGTTGCATGGCTGCGATTGGCTGTTTGCCACCCTCTGTGTACGTCACATTAAGTTTGACACCATGCTCGGCAAAAAAAGACACCAATTTTTCACCGTAAACTCCATCCGAAGTGCCTTCGCGACCTACTGCGATACCTAAAGTTTTAGGGGGCAAAGGTTGCCAAAAAAATATCAATAAGACTAAGCCTGTGACAAGCATCAGCAGGTAGACCCAGTCGTAACGTAAGACGTGATACCAAGCGTGCCCTTCATCGCGCAATAATTTGGCGGTGCGTGTGGCGAGGGGCTTGGGCTTGGCTAAGGTTTCAACTGCTGGGATTTTCTTTTTTTTCACGATTGTTATTCAGTTTGCGCGCTCGTCATGCTGCCTATGCTAGCGTAAAAACAACGTTGGGTGCAGGGGGGATGCACGAGGCCTTTAGCGTGTACATTTATGGTTCCCACCACTCAGAGCCTTACCTATGAAAAAAGCCTTGAGCGCACTCGCGTTATCTTGCGCAGCCTATGTTGCTAACGCGCAAACCTTTGAGACCTGTGTTGCAGGCTTGAGGCAGGCTGCCGGTGCGCAGGGTGTCAGTGCCCAAACACTTGACCTGGCCTTTAAAGGTATCGAGCCTGATGAAGCGGTACTGAAGGCTTTTGATTTTCAACCTGAATTTCGCACCCCCATTTGGGATTATTTGGCGGGTTTAGTCGATGATGAGCGCGTGGCCGATGGGCAGGCCAAGCTCAAAGAGTGGTCTAAGACGCTTGGCGAGGCCGAGCAAAAATATGGAGTTGATCGGTACACCATCGTGGCTGTTTGGGGGGTCGAATCGAACTTTGGACGAATCCAAGGGACACGCCAACTGGTGCGGTCTTTAGTCACTTTGGTCTGTGCCAATAAACGTCAGGCTTTTTTTAAAGGTGAGTTATGGGCGACCTTAAAGATTGCTCAAAGTGGTGACATCCCTTTGCAAAACTTGGTCGGGTCGTGGGCCGGTGCCTTTGGTCAAACGCAGTTTATGCCCACCACCTATCAACGGATTGCGGTGGATGTTGATGGGGATGGTAAGCGCGACATTGTGAACTCTGTGCCAGATGCCTTAGGATCGACTGCAAACTATTTAAAACAGGCTGGTTGGGTGACTGGTGCAAACTGGGGCTATGAAGTGCAGTTGCCCAAGGGCTATGCGGGGCCAACGGGGCGTACCGCGCGTCAGCCTTTAGCTCAATTTACCAAGTTGGGCATCAAGCCTATCAAGCCTGACCAGGTGATACCAAGTGATACCACGCAAGCAGCCTTGTTGTTGCCAGCAGGCCCAAACGGGCCCGCGTTCATGGTGTTTCGAAATTTTGATGCCATGTATAGCTACAACGCTGCCGAGTCTTATGCCTTGTCAATTGCTCACCTCGCGGATCGACTGCGTGGTGGCGGTCGTTTCAGTACCCCGTGGCCCACAGACGACCCGGGTACCAGTCGCGCCGAGCGGCGCGAAGTGCAGCAACGTTTAGCGGCCCGAGGGTATGACATTGGTGAGATCGATGGCATGATTGGTACAAAAAGCCGTCTGGCAATTAGTGAGTTTCAGACTTCAATTGGCGTTAAGCCCGATGGGCGTGCTGGGCAGCGCGTGTTGCAGGCGTTGCGTGCCGCCAAGCCTCAGTAGCATGAGCTGAGGGCAGAAGAGTAACGATATGGCAAAAAAAGTACACGTCAGTGAAACGCCTGCCACGGCTTTTTTGAAGGCTCACGGCATCGTCTTTACCGAGCACCCCTACGAATATCTAGAGCATGGCGGAGCCCAGCACAGCGCGCAGGTATTGGGGCTTGATCCGTTTTCGGTGGTCAAGACCTTGATTATGCAAAATGAGGCGGCCGAGCCGTTGGTTGTTTTGATGCATGGCAACAAAACGGTATCCACTAAAAACTTAGCCAGGCAAATTGGGGTTAAATCCGTGGCGCCTTGCAAGCCAGAGGTCGCCAATCGGCATAGCGGATTTTTGGTGGGGGGCACCTCGCCCTTTGGCACTCGCCGCAAGATGCCGGTGTACATCGAGCGCAGTATTCTCGCGCTACCTCGCATTTGCATCAATGGTGGTCGGCGTGGGTACTTGGTTGGGCTTGATCCAGCGGTGTGTGTCACGCTGCTTGATGCTCGGGCGGTAGACTGCGCCTTAGATATGTCTGACTAAGACGCGGTTGTCAGGCAGGCGAGGTCGCATAGGGCCACCGACACCCAACTGCGCCCGAGCGAACGCTGCCCGTGGCGTGAATCTTGTAAGATGGGCTCATGCTGCTGCTCTTAGCCTTTGTGTTGAACACCCTCTTGGTGTCAGGTGCGATCCTGATTCACTACGAGGTTCTGTTTTTGCTTGATCGAAAACTCCCTAGGATTGCACATTTGGCACCTAGGTTCAGAGTGTTGGTTGGGGTAGGCGTGATTTTTGTGACGCATGTGGTTGAGATCTGGTTGTTTGCCTTAGGCTATTTTTTATCGTTAAAAGTCGAAGGCATGGGAACCATCGTGGGTGCCACCGCGGGTCACGGTTTTTTTCTTGATTGTGTGTACCTGTCGTTTATTACCTTTACGACGGTGGGTTACGGTGATTTCGTTGCACAAGGTTATGTGCGCTACTTGACGGGTGTCGAGGCCTTAACAGGGCTCATCTTGATTACGTGGTCTGCCTCGTTTTTGTTTATCGAAATGCAAAAATACTGGACAGACGCGAAGCGCAATGACAAATAAGGGGGCGAGCCTTTGACCCTCTCGCCGCAGCAAACAGCTGAATATGTCAAACACGCGGACGAACGCCAAAAACAAGTTGCGCGAACGGGGCGCATTCATGTCAACTGAATAATAAATAAAGTATGGAGTCAACACATGAGTAAAGAGCAGACAATTGCCCAGACTTTTGCTGAGTTTTTTTGCAAGGCTCAGTTCAAAGATGTGCCTCCCGAGGTGGTACATAAGGCTAAGCTGTTAACCATCGATTTAATCGGCGTGTCGATCGCTGGTTTGAAGATGGATTTTCCACGGATGATGATCGATTATCTGTCGAGCTTGCAGGGCACTGAGCAGGCAACCTTATTTGGTTTTAAAGAAAAGGTGCCCGCCATTCATGCTGCCTTAGGCAATGGCGTCACCGCGCATGCCTTGGATATGGATGATGGCTATCGCTTTGGTGGTGTGCATGCGGGTGTCGCAGTGATCCCCGCGGCGTTAGCGTACGCTGAGACACAGCAGGCGGACGGTAAGGATTTTTTGTTGGCGATGATTTTGGGTTACGACATCGTCAATCGGGTATCAAAGGCGATGAATCCGTCGCATTTGAATCGTGGGTTTCATACGACCGGCACGTTGGGTGGCTTAGGCGCGGCGGCGGCCTGTGGCGTGCTAGCAGATTTGAATCAAGAACAAATGACTAGCGCGTTAAGTCTTGCAACTTTGCAGGGTGCTGGCTTGTTACAGGTTTTGATTGAAGGCTCGATGGTTAAACCTCTGCATCCGGGTAAGGCCGCAATGGCAGGTGTGCTGTCGGTTGACATGGCGAAACGTGGTGCCAAAGGGCCGGTCACGGTGATTGAGGCTGAAAAAGGCCTCTTTCATGCGATGGCCGATGAGGTGCACGCTGAAACCTTATTCGAAGGGCTCGGACAACATTTCTATTTGGCAGATCAATATATCAAACTGCACGCGGCGTGTCGCCATATCCACCCAGCCGCTGACGGTGTATTAGCGGTGATGAAGGACCACAAGTTGGCGTTTGCTGACATAGAGAGTGTCGATGTGGCGACCTACCCAGTGGCGGTGAGTTTTTGTGGCACAACTGAGACGCCTGATACCGCTGAGGGAGCCAAGTTTAGTATCGCGTATTCGGTTGCGATGGCGGCCTATTATGGCGACGTTGGCGAAGACCGTTATGTACCCTCTGTTGTCACAAACCTCGACATTCAAGGTTTGGCCTCGCGCATCACTTCCAGACTGGATGACGGTTGGACCAAGGCTTACCCCAGCCAGCGAGGTGCCTCGATGGTCATTACAAGCAAAGCGGGTGCCGTGCATAAAGTCGATGTCCCGTTAGCGAAAGGAGAGCCTGAAAATCCGGCCTCAGACGAAGACATCATCGCCAAGTTTCGTCATAACGCCGAGGGGCAAGATCCGCAGTTAGTTGAGGCGATTCTTTCACTCTTATTGTCGTTTGAAAATCATTCGGTGGCTGAGTTGGCTGACCTGATGAGGCAACTGCATCGTTGATGTGAATAGCAAATGACAACACCTTCTGTGCGGCCACAGCCTGAGTCGCTGAAAGACTTATTTTTTTCTTTTACTCTGTTGGCCATTCAAGGTTTTGGGGGTGTACTTGCCTACATGGAGCGCGAATTAGTCGAACGAAAAAAATGGCTCACGCGCGCTGAATTTGTTGAAGAGTGGGCGGTTGCTCGTACGATGCCGGGGCCCCCCGCCTTAAATTTAAGCATCATGGTAGGGTCACGCTATTTTGGTTTGCGTGGCGCCATCGTGTCGGTTGCCGGTATGTTTTTTCTTCCCTCCTTTACGATCGCTCTGATGGCGTTGGCCTATGCGCGTTTTGGTACTGATCCTCATGTGATCGATGCCTTACGTGGGATGGGGGCGGTCGCGGCAGGGTTATTTATTGCCACGGGTCTCAAGCTGTTAACGGCCTTAAAAACGAATCCTCTGGGCGTGCCCTTGTGCTTGGTGCTGGCGTGTTTAAGTTTTGTGGGTGTTGCCTTGTTGCAC